>NZ_FOXO01000075.1 GCF_900115735.1 Butyrivibrio proteoclasticus
AGAATGCGGTGAATACAGAGATTACCAATATACTTAACAGACTCAGTCTTTTATCAAATGATATAAAAGGAACATCAATAGACAGTCAGATCTGAGAAAGGTACTTCCGGATTCTTTGGAAGCAGAAATGGAGGGATTAACATGGCAGGTTTATATGGCGTATCAGCTTATCAGCAGACTTCACAGGCATATAGCAAAAGCACAGTGAATAATGACACTAAAGCACAGAGTGCAGCTAAAAGCGATCAGGCCGCAGCCGCTAAGGGATCGCAGACAAAGGTGGAAACAAAAGGCTGGTCTCCTATCGATACAAAATCATCTCTTGTACCAACCAAGACAGAATATGGCATGACTATTGGTGATGTCCAGCTGTCTGACAAGGCCAAAGATTATCTTGGTAAGCTTCAGTCCAAGTTCCATGGAATGGAGTTTATCACAGTGAGCAAGGATATGAAGGCTCAGGTTCAGCAGAACGCTGCCGCATATGGCAATGCTAACAAGATGGTTGTTCTGATCGATGAAGAGAAGCTTGAGCGTATGGCTACCGATGAGTCATTCCGTAAGAAATATGAGGGAATCATCGCTTCATCTCAGAGTAAGATGATGCAGGCTAAGATGGGACTTTCCAGCAGTGGGTCCAATGTTAAGAATTTTGGCATGTCAGTGGATTCTAATGGAAAAGAGAGCTTCTTTGCCACGGTTGGTAAATCTCAGGATCTTCAGAAAAAGCGTATAGAGAAGAAGGCTGCTGAGAAGAAAGAACAGAAGATAAAGGAAAAGAAGAAAGCTGAGAAAAAAGCTCAGGAAGACCGCATAAATAAGGCAAAAGACAGTAAGGCTGAAAAGGCAAAAGACAAAGATGATACGGACATTTATGAGGAAGAAGAGTTCGAAATAATAGAGGCTAATTCCCTGGATGATCTTCTTTCCAAGGTACAGACCTATTCTTATAACAATGCAGCTTCAAGAGTAATGACAGATACCGAAAGAGCAGTTGGTACAAGGGTGGACTTCAAGGGATAACGTTTACTGAGTGGAGGAACGATAATGAATATATCGTTTAATACACAAAGTCCATATGGTTCATATTTTCAGAAGGCTCCTTTAGTGGGACAAGGCATCCGGAATAAATCTGCCGGAAGTGCTCTGCCTTTCATGCCCGGAAATAGTGATGCAGCCTCGCCTCTTTCAAAGTTTACAGACAAGATGACGGATGATAAGCCCTCCATATCCCAGCAGATGAGGCAGATGATCAGAGACCTTAAGCAGGAGCAGTATAAAAACGCCTCCACAAAGAA
>NZ_FOXO01000074.1 GCF_900115735.1 Butyrivibrio proteoclasticus
ATGGGATAGGGGCATAGTGGACATGCCCTGTTCTGCAGGATGCATAGAGCATCGTGCAGGTTCATGCCGCTCTGCGGCATAACAGAAACCCTTTCTGACGTGGAGTCGGTGAGGTAGTTCATCTGGAGAAGATAAAAAAAGATATTACCTTTATTGTAATTCATATGAAGGATGTGGATTTACAGGAACTCAATGAAAACGAGGTTTTGCTGGATTCTATGCTCTTTAGAATGATTCAGATTTCTGAAAATGCTAAGAAACTATCGGCAGAATACAAGAACGGAAAGCCTGGTCTTCCATGGGATGAAATGTCAGGTCTCAGAAATCGTATAGTTCATGATTATGGGAATGTGGATCTTGAAATTGTGTATGAAACACTGAAATATGACATTCCAGAGCTCATGGAACAGTTGAAAGAAGATTAGATATCGATAGTCGATTATACTTCCAGTATTATCGACTAAGACAAATCGGCAGTTTGAAGGAAAGGTTAAAAATGATAATTAAGAACAAATATCCTGTTTGTGAGTTCGATACAAGCATAAGCCCAATAATTAAACCTACAGATTTTTTGGAAAAGACGCTTCCATCTAAATGTGTCATTACATTTTTTAGGAAAGAACTGGAGCAGTTTGTTGAAGATGAAAAACTCCCTGTAATTGGGTATCTTCATTCTGAGGTTTTAGACATTCCTATTTACGAATACAACAAATCTAAGGATAGAATTTGTATTACCATGCCCTTTTGTACAGCTCCCGGTGCGGCTGGGACAATCGAAGAATTATACGCTATGGGATGTGAAAAATTCATTATATGTGGTGGTGCAGGCTCTATTAAAAAAGGATCTAAAGTAGGGGAGATAATTGTTCCTGTTGCTGCTGTTAGAGATGAGGGAACGTCTTATCATTATTTAGAACCTTCCCGTGAAGTGGAATGTCATAAAGAAACTACAGATTATGTTATTTCTGGGTTGGAAAAATTAGGGATACCTTATACAACAGGGAAAACATGGACAACAGACGCTATGTACAGAGAAACCCCCGAAATGATTGAGCTAAGAAGAAATGAGGGATGTATAACGGTTGAAATGGAAACAGCAGCGTTTTTTGCGGTATCTAAGTATTATGATATTCATTTAGCTCAATTACTTTATGCAGGTGATGATGTGAGCGGCGAAAAATGGGACACGCGGAATTGGAATCATCAAATGAATGTCCGTTCAAATATGATTATTACTGCGGTTAAACTAATGGAAGAATTATAAGATAAATGTGTTTATCGAAACGAAAGCACTGTTAGGTGGCGTTATGCTCCGCCTAATAGTTCTGTAAATCGCAGTTTGGGGGCAATAGCAAAAATGAGAATCGTCGACACCTCAATTGGCTTTCAGTCAGTATTTATTGATGGTCAATTTAATCTTGATAAGTGGGAAA
>NZ_FOXO01000069.1 GCF_900115735.1 Butyrivibrio proteoclasticus
AGGCAGAACCACAACCTAAAATTGAACTGCCACTAAATGAAACCTCTTAGATAGAGGCAGTTTTACACCAGCTCAAGTTGTACATAATCCTGAAATTAAATCAATTGATAACACACCCCTAGATACTCATTTGCACTCAAGGCAATAGTCCAATTCAACATCTTTGTATATACTCTCAGGAGACCACGCTATATATTTATCTACAGGAACACCTTTGTGAGCCAGTCCCTTTCCGCCATCGATGCGTTTATCCCTTGAAGTAGGATAAATCAGGCCAAAGTCATCAAACCGAACCACAGAGCAGTTTGAATAATCGGTAATACCCATGGTTGGTCTTCCTACTACTGTTACTTTAGGAGAAAAAGACATTACTTCGACGAAGGCATCTCCGGAAGATGCGCATCTTTCGTCAGTGATGATAAACACCCTTTCAGGATAAGCTCTACCGGTTATTCCGTCCATAAACTCATCTTCGCTTTCTATAAAACCTTTTCCCATGTTCTCGGTATTATCAACTACCATTTTATCAAGCATCGGCGCCATGTCTTCAGGTGGATTTTCACCCAACATATCTCTCAGAAGCTTAATTCGGTCCTTGCAATTTCTCAAGGAATAATTGACTTCAATTGGATACTCAGCTTTGTAATAATCAGTAATTTCTTTTCCCTCAGGGAAACAATACTCCAAAAGTGGCACAAACGCAGAATCTGCGCCTCCTCCGTTTCCCCGAACATCTACAATGAGTTTTTTACAGTTATCAAGAGCGTTCTTACAATCGGTATACAGCTGATTGATTGCATCCAGATCCGCAAAATCATTCAACCTGAGATAAAGCGTATTGTCCTGATATTCTTTGAAGGAATACTTGGCTTCGTCTTTTCCTTTAGAGTCATGGATAATGGAAACTCCTTCTCTTGTACCGTCCTGATGAACGACAGTAACAAGCTTATAAAACTTCAGTACGGTTGGCCACATCATACCCTGGCGTTCAACAGACTTCTCCATAAGTATCCGGCTTTCTTTATGCGCAATAGCTGTTATTGATTCACCGTCAACTGCAATAATTCTATCTCCTGGAACAAGACCCGTATCAGCATTTGCCTTTGTTACGTACAGCTCATCGCCTAGCCTCATCACCGAAAAACCTATTGATCCCAGCGTCGCATCTACAAAGTCCAGATGTCCCTCCAGTCCAAAAGTTGCCAGATACTCCTGGACAACATGAAGGAACTCCATACGTTCCATGTCATCTGAAATCTTACTTTGGAATACCTGATAATCTCCTGCTCCAAAATCCTTACAGGTAGCGGAATCTTCTTTCATAATTGAAATTATTTCTTGAAATATCTCTGTATAAGTCATTGCCTCCCCCTTTTATACTGTTAGAGTATTATTCTGAAAGTTATATTTTTAATGTCCTTCAATGTTGTCTGGAAAAGGCGCATCACCATACACTGTTATGATATAACTTCCATCTTCATTTTCTAGTTCACGATACTTGTATTTTGCATCAAATATGCGGTCCACTTCACCTTCCGCCATTTCTCAAAGTTTCTTCATCATCCAATATGCATCCATATAGGATCTATCAGCATATTTCATGTTATCAGGGAATGTACCAAACTTCTCAAATCCCAACTTCTC
>NZ_FOXO01000066.1 GCF_900115735.1 Butyrivibrio proteoclasticus
TAACCATTATTTCACAGTTGTATCAAATGCCAAAAAACTAGATTTTTTCTATGTTTTTTGGCATTTTTTTTATTGTTTTATATATCGTCATGTGTTATACTGTATACATGGCGATATAGGAGGTGATATCATGTCTATCATTCATCAAAAAGATAAAAGATCCGGAATCACATATGTCTATGAATGCAAATCTTTTTGGGACAAAGAAAAGAAACAATCCCGTTCAAAGAGAACTCTTATAGGCAGGCTAAACGAAGAAACAGGGGAAATAATTCCAACTGATGGTCGCGGAAAAAAACGAAGTCCTAATTATGTTCCATCCCCCGATGACTATGAAATGCCCAAGACTATGAAGGGGCTTAAAGATGAAGTCAGGCGGCTGCTTGAAGAAAACGCAATGCTGAAGCAGGAACTAAAAGAATTAAAATCAAAAAGGACAAAACAGGGCTGAAAAATGACTTTAGAGCAGGCTTACGAGTATAGACGCAAAGAAAACTTACAACTCCAAAACGAAAACAGAAAACTGCAGAAAAAACTCGACCAGCTTGCTGTAGGAACTTACACCAATGAAGAGAAGGCTCAAAATATCAGAACTATCAATAGGCTGACACAAGAAAACCAACATTTGAAAAACCAATTGGAAAGATATAAGGATTTATATCACAGGCAAGTTATCATTACGGAAAACTTTGATGCAAAAGCAATGGATTCCGTCTTTGATCAGGAAGATATGGCCAAAGAGCTTGATGAGTATAAAGAAAAGTGTGCCGAACTCCAGTCTCGTATGGACGCCATACTTGGAACCAATAGCGATGCATCAGATTCCGAAAACAGTGAGCTAAGAGCTCAGGTAGAGGCGCTGAAGGATGCCCTGGCAAAAGAAAAAGCAAAAAATAATACTGATGGCACCAACAGCTCTCTTCCCACCAGTCAGACTCCCATAGGCAAGAAAAAAGTAATTCCAAACTCTCGGGTAAAATCTGGAAAAAAGCGCGGTGGACAGCCAGGTCACAAAAAGCACACCCTTGCTCCGCTTTCGGAAAGCGAAATTACTGACCGCGAAAAGCACACATTAAAAAATTGTCCTGACTGTGGGAGCGATGACCTTACACTTATAGAGAAACGCACAAAAGATGTTATCGACTACGAGGTAAAGCTCGTCAAAAAACGCCATTATATCTACGTCTATAAATGCAACTCTTGTGGGCATGTAGTCCACTCTCCGATTCCGCTCTCAATCAAGGAGCCCATTCAATACGGAAATGCTCTGCAGGCCATGTGTCTTGCGCTTTTGGATCTTGGCTATGTCAGCATAAACAGGGTTAAAAAGATAGTTGATGGTTTCCTTGAAAATAGGATTTCCATTAGCGAAGGATATATCAGTAAGCTTCAAAAGCGGGCATCCCGCGCCCTTAAACAATTCATGGTTGATCTCAAGCTTGAATGTATAAAGCAGAAAATACTTCACTGGGATGACACCGTGATTTTTGTAGATACAAAAAGATGCTGTGTCCGTTTTTATGGTAACGAGCGTATCGCCATGTTCGTTGCACATAAAAAGAAAGACCGAAAAAGCCTTGATGAAGATGGTATCCTTGCTGCGCTGGGGTCAGACACCACTGTGGTTCATGACCATGTGACTGTCAATTATAACAAGGACTTTCATTTCAAAAATGCAGAATGCTCCGGTCATCTCTCTAGGGATATGCAGAAGATAGTCGATTATTCTGACCATCCCTGGGCCAAGGAGTTGAAGAATTACCTTGCAGGCATACTTCATGAACGGAACATACTTGTAGAAAATGGCGTAGAATCCTTTGGAACCAGGTATTATACAATCATGGAAGAAATCGATAGAATCCTGAAAAGAGCCGACGAGCAGTTCTCTACATCAAAGGGCAAATACTATGAGTCCGATGAAAGGAAACTGATTAATCGCCTCAGAAAATATAAGAAAAGCAACTTCTTATGGATAAAGGATTTCTCAGTACCACCTACAAATAATCTAGCAGAAAGAAGCCTTCGTGGCATCAAGGTAAAGCAGAAAGTTTCCGGGCAGTATCAGGACATCAAGAATGCAGGATTCTTTGCTGATGTAAAAAGCTATATCGATACCTGCAGCAGAAATGACATTCCACCATTTCAGGCTCTTACCAGACTGATGGAAGGAAATCCATATACCCTAAAAGAAATATTAGGCGGAGCATAACTCCGCCCTGATTAGTGTGCGTTTAAAACATTTTATTCATCAATAATATCGGCCAATTCTGGATTCTTCATGTAATGACCACACGCATCCTTCAAATAATCCAGCACCATAATTACTGCATCATTGTTTATCACTCCATATACATGGGGATAGCTTCGCCCACAATTATCATCATCTTCATACTTTATTTCCGCTTCTAATTTTTCTTCATCAATGCAAACGATCACCAAATCTTCTTCCACTCCCTCGAAATTAGGAAGAACGCGCCATAAATATTTTATTGGTGAACAATGTACAAAACCTTCGTTTTTGATGTTTAGATGTCCCCAATAAGCGTCATCCTTGATCTTATCCCAAGTATTCTTTTTCATACAATGCGCTATCATTCTTCACCTCTCTAAATCCTACTTTATTGCTCCCATTATAATAGCCACTAAAAATATTGGGGCTGTCGCACTAAGTAATTAGTGCTCAGCTCCCTTTTTATGCCCAAAACACAAAAACCA
>NZ_FOXO01000065.1 GCF_900115735.1 Butyrivibrio proteoclasticus
GAAAAACTCAGTATTTTTCTGCGTTTTTCAGCATTTGTTTATAGGATTATTTAGGTATGCGTTCAGGAGTGCCTGGCTAACAACTGAATTGTAACTGTAATTACCCCAATTGCTCTCGCATAAAGGTTTTTACTGCATCTACGACCTCATCAAGACTATTGTCATAACAATGAGTATCGCCTTTTATAAGCACAAGTTTACAATTTTTGTATTTTTTTGCTGCATCGATTGAATCTTCTACAGGCACTGCTTCATCAGCATCACCATGAACAATAAGAACAGGTTTCTCATATTTTGCCAGTGCATCCTCAATATGAAGAGTCTGTGCAACCCGGACATAGTTGCCACTTAGAGTTCTGTTATCCCAGTTCACCAGTTCTTCGGGCACATTTTCAGGATCAAATGGCTGTCCTAAGAGACATCCTTTCCTTGCACCTTCCAAAATACAAAGAGCCGGAGAAAGCGGAATAAGTGCTTTAATCCTGTCTTTTTCCATTCCTGCAAGAAGCATTGCAGTAAGCCCTCCCTGAGAATGTCCACACAGATAAACATCTGTAACAAAATCAAGGTTCCTTGCGTAATCAACTGCTGTCATAGCGTTTGACAACCACTTATAAAGTGTATGGTCTCTAAACTGGCCATCACTTCCACCATGACCATACATTTCAACTCTCAAAGTTGCAACGCCCAGCTCATTCATTGCTTCCTGAACAGCTATAATGTGCCTTTCCTCCATGTGCCCTGTAAATCCGTGGATTATAACACATATCGGACATTTTTCCGCCCCGTTTTTGGGCATATCAAGCTTGGCGTTGAGCTTGATCCCATCATCAAGTATGTACATAGTAGCCTCCCCAAAAAGCATTATATATTTTTATACCATTTATCAGTATAGCATGACCCTTTTAGTTTTCACTAGAAATAATAAGTTTCAGATTACCTTTAAATACTGCTTCTCCGTAACCAACAGACAGTATAAAATGATCACCCTTCTTTACCTGATGATCCCCAATATTTCCTTTTCCCTCTATAACTGAGCACAAAACAAATTTCTCAGAAACATCAAGCGAAAGCTCTGTCGTCACATTCACTCTTGAAACTGTATAGTACTTGCAGCTGTTAAGGAGCTTTACTCCCTGAGACTCATCCGTATCATGTACTATCGCATCTGACAAGTCTTTTGCCGGAACAGTAATGACCTCCTTGCACTTATCAACATGAAGCTCACGTTTGCTGCCATTCCATATTCTGTCATAATCATATAGTCTGTATGTAATATCGCTGTTCTGCTGAGTTTCAAGAACTACGACTCCGCCTTTAATGGCATGAACAGTTCCCGGGTCAATCTGAATAAAATCGCCCTTTGCAATCTTTACTTCTCTTATAAGATCGCTCCATCTGCCCTCATCCATCATCTGGCAAAGTTCATCTCTTGTAGTTGCATTATGCCCCACAACAAGCGAAGCACCCTCATCACAATCAAGCACATACCAGCATTCCGTTTTTCCAAGTGATCCATTCTCATGAACTTTAGCGTACTCATCGTCAGGATGCACCTGAATACTAAGATCAGACTTTGCATCGATTATTTTTGTCAAAAGAGGAAACTTATCATTTCCACCACGGGCATCCGCCCCAAACAGCTCTCTGTGCTCTTTATAAAGCTCATCCAGTCCCATTCCCTTATACAGGCCGTTCTTTACAAGGCTCTTTCCATTTGGATGAGCTGCAATTCCCCAGCACTCTCCGATATCATCCCCTTCAACATCGTATCCAAACACAGTTCTCAACTTGCTTCCACCCCAGACATTGTGGGTAAAGTGCGGTTCTAAAAAAATAGGTTCTTTCTCATTAGTACTCATTATTATAATTTCTCCATATTACTCTTTTGCGTTTTTACAAAATCCTACCACATTATCATCGATATCTAAAGATATCTTTTATCAAAATGCCCATCACCCAAGTTTGGACAAAAGAAAATCCGAAATCATTTCAGCTGCTTTCTCATGGCTCTTTAGCCCAGGATGCATGCGGGATCCAAACTCACCCTTAAGCGTATTGGGAAGAGTCAGATAGGAAACATTATCATCGCCTGTTTCAGTCATATAGTCCGCAATGGCTTTGCTGATATTTGCGCTGATATTATAGCCAAGCATTCCATAAACCCACAAAAGGTGAGCTTTGGGATAGTATGATCTAAGTTTTTTAAGAAAAGCAGTAATGGATTTTTCACACTCGCTGATGCTAAGCGGCTCATCAGCCATGGCTCCGATTTCGCCGCCACTGCCATTATATGCCGCGATTCCGGTTCCGTCATTTGTTCCAAGGTTAATGACAACAGCATCCGCCTGCCAGTTCGATGAATCATAGGCATTTGCTGTGCCAAGGCTTTCATTAAACTTACCATGAGCTATACCACAGATTTCATCATAAATTCTCGGGATATTGTTCTTTCTTACCGCATCCCAGCTGCAATAAACACCCCATCCGCCCTGCGAGATTATGCGGACATCGGCATTCATCTTTTTGGAGATCATATTGATATAGTTATGGCTTGATGACATGTACATCGGAATCCAGTCCATATCGTCATTAGCCCCATAAGTACCCTCGCCGGAGGAAATGCTGTCACCTATGAATTCGATCTTGTGACCATATGGCGGAACATCCGTAAACTGCCCATCACAATATAAGCCTTTGACGATCATATAGCAGTTGTCATCCTGCCCCATAGGCTGAAGTTCGCGGTAAAAAAAGACTCTTTTTACAGATCCTGCAGACATGCCCCTGAAAAGACAAATATCATTCTCCCCGGGCTGTAACATACTGCGGCTCACCAGCGCCCCGTTTACTTCAACCGCATACCAGGGCTCATAAACGCTATAGTCCGCCTCTACTCTTATCCACAATTCAGTTCCATCCGTGCACACTTCTACACCGCTATTATTCCAAAAAAGAGGCAGCTCTTTCCTGTCATTTTGCCAGTTCGTTCTGCCATGAACAAAGAGCTGCTCCACTTCATCGATCCTGCAATACTGAAGGTTTTTATTTTTATCCTGTGGTTTCATAGCCATACCCACCCCCTGATGATTTCATACATGGATATTTTAAACCACATTCATAATAATTTACAGAGATTGTCTTCCATCTCCCTGGGCAGCTACTACCCCAACGTCAAATACGTATAAGAACCTAATATAATTGAACATTAAATGCGCTGTTTTTCGTTAACTTTTTAAAAATATAATAAGTCAGTTGCGCATATCTGGTATTAATAAATTCCTATAATCTGACCATTTTAATGATACCAGAGTATAGAGTATATT
>NZ_FOXO01000064.1 GCF_900115735.1 Butyrivibrio proteoclasticus
CCCCCTAACTTCTACCTCACTTACGCATATACAAAAAGAGAGGATTCTGATGTATGCTAATTGCAAACATCAGAATCCTCTCCCTAATCTACAGCGTAACAAATTGAGAATGAAGTTGTGAATAATTTCATTCTCTTTCACTGCCTCTAAGTTTATTTAGCATCTATCCCATAAACCATATACAGCAGAAAAGCCATGTTTAGTTTTCAGAATATCTTTTAGCTTATCAAAATGAATCTCTTCATCCTTAAAATAAATGAATCCATCAGTTTCATTAAGATGTGTTATAAAAATAGACAGCTCCGTTTCTTTCACGCTTCTAAACTGCCCTACGCTTCTAAAATCCTCTTTTACAGGTAGAACAAATTCTTCAATATCCTGATGCCTTGCATATCTGATAGAACCCTGCCACTCATTATCTATGTTGGTAAGGTCCATAGTTACTCCGGGGAATTCATTTCTGTCACACTCCCCCGGAAGTGGTCCGTTACCATGCCTTGTCACATATGATCTGGTAACGTAAACAGCACTATCAAGCTTTATATACCTTTTTTCCAAAAATGCAGCTATATTCCAAAGACCGGTTTTTGAAGGTGTAAGGTACGGAGCAAACTTTTTGTAGTCATTATCAAGCAAAAGCCCCTGTCCTGTCTCAAAAACAACCTGTTTATAGCCAAGCAGGAAATCAGAAGAAGCATCTATTATTTCAATGTGCTTCACCGTCTCCTTTATGCTCTCTGCAAAATTTGCAAGGACGTCACTGTTTGTGAGCATATCATAATAATCCGCTCTTCTTCCAGGATTGTTGCGTTCAAACAGGTCACATATAGAGTCAAGATCTCTCTGACCATATTTTTCTCTAAAATCGACCAGTATATCAAACAGCTCTTTTAGAGACTTATCACGAACATCAGCAACTGTAAGAACAAGTCCATTTTCATGCCTGTTTATACATTCATTGATGCCCATTCCGCAGCTTCCGTGCCGCTCTTTCCCTCTGGCAGATTCAATGAACATATTTCGAAGCACATCATCTATGATCGTGATCCTCGTGTCTTTTTCAGCGTATATCTTAGGAGTAAAGCCATATACAGCCTCAAACTCTTCCAGTTCATTGCCAAGCTGAAAAAGGTCAACTAAAAACGTATCTGCTAAAAGTGTATCTACGCCATACTCAGCCCCGGACCCTATCTGATGATGGATGAACCGCTTTTTGCTCTCATCCTCTACTGTATGCCCAGCCTGGCCGCCTCCGTTATGCTTAACTATCAGCGTTATTTTTTCTTTTTTGGCAAAAGAGGCACAGACAAGGCCTTTACCTTCATCTCCAAAGTTTTTACCAATGACGGCAATTGTTTTCATAAACTTATTCCGTTATCTGCAAAGGAAAGCCTTGAAAGCGCAGCACTTATAGAAGGTCTGTCAAGCTCCTCCCACTGCTCCAACACTTCGTCAAGCTTTTTACCTTTCTGCAACTGAATTGTGCTGATGATTATTTCAGGAATATTGCCGATATGCTGTCTTTCAATAATGATCGTGTGCCCCGCCAAAAGCTCCTGATTTTCTATGTTTCCGTGGTCAATCATAATGTGAAATACATTAAACTTTTTCTGTACTTCAGCAAGTACCGCTTCCCTGGAAACATATCCGGTTCTATCACCAATAACTCTTTTAATAGTTTCATTTACATAATCTTTTCTTATTCTTGCCTTGTCACCGATTGTAAAAAGGAATCCCTTTTCATTTCTCTTGTTGATGGCATCAATGTTTGTATGATGGGCAAGGAACTCCCAAAGGCATGTAGGTACTACTTCGCCATTGCCATTGTTTTCAAAATAAATATCCAAAAGTTGCTGCGCAATACGGATATCAGATTCAAACTGAGTAACCTGAAGAGGTGAAGCATCCAAATAATCACCGTATGCCGCGCACATTAAAGCCGGATCTTCTACAGCTCCTGTAGAGTACAATTTTGTGATAAGCTCATTTAGAGCGTTTGTAGCAACTTCAACTGCCAGATATCCCATAGACCCAGTAACATCAAGGCCAACAACGATAGGTGTTGTATTTGGATGATCTTCTGAATCGAAGCACTCTCTTGTTCCTATATATTTTGGATCATATTTTGGATCGCACTGTTTTTTTGTAAAAACCTCTTCTACACTCTGATTTCTTGACAGATTTCTGCTGTTTTTTAGTTTAACCCAATCTGATGCTGAATAACTTCCATATCCCATTTTCTTTTTCCCCTTTTTTCATACTTTTCTTTAAAACCTCACGAACTTATGTCCGCCAAAGCCTTTTTCAATAACAGTATCCCAGTACTCAAAGTCTTCATAAGCATTTGCTCTTGGTTTTGAATCAAGGAAAGCAAAAAGCTCCGAAGGGCCACTATCTCTTTCCATTACCTGCTTTGCTGTTTCCCTGATCTTTTTAAGGTCTCCTTGCGTTGAGAATCGCTTTAAATTCCTGTAATCACCAAAGAGCATTCCCTCATGAGTCACAGGATTTACAAATACGCTGGCTGTACTTATATCCCCATGAGAAATTTCTGAAAACTCCAACGCACAGCAGATATTCTCCATTCGGGAGATTACCCAGGCAAGGTGCTCCGCCTTTAAAGGTGCAAAAACTTCCACCGGATAAAAGTATGGCTTACGTACAAAAACAAGTACTTCCCTACCGTCCTTAAGATGGAGCCTCTGTGTCAGCATAGGAAAACACCTGTCCAGCTTCATATCAGCCTCTGGGAATGTCAGACTAAGGAGCCCTTTCATGAACATATCTGCCTCTTTGTCATCATCAAATACATAGACAACATTCTTTTTTGCCAAAAAACATTCCATGCCCGGATATATATATTTATCCATATATGCAATTGTAAGTGGTTTTGAATTGTCCATTATGAATGAGACGTTTCCCGTCTCTTCCCAAAGATCATCCCCAGAATAATCATCTTCCCTGGCCATAGCTTTTGCCATGTAAAAAGAAAGGATCTTTTGCCTGAATGCTTCGTTACCCCTAAGTTCCGAATCAGACATAAAGGCTCTGCATCCACAATAACTGCAGCTAAATCCTCCGGCGTCAGAAACCTTCAGCTGAGCCCCGCAATTTCTACACTTGTAGGTTATCATTATTTCTTTTCCTTCCCCCAAAATAAATTTAAATCCATTTTAGCCACCTTTTCAATTATAGTAAACTTCCTCTTTTACGCAATGAACTACCTCACCGACTCCACGTCGGAAAGGGTTTCTGTTATGCCGCAGAGCGGCATGAACCTGCACGATGCTCTATGCATCCTGCAGAACAGGGCATGTCCACTATGCCCCTATCCCAT
>NZ_FOXO01000076.1 GCF_900115735.1 Butyrivibrio proteoclasticus
AAGAGCATGGGGCATTGTAGTGTTGAACATACAAAATACTATTATTCAATAGTGCCCCGCATGTCAGAAATCTTGGAGAACAAGAGCGGAGCGGGCTTTGAGGAACTTGTACCGGAGGTGATGAACGATGAAATCTGGTAAAGAAGCGAGATTCCTGTCAAAATCCATTTCCGAGTTTATATCGGTGTACGCTCCCGCCCATTTGACCGATAGCGAGAATACTCTGAAATCCTATCAGGCGACATTGAGCAAATATCTTGGTTTTCTCGAGGACGACAAAGGTTTCAATACACAGACTATTTCTGCCGAATGTTTTGAACGACCGATTATAGAAGAATGGATGCGGCACATGAGGAACACAGAGCATCTCTCTCCAGATACATGCAACATCAGGCTCGGTGGATTAAGGACATATTTGAAATATCTTGGCACCAGGGAGGTCAAATATAAGTACTTGTATTCGGAGGCCGTTGATATCCCATTAATGAAAATCGAAAAGAAAAAAGTGTCTGGGCTGAGCAAAAAAGCAGTAAAGGCATTGATGGCCACACCGAACCAATCCACATCGACCGGAAGAAGGGATCTTGTATTTATGATAATCGCTTACGGAACAGCAGCTAGAATGTCAGAAATACTATCTATAAAAGTCGGGCACTTGTTTTTGGAAGGTTCTAAACCTCATGTGACCGTAATTGGAAAAGGCAACAAAGTAAGGACACTCTATCTTCTCCCTAAAGCTGTCGCTCACATAAGAAAATACCTCAAGACAGCCCATGGCGATAATCCGGATCCGGAAAGATTTCTTTTTTACTCCAGAAATGGAAGTAAAGAAGAACGGATTAGTTCCAAAGCCATAGAGAAACGTCTACGTATGTATGCAGAAAAAGCCCATGAGAAATGCAATGATGTTCCTTTAGATCTTCATGCACATCAATTCCGCCATGCACGTGCTTCACATTGGCTTGAGGAAGGAATGAATATAGTGGAAATATCCGTTTTGCTTGGTCATGAGCAGCTGGCAACAACAATGCGTTATCTGGACATCAGTACGGATGATCAGATAAAAGCAATGGCGACATTAGAAGATGAAAACGATTCCAGAGTAAGTGCCAAATGGAAAAACAACAATAACGGTAGTCTTAAGTCTTTGGTCGCCAGACAGTAATAATAAATCCGA
>NZ_FOXO01000067.1 GCF_900115735.1 Butyrivibrio proteoclasticus
TGAATATTCTTGTGCGGCGGAGCCGCCTATCCGGTGTGGCGTGAGCCACGTGTCCGGACAAGCGTGAGCCACCTTTATTTGTACCTTTACAATTACATACGGTCAGTTTCTGATAAACCATAAACCTCTCGCATGGAAAGATCCTTGGATGGATCTATTGGAACGATGTTGATGACGTATCCGTCATGTACGATACGATCTAGTATAGCATCTGCCAGAGGGGAATCATCTCCTCCGAGCTGTTCATACCAACCCTCTTTTGTATATTGAGAGCAGAAGATGGTGGAGGATCTCTTTCTCCTTCTGTGGAGCAGCTCAAAGATGTCTGTCTGCTCTTCTGGTGTAGGTTTCATTAATAGCCACTCATCCAGGATAAGGAGCGTAGGATTGGAATACTTGGATAACACCTTTTTGTATGTGCCATTTTCTCTGGCTGTTCTTAAGTCTATAAGAAGATCTGGAAGTCTTACATACTTGGTGTTGTAGTAATGCTTACATGCCTCCATTCCAAAGGCACATGCCATATAGCTTTTTCCACTGCCTGTGGCTCCGGTGATAAAGATGTTGCGGTAATCTGCGATATATTCACAGCTGGCAAGTCTCTTTATCAGTTCCTTATTGAGCTTTCTTCCCGAAGTGTAGTCTATATCCACTACACTCGCGGACGGTTGGTCAAATTCAGCGTTCTTGATGAGTCTTTTGAGCCTGTTGCTCTTACGGTTGGTATATTCTGTATCAACAAGAAGCCCAAATCGGTCTTCAAAGGACATTTCCTTCATGGAAGGATCCTTTTCCTGAACGCGGAATGCATCCGCCATTGATGTAAGTCTCATTTCGATTAACTTGTCTATTGTTGATTGGTTTGTCATGAGCGTTTCCTCCTGTAGTAATCAGCGCCTCTGGTGATGCCATTTGCGCTTGATTTATGGGTATCAGAATTTTTGCCTTCGCTTTCTGAAGCGTTTTTCTTTGATGCTGCAAGGATGTTGCTTACGCTCTTATAGCTTGGGCTCTGTGTGTATGAAAGAGCTGTTTTACAGGCTTCTTCTAGACGTGTTGGCGAATATCTATCTGCCATTTTTAACAGTCCCATACAGGCTCTGTACGATTGTTGTTCTACCCGTTTTGAACGGAGGATTGCATCTATGACTTTTGCTGTGTTATCACCGATCCCTTCTGCCCATTTACGGAAACGATCACCATTCCACTCAAGGTAGTGCTGATGTTCTTCAGGCATGTGCTCTGTAACAGTGCTATATTGACCTTGTCGGCCGTATAAACGCCTGTGAGAGGCAATACGGTTCTGGTTATAGAAAACTTCGATTATGGTTCCTGTAATCCTTACGTCGACTTTCTTGCCGATGTATTCGTAAGGAATTGAGTATAGCATTCCATCAACTGCTATGTGATAATTGAACTGAACGGTGGCTTGTTTCCATTCCGCCAGTTCATAGCGGGTAGCAGGTAATGGGACCAGCAATGGTAATTCTTCGTCGTGGAAGAGCTCATATCGGCTGCCCTCTTTCTTTTGGAAGGGGCGGTGATTAAATTCTTCCAGCTTTTTCATTATTGCGGCGTTGAGTTCTGCCAGAGTAAAAAACTGTTCATTGCGTAGAGCAGCTACGATCCATGTGGATATATTGCCTACGCTTCCTTCAGCATTAGGTTTATCCTTTGGTTTTCTTACTCTTGCAGGTATAATGGCAGTTCCGTAATGTTCGGCAAGTTCGTGATATATCGCATTAATCCTCGGATCCTTCCAACTGTTGTTGTGAATCACTGCAGTTTTACAATTGTCCGGAACAAGGATCTTGGCTACACCGCCAAAGTAATCATACATGTGGATATGAGCGGTTATCCATGACTGCTGCTTTTCATCAGGAAAAGCCTCAACAAAAGCATACTGACTGTATGTCATTACACCAACGAAGATATATACTTCGGTTATTTCGCCAGTATACGGGTCAACAAGCTTGGCTGTATCGCCAGCCCAGTCAACCTCAACCTGTTCACCGGGCTTTCGGTTGATATGCATGGTAGCACGACGCTTGTTTTCGTCCTGTTGGATATAATAACAGAACTGGGAATACATAAGAGGTTCTTCGCCAGCCTGGCGACAATCTTCCATGTATTCAGTCCACAGGAGCTTCTTGGAAACGCCGTTCTTCAGAAGTTCTTTGCGAATGTAGTTAAAATCAGGCATTCGCTTAGTGGTTATTGATGCCGGTGATGAGGAAAGCTGCTTCTCCAGATCCGCATCAGTTGTGCCTTCAGGTAGCGGCCAGGAGATTCCTTTTTCTTCTGCGCTTTTTACAACCTTGGACACAGTGTTTCGCGAACATGGAACCGATAGAGCAATGTTCCGTTCGCTGAATCCCAGACTTTTAAGTCTTAGGATTTCTCGATATTTGGTCATAAACTTGACCCTCCTTAAAATGAATTTACGCAATAACGCGCATATATTCATTTTAGTTAGATCAAGATAGTGGCTCAATGACACCGGTAGAGTGGCTCATCCCAAAACGGAATGATGGCTCATTTTCACCGGACAGGCGGCTCAAATAGCCCCAGATTATTCA
>NZ_FOXO01000062.1 GCF_900115735.1 Butyrivibrio proteoclasticus
AGAAGTAAAGACGAAAAAGAAAAAAACTGACTATCCGCAGAATATTTTTAAGGCTCTTGGATTAGAAAAGGAACCAACAGATGACCAGATTATGGGCCTTGAGTATGCGATTCCCATGATAAAGGAAAGAGAGCAGGAAGTTATAAGGTATAGATTCCAAGAGGGTTTGACCTATAAAGAAATTGGTGAAAAGCTTGGTGTTTCTGACGGAAGAGCAGGACAGGTGTGTAACCTTGCAATACGTAGGCTAAAAAGAGATATTAGTTTCCAGTGGATCAAAGATGGATATGAGGCAACTGTGAAGAATCATAAGAAAGCAGTGGTTGGACTTTCTGTAGCATTTGAAACTTTGGGAAAATATGAGCAGTCGAAGCGGGTGTATGACGAACTTGGCAGTATTAAAGGCCTTGGTTCTGAGAATATCAAATGTCTTTTGAATATGGGAATTGATAACGTGGGGCTGCTTGTTCTTCTTGCCCGTCAAAAGAGATGGGAGTGGCAAGTATTTGGAATTGGTGACTATGCAGCTACGCATATAGAGAAGCTGCTATATGATGAGGGCCTGGGTGTGAATATTCAGGATAGAAGTCATTTTGTTTGAGAGGGTTGAGTAGTATGGACGTAAATGAAAGAGACTGGAAGCTTTTCAGAAAGTACCTTCCTGATTGGCAGGAGAACTACATGGAAAAGCTGATCAAAGACTACATTGAGTTCCTCAAAGGTGATGGGCTTGCATCTGACAAGTTCTGGGAGCTTGAAAAGAAGATTAAGGCAGACAGGAAGAATCCAGGAGTTCTTTTGCAGGATGTCAGAAGATCAAATTTCCATGTGCATCTGGCGTCATTGGTGGGTTATGAGGTTATCTCAATGAAGGACCTTGATGGATTCAGTGATGAAACTAAAGAAATAGTAGAGCGTATGGTTAGATGAGTTCAGAATGGGGTTTGGGATTGTAATGGATTTTAAGAAGTTAATGAACTCGGAGGAGTATGATTTCCTCCGGACAAATGAAAGACTTGGAGATAGAATAATGTTGCTGGGCCTTGGAGGCAGTTATTCATATGGTACCAACAATGAAGGCAGCGATATCGATTTCAGGGGAGTGACACTTCAGATGCCATCTGATCTGTTGGGAATGACTGAATTTGACCAGTACGAAGATGACAAAACAGATACAGTTATTTATGGTTTCAATAAGCTGGTTAAGCTTCTTTTAGAGTGCAACCCAAACACTTGTGAAATGCTAGGACTTGATGAGGACCAGTATCTTATCAAATCAGATCTAGGACAGGAACTTATAGATAATACACATCTATTTTTGTCCAAAAGAGCTATCAAGTCTTTTGGAGGATATGCTGACGCTCAACTTCGCAGGCTTCAAAACGCCATAGCAAGGGATACGCTTCCTCAGAGCGACAGGGAAAAGCATATTCTGAAATCTGTTATGAACGCTCTGGATGATGTGAACAGAAGATATTATGGCAAGAACGGAGATATCAGGCTTTACATTGATAAGGCTGAAAATCCAGAGCTGGATACAGAGATTTTTGTGGATGCTAACTATGAACACTTTCCGCTTAGGGACTACACTGATCTTTGGGGAGTGATGAGAAGTGTTGTCCGAGACTATGACAAGATTGGAAAGCGTAACAAGAAAAAGGATGACAACCATCTGAATAAGCATGCTATGCATCTTATCAGACTGTTTATGATGGCCATTGATATTCTTGAAAAGGGTGAGATCATTACCCATAGAGTAAACGATCTTCCTACGCTGCTTGCGATCAGAAAAGGCGATTTCATGAAGGAAGACGGAACCTTTTCTGAGGAGTTTTATGAACTTCTGGAGGAATATGAGAGAAGGCTTGATGAAGCTGCGGCCACGACTAAGCTTCCGGACAATCCTGACATGGAGAAAGTTGAGAAGTTTGTTGAGAGAATCAACAGGATTGCTGTTAATGAGGAGTTTTGATGAGAGATATTGTAAAAGAGATAAATGAAAAACTTGATGAGATAGAGGCAAAGGAAAATGTCCATATTCTGCATGCGATTGAGTCTGGAAGCAGAGCATGGGGCTTTGCATCGCCGGATAGTGACTATGATGTACGCTTTGTTTATGTAAGAAGGAAAGAGGACTATCTGAAACTGAATGAACCAAGAGATGTTATTGAATGGCAGCTTGATGAAGTTCTGGATATCAATGGATGGGATTTAAAGAAAGCTCTTTTGCAGTTTGCACGAGTAAATGCCACTCTTTTTGAATGGAGCGGATCACCAATTGTTTACAGGACTACACCGGAATGGTAAAAGATAACTGAAGTATCAAAGCAGTATTTTTCCGAGAAATCCGCAGTATATCACTATTATGGGACTGCAAACAAGACATACCAAGAGAGATTCTGGATTACATTACGAACTAATACTGATTTTATCAACCACACGTTAAATGACAGGACTGAACTTTCCTATTAAAATAAAAAAGCATAGATGTTGTTTTTGGGTTTAATATCATTGAGATTTGCAGGATAGTAACATAAATATTGAACGATAACATATTTAATGTTACTATAAAAGAAAAATGTTATCGAGGTGATATTATGCTGGAAAATGCTTTAAAAAACGCCTTTGGTATAAACTGTCATTTGGAACAAATTAAACTAAAAGGGTTACCTTTATACATGGTATCAGGAAGAGTCTTCTATAGTGCTGTAATGGGAGATGCATCATTTTTGATTGTCAAATTGTCAGACAAGGAGAAATTCGGCGTTGTGGCATTTAAAAAGCAGCTTTCTCAGTATATGGAAAAGACAGGGCTTAATGTGGCATTTTGCTTTGATGACATCACAAGAGTACAAAGAGATGCGTTGATAGCAAAAGAGATTCCGTTTATTTCATTACCGGATCAGATTTTTTTGCCTTTCCTTGGGGTAATGCTTAGTAATAACTTAAAAAGAAAAATGATTGTGTCTACAGACAAAATGATGCCAGCAACGCAATGCCTTTTTCTTTATCTGTTATACAAAAGTGGAAATGACTTTTTCATAAAAAAGCAGGCTGCAGATGATCTTGGATTGACAAAAATGTCAATTACCAGAGCTTCAGAGCAACTTAAGCAGATGGACCTTATCAGAGAAGAACGTGTAGGAAAAGAGATAAGGATGGTTCCTAACTATAGAGGGCGTGAGCTATTTGAGGTAGCAAAGGATTATCTGATCAACCCTGTGCAGAAGGTTGTCCATACAGAGATTACAAAAGAAGAAGGATTGTTCATCGCCGGAGAAACGATGCTAAGCAGACATAGCATGCTTGCTGCACCAAGCGAGGATGTATATGCTGTCGTTAAAGGCAGCGATATTGTGAGTAGCTTTGAAGAGATAGATACGAGATGGCAGGATGATATTACGACGAGTAGGGTAGAACTTTGGAAATATGATCCGGGACTATTTGCAAATAACGGCGAAGTAGATCCGGTATCACTCGCCATGAGCCTGTCAGACAATGCGGATGAACGTATTGAAGGCGAATTGCAAAGTTTTTTGGAGGAGTATAAATGGTAGCGGGAATTGATTCTTTTAGAGATAAATTCAGAGGATTTGAAGATTGCTACACAGTCATTGGAGGAGCAGCCTGCGATATTCTTATGTCGGAGGCTGATATTGATTTCAGGCTGACCAAAGATATTGATATGATTCTGATCTTAGAGGATAAAAAGGAAGAGTTTGCAAAAAACTTTTGGGAATATATCAAGGAAGGCAAATACAAATGCGGCTGGAAAAACAGTGATAAAATGCATTTTTACAGATTCACTGAGCCGATTGATGGATATCCTGTGATGATAGAACTGTTTTCAAGAAAGCCTGGGTACAATCTTGAAGTCGAAGAAGGGATTATACCAATTCATATAGATGATGATACTTCTAGTTTATCGGCAATTCTATTGAACGATGATTTTTATGATTTTATGTTAAAAGGGCGAAGAGTTGTTGATGGTATCAGTGTTTTAGGTGCTGATTATATAATTCCTTTTAAAATGTATGCCTGGGTTGATCTGAAGCGAAGAAAATCAAAAGGGGAACATGTTAATGAACGCGACTATAAAAAGCATAAGAATGATGTGTTCAGGCTTCTTCAGATAGTTGCCCCTGAAGTAAACATAGAGACCGAAGGACTTGTTCGCGAGAGTATTGAAGCGTTTCTGACAGAAGTTATATCTGAACCTGTAAGGACAGAGCAGCTTGGATTACAGATATCTATGGAGGATGTTTTAGAAATCCTTCGTTCAAAGTACTTATAAGAACAATTAATAGGAAAAGCGCCTTTTAGGAGGCGCTTTCAGACTGTAGACAAAGGGGGCTGTCGCATTAGATGATTAAATCATCTGGGCGATGGCCCTTTTTCAGGCCTAAAAATCGGTACTTATATCTGCTTTCTGCTCATATCTCATATTTTTAGAGTAACTTAATAGTCCGAAGATATCTTCGGATCAGATACAAGAGTTTGATTTTTAAGGATCAAAAATTATGCCGTTTTCTTTAGCTAAAAAAGATGAGTTCCTGTTCGGCCGGCCATGATCTTGTGATGCAGTTTATTGATATCGAATCCGATTGCAAGCAACACGCTTTGTGCAAGAACATTCTTCGTCCCCTTATACAAATATCTTCTGAAGTTCATGTCTTCTTTTACATTTGCA
>NZ_FOXO01000061.1 GCF_900115735.1 Butyrivibrio proteoclasticus
GGTTTGATGACTTTGGCCTGATTTATCCTACTTCAAGGGATAAACGCATCGATGGCGGAAAGGGACTGGCTCACAAAGGTGTTCCTGTAGATAAATATATAGCGTGGTCTCCTGAGAGTATATACAAAGATGTTGAATTGGACTATTGCCTTGAGTGCAAATGAGTATCTAGGGGTGTGTTATCAATTGATTTAATTTCAGGATTATGTACAACTTGAGCTGGTGTAAAACTGCCTCTATCTAAGAGGTTTCATTTAGTGGCAGTTCAATTTTAGGTTGTGGTTCTGCCTATATTCCGAGTGATGCTGATATAGGTAGTTGATTATTCTGGATGATTTCTGCCTATATTTTGAGTGTTATTGATATAGGCAGTTGAAATTTGAGTTGTTATTCTGCTTCTTTTGAGATGTTTGCGATATAGGCAGAATAATTAAGAAAAAATAAACTGCCTATATTTATAAAAATGTGATAGAAGCAGAAAAACAGGCCTAAAAAATACTGCCACTATTAAATAAACTACAATAAAGGCAGTACAGCCTTATTAAATCGACTGCTATGGCATGGATTTAGCATTGATAATGCGTGCTTTCTGTGATTTGGGCTCAAATACTAATTATAAGATGAAGGTTAAGTTAATGACAGGGAATTGAGAATATGAGAGAATTGCAAGAAAAGCGATTGGTCAGAAACTTGTTTTCGCATGGGATAATCTCCAGGACATTGATGGATGTATAGATAGTGATTTACAGATACAGCTTTTGACACAATCATACAGCTCATTTTCTAAATAAGATTTAGAGGATAAGGAAGGGAGAACAGAAGAAATGAAAATTGACGCAAGAACAATGGAATGGATAAGAAAACCGAACGTATGCAGCATTACTGAGGATAAAGTAACAATCACAACTGAGCCTTTTACTGATCTTTGGCAGAGAACATATTATCATTTTAGGAATGATAATGCACCTATTTTGCAGATGAAGTCAGAGGAACAGTTCTTTTCATTTGTAGTGAGGACAGACTTTGATACCAAGGTCCGCTATGACCAGAGTGGGATTATCATGTATCTTGACAGTGATAATTGGATCAAGGCTTCCATGGAATATGAAAATGAGGAAATCCAGAGACTTGGCAGCGTAGTGACCAACAATGGTTATTCTGACTGGTCTTCAACTGATATTGATGCAAAAATAAAATCTGTGTGGTTCCGATTCAGCAGACGTGAGGATGATTTCTGCATAGAAAATTCGTTTGATGGGGTTACATTTAAGCAGATGCGCATCTGCCATATGTTTAATGTAAAAAATGAAATTGCCTTTGGCATATATGCTTGCAGTGCTGAAAACTCATCATTTAAGGCAACATTCACGGATATGGAACTTACAGAATGCAAATGGCTTGCCCATGATGGTCAGCAGCCAGATGAGGAATAAATGCAAAGAGAAATCTTGAAGAGCATACCTTAGATAGATCTGATGTATTAGAAAGAAGTGTGAGCAAGTGAAGCTGCCATATTAGTAAGATGCTATCAAAAAGAATAATTCAGGACATCAATTTAAAATGATTTTTCCTTACTTCGATAAGGCCGTCTTTTTTCATTTTGCCAAGTTCCTTTGAGAGAGCACTGCGCTCAAGATTAAGATAATCTGCAAGTTGTTGGCGGTCGAACGGGATGTCAAACTCGTTGCTGCCTTTTTTCAGTGAGATGGAATTGAGATAAGCCATGACACGTCCGCGGATTGTCTTTGGAGATGTATGAAAACTTCTCCCAGATAAGTGCAGATTTTTGTTAGCTGATATCATGAGAAGATTTGATATCAGCTTAAAGCTCCATAAGTTCATATTTGATTTTAGCTTTTTTAAACTGCCGACCTTAAAAAAGAGGATTCGGCAGTTTTCATTTGCTCTGACGTCTACTAAGAGAGGTTCGTTCTCAAGCAAGGCATAGGTTTCTGCAAAGAATCCACCCTTTGCTACATTGCTCAGAATAGTACGGTTTCCCCATGCATCATTGCTTTCTATTGTCACACTTCCAGAAATGACAAGACCTAAAGAGTCTATAATATCACCGGCACGCAAAATTATAGAATCCTTCATATATGTTTTCTCTACAGAAGAGAGCCCTTTAAGAGCAAGGTCAATTTCTTCAGGCATCATCCCATTGAAGATGATGTTATCTTTTAACATATCCTTATCCCAAGACATAAAAACATTCCTTTGTTTTTAAAAATGTGGTTATAACAACATAATTATTTTTCTAATCATACTATACTTGCATCATGAAAACAAGGAAAGGAATAGTGCAGCGAAGATCATTCAGGTAAGCAGCGGCCATTTCGCATTGGAAAACTGCTGTGCAGAAATAGCCGAACAGATTCACAGCTGTTTTTGAAAGATGGGATCTAATTTATCAGGGGGATGTTGCTGTTGCTATAGACATTGTGACACCCCCCCCAAAAAAGAAAAAACAGGGAAAGCTTAAGGACTGGAAAGCTACTGGATTGTATGAAACATGTAATTTTTAAAAGGAGAAATTTACCAATGGAAAACAAAATGTTTTGCTACCAATGTCAGGAAACAGCAGGTGGAAAGGGCTGCGCCGTATCTGGGGTCTGTGGTAAGAAGCCGGAAGTGGCTGCAATGCAGGATCTGCTGATTTATGTGACAAAAGGTTTGTCCGTTGTCACGACTGCACTCAGGACAGAGGGCAAGGAGATCAGCAGGGAGGTCAACCACCTCGTGACCATGAACCTGTTTGTGACAATCACAAACGCCAACTTCGATCGTACAGCAATCATCGAAACAATCAAGAGGACACTTGATGTAAAGCAGGAGCTTCTGATGCAGCTTGCGGATAAGGAGGCTCTACCGGAGGCTGCACTCTGGAATGGTGATGAGACCGAGTTCGATGCCAAGGCAGCGTCTGTTGGCGTTCTGGCTACAGAAAATGAAGACATCCGCTCCTTGCGTGAGCTTATCACCTACGGTCTGAAGGGTCTGGCTGCCTATTCCAAACATGCAAATGCACTCCTTCATGATAATGAACAAATTGATGCGTTCCTGCAGGATGCTTTGGCCAAGACGCTGGATGATTCCCTTACTGTAGATGATCTGGTTGCTCTGACACTGGAGACGGGGAAATATGGCGTGGACGGCATGGCACTTTTGGACAAGGCGAATACTGAGGCATATGGAAATCCTGAACTTACCAATGTGGACATTGGTGTCCGAAACAACCCGGGAATCCTGGTTTCAGGACATGATCTTCGCGACCTGGAAATGCTGCTGGAACAGACCGCAGGAACCGGTGTGGATGTATATACCCATTCCGAAATGCTCCCGGCACATTATTACCCGGCTTTCAAGAAATATACGCATTTTGCGGGCAACTATGGCAATGCCTGGTGGAAGCAGAAGGAAGAATTTGATAAATTCAACGGGCCGATACTTATGACCACGAACTGTGTGGTTCCTCCTGCGGAGAGTTACAAAGACCGTCTCTGGACGACCGGGGCAACGGGAGTTCCCGGGTGCAGACATATCGATGGGGCATACGGCGAGGTGAAGGATTTCTCAAAAATCATCGAGCAGGCGAAAGGATGCCCTGCACCGACGCAGATTGAGTCTGGCACCATCATTGGCGGCTTTGCCCATGAGCAGCTATTCACTTTGGCAGATAAAGTTGTGGATGCAGTAAAGACCGGCGCAATCCGTAAGTTCGTTGTTATGGCAGGCTGTGACGGACGCCAGAAAGCAAGGGAGTATTACAAAGAATTTGCAGAGAGACTTCCGAAAGACGTGGTCATCCTGACTGCGGGATGCGCAAAATATAAGTATAATAAGCTGGAACTTGGCGATATTGGCGGCATACCGAGGATATTGGATGCCGGGCAGTGCAATGATTCCTATTCCCTAGTGCTCATTGCACTGAAATTAAAGGAAATTTTTGGACTGGATGATATCAACGACCTTCCACTGGTATTCAATATTGCATGGTATGAACAGAAGGCAGTTATCGTACTTCTTGCCCTGCTGTATCTTGGGGTAAAGAATATCCATCTGGGACCGACACTCCCGGCATTCCTGTCTCCGAACGTGGCGAATGTGCTGGTGGAGAACTTTGGCATCGCGGGTATCGGAACGGTGGAGGATGATCTGCACCTTTTGATTGGCGAGGCATAAAGCAGGGTATTCTAAAAAAAGGGGATATGAATACCTGTCTGTTGTTCCATTATTGATTTGAGGATGATGAGTAGATTGTAAACGTATGGTGCAGCTGTCCGAAGCGGAGGATAAGGTCAGAAAAATTGCCGTTTGACAGGATGATTTACTGTTAAATGGCTCTTTTTCTGTTATAGTAAAAATATGTTTTTGTTGGAGGGCAATTATGGAATTTGGGGAAATTTCTATTAAGGATAAACTTGGCAGAACTGTAATACTGAGAAATGCAAGACCGGAAGATTCAGCGGCTCTTATAGAGTATCTGAAAACGACTAGTGCCGAGACTCCTTATCTGATCAGAGAACCTGAAGAAATCACAATTACAGAGGAACAAGAGAATCAATTCATTCAGGCTAAAATAGATGCAGAGCGTGAGCTTATGCTTGTTGCCTTTATTGATGGTAAGCATATCGGTAATTGCTCCCTTATGAGCATTGCACCATATAAGAGGTACAGCCACAGGTGTGATGTTGCAATTGCTCTATACAAAGAATTCTGTGGATGCGGTATAGGGAAAGCTATGCTTCAGACTGTACTTGATGTTGCGAAGAACATAGGCTATGAGCAGGCAGAGCTTGAAGTTATGGCAGAGAATAAGGATGCCATTGCTATGTATGAGAAGTTGGGATTTGAGAAGTTTGGTACATTCCCTGATAACATGAAATATGCTGGTGGCTCCTATATGGATGCATATTGGATGA
>NZ_FOXO01000060.1 GCF_900115735.1 Butyrivibrio proteoclasticus
GAGGAAAACAAAAATGTCAAATTTCAAAAAAGTAAACGTAACAGAGGCTCCTAGAACAGAACTTCATGATGCTCTTGGTTTAACGGGAGCAGAGATAAGTATCAATCATCTTCCTGCAGGAGCAGGTGTTCCCTTTGTACACTCACATAAAAATAATGAGGAAATCTATCTTATTCTTTCCGGAAAGGGTAAGGCTGTAATTGATGGAGAGGATGTTGAAATCGCTAAAGGTGATGTGGTTAGAATTTCACCTGAAGGAAAGAGACAGTTTCTTGCTGCGGAAGATTCAGAGTTAAGCTATGCATGTATCCAGGTCAAGGCAGGTTCAATTGGTGGATTCACTGCAGAGGATGCAGTGATGTACTGATCCTCAAAAGACACCAGCTTTTTCCATAACCATATCTGATAAAGCAAACGGAACAATTTCAGCCGGATCTGATGCAGGGCTTATCCATTCATCTATTCTTTCTTTTGGAAGCATAAGTGGCATCCTGTCATGGATTTTGGAGAGCTCTGCTGTTGGCTCTTTGGTGAGAACCACAAATACAGGATAGCCGTCTTCGATGCGGTAAAGCCCACAGAGCCAGGTTACAGTACAGCCTCTTGGCTGGATGGCATATTTATCACCGGTCTTTACCTTGCCGTCTGAGCTTTTGAAATGCTCCCACTCAAAGTAATAGGATGCAGGAATGATGCATCTGTGTGATTTCCAGGCATCCTTGAAGGTGGGCTTATCCATGGCTGATTCAACTCTGGCATTGAAAAGGCTCCGCTTGCCATCTATTGCCATAAAGCCCCATTGCATGGGGAATACACTTTTTATTCCTTTGGCATTGGGAGCTATAACAGGGACTATATCTGTGGGACGAACTTCTCCATCAGTGATCAGAGGCCTTGCGTGGGTATCTACAAATTTACTGGTTAGCTATTTCAATTATATCTTTTAACTCCGGGAGATCCTTCTCCAGCGCATATCTGGTACACATATCGTTTTAACTCCTATGGATATTCCTCTATATCTTTATAACCATTATCGGCAAAGTAGTCTTCATTCACTTGCTCGGATTTTGCAAGCTCATCGCTAAAACCTTTAAGAGCATCAAAGGGACTGAATATCTTGGCTCGTCTTCTAAGATCCATTGCAGGATGTTTTATGGAAAAGCTGTCAGTCTTGTCATGCTTTGGTTTACCTTTTAAAAATACATCCCTGTATCTGAAATTGGAAGGTATTTCTAACACAGAACTTTCGC
This sequence comes from Butyrivibrio proteoclasticus, assembly GCF_900115735.1. Taxonomy (GTDB): domain Bacteria; phylum Bacillota; class Clostridia; order Lachnospirales; family Lachnospiraceae; genus Butyrivibrio; species Butyrivibrio proteoclasticus_B. The sequence goes on from NZ_FOXO01000060.1 coordinate 1,251, forward strand.
TATTCATCTGATTCCTCCGTTTCTTAATAGACCGGAGGCTGTGCTTTAAGCTCTGTGACCTCCAATCTGCTTGTTTCTCTCTATAGTTGTTGCACCTTCAAGGAGATTTGTTCCCTTAAGAAGTGCATTGGCACCATATCTTGTTCTGACTTCAAGCAGGGCAGCATGGAGCCTTTTTTCTCTGTCTAGTGCATCGTAATCTGTAAACAGATCCATTTGATATATTCCTTCATCATTTCTTACATCACAGGCACAGATGCCAAGCCTGCGGAATAGAATCCTGTGATCACTTTTCTTTTTCACATCTGCCATGATAAGGTCTGTGACCTGCTGTACACTGTTGGTTGCTGCACGCATACGCACAGTACCGTTTGAATGAGCAGGATGCAACCTTCCATACCAGTCGATGGAGAGCCGCCCATCATAGGAAGGGCAGTATTCAAGACTCTTATAATCGTAGCTTATCCACCAGGTAAAGGTAGAAGATACGAGGTTTTTCTTATACATATCACAGCACAGAATATCGATCATCTCCATAAGGACAATGCAGGCTTCATCATACTTATAAGGTCTGGGAAGTACCTGCCCGTTGGAAAGAGAGTGATTGTCAGTCTTGTAGTGCTTGATATCATACATGGTTACAGGTTCTATGCCCCAGGCATGGTCTATAAGTATTTCAGCATCAATGCCAAAGGTCTTGTAGAACCATTCCTCATCCCACTGGGTACGCTGAGCAATATCACCCATGGTGTACATATGATTTCTTTCAAGCCTTCCGGCTTTTCCGTTACCTATCTGCCAGAAGTCTGTCAGAGGTCGGTGGTCCCATAACAGATATTTATAGGAATCTTCTGTAAGTGCAGCTATACGCACTCCGTTCTTATCTGCCTGAGCCTTCTTGGCTACTATATCCATGGCAACCTTGGCAAGATAGAGATTAGTTCCTATACCAACTGTTGCAGTGATTCCGGTATTCTTAAGGACATCCCTTATCATGGTCATAGCCATGATGTGAGCCGGGGATTCGCCTGTCATTTTTGCAGCATCTTCATAGAAATGAAGATAAGGAGTACAGTCTATAAAGCATTCATCTATGCTGTAGACATGTACATCTTCAGGAGCTACATATTTTAAATAAATCTCCTGGATAAAATACATGAGAACATGTTCTATATAATCGCAATCACAAACAAATAAAACACGTTCTATTTAAGGAGGTTATCATTATGAAGATTACATATTGGTCAGATTATGCATGTCCTTATTGCTATATTGGAGAGACAAGACTTAGGAATGTTATTAAAGATATGCCGGAGTTTAAGGATGAAGAAGTTGAATTTGAAATGAAGGCATTTCAGCTTGATCCATATGCCGGAGTACATGCGACTGGTGATACACAGACAAGATTTGCCAAGAAGTATGGCATCTCTATGGAAGAGGCAGGAGATACAATTGAACATATTTCCCAGCTTGGAAGGGATGAGGGCATTGACTTCAAATACGCAACAACTCTTTTTACCAATACCATGGATGCTCACAGACTTACTAAATTTGCCATGGAAAAGGGCGATAAAGAGCTGACAGACAAGCTGACCCGGAGATTGTATGCAGCATATTTCACAGATAATAAGGAACTTGCTGACAAGGATTTATTGTTAAGCATTGCTGTGGATTGTGGATTTGATGCAGGTGAAGTAAAGGCTGTTTTAGACTCAGATAAATATCACGATGAGGTTGTTCTCGATGAAAGAGAAGCATCCAGATATGGAATCCATGCAGTACCATGTTTTATAATCTGTGATTATGCTTTGCAAGGAGCACAGCCTGCTGAGTATATGAAGTCGGCGCTACTAAAAGCGATGGAAAAAGAAAGCAGTAAAGTAGACGAGTCACAGGGAATGACATGTGGTCCAGATGGCTGCAGGATAGGATAAAGATATGATTGTAGAAGTTCCGGTAAGAGGCTATTTTGATGAAAACTGCTATTTCTATATTGATGATGAAACAAAGCACGGGTTCCTGATTGATCCAGGCGCAGAACCTAAAAAGCTTTTAAAACTTATATCTGATAAGGGGTGGAATATCGAAAAGATATTGCTTACCCACGGTCATTTTGATCATACCGGGGCGTTAAATGAGATCAGAGGTGTTCTTGGAATCCCGGTCATTGCTCATATAAATTCAGATCAGTATCTGCTTAATGACTATATGAATCTTTCTGCGCAATGCGGCTCCTCTATAACCATAGAGGGCGTACAGTATGCCAGTGATGGTGATATTCTGGCACTTGGAGCAAATCCGGATTTTAAGCTAAGGGTTATATACACTCCGGGACACACGACGGATTCGATTACTTTATATTCAGAAACGGATCATGTTGCCTTTGTAGGAGATACAATCTTTAGAGGATGCATCGGCAACTATAAATATCCAGGTGGCAATCTCAGGGATCTTCAGGATAGCATAATTGACAAGATATTTACCTTGCCTGATGAGACTATGCTGTTATCAGGGCACTCGGATAAAACGACTGTTGGAATTGAAAAACAGAGATATCGTCTGTAACTGTTGGCTTGTTGATATGTAAAGATCTTGACAAAGGTTTAAATGAGACTATAGGAGGATTTTTATATGTTTTTTAAGAAGAAAAAAACAAATGTGTTTGAAGATTATTTTTCTGAACTTCAAGCAGACATGGTTGATATATGTTTAGAGTATGTCGAGAATTATGAAGGAAAAAGGGATGAGTAAGGGTGAACTTACATCAGTTGCTTCAGCAAATGGTGGAATCGCCAATCTGGTGAATCCAGATGCAAAGGACAAGGATGTAGTAGCTCTTTTCCAATATATTGCTGACGAGGATAAGCTTGAGAAGCTGCTTGAGTTGCAGCAGATCATTAAGACGCCAGTGGTGAGAAATGGAAAACAGTCTACACTTGGCTATCAGCCTGATGTGTGGAAAAAGTGGGAATGAAGGAGATTTTCATGAGACTAGAACAACTTACTAAAGCGCAGGTAGAAGATATCTATAAGAATAACATGACTATAGATTTCCCTAAGGCTGAGCTTAAGCCACTGAAAGTGATATTGAAAGCTATTGATAATAATATATATGAGCCATTGGGGTTATTTGATGATTCAAGTATTGTTGGATATACGTTTCTGGTTAAAATTGGGAATGACTACCTTGTAGATTATCTTGCTGTAAACTCGGATTCGAGGAACAATGGAGCAGGAAGTGAAATGGTTCAGCTTCTAGCCGACTATTTGAAAGATGCGGAAAATGTGATAATAGAAATTGAGGACCCTGATCATGCTACAGATGCAGCATCAAAAGATATCCAGACAAGACGTATGAACTTCTACTTTAGGAATGGATGCACAGATACCGGACTCAGAGTAAAGTGCTTAGGAGTTCCATTTAGGATCATAAGGTTGGGACAGCACAAAAGTGAGGATCATGATGTGCTTTGGAATCTATACCGGGAATTTTACCGCAGGGTGCTACCTGAGAATATGTTTGTGAATGGAATTGCTCTGTTGAACGGCTTATAGAGATTTCTTTGGGCTGATTGGTACCAACCTGTATAAGATCTGTGACAAGGCAGGGATAAAGCCATTTAGTATGCATGCACTCAGACATACATTTGCCACCAGATGCATCGTGAAAGAGGCAATTCACAGAACTGCTAGAAAGCGAGGCTCTGAGGAAGAACTTAAAGATTGGAAAGAAATATGTGAAGACATGAGAGGTGATGAAACTTTAAGGGCATTATGGCTTAACTATCAGAATTCAAACAAGATGGAACAAAAGAGATATGCTGGAACTTGTGCGCTATCAGAAGACAGTAATGCCTAAGGCTGCTGGAGCAGAGGAAGTAGAGACTGTAGTAGCGCAGGTAAGAGAAAAACAGTATTCCCATCCGGCGTGGGGAAAGTATGTCGATAGCATACAGGTAGAGCTTAGTGCAGAGCTGAAGAAGTGGATGAGCATCGGAATGCATAACTACATCTGGAAACTGTTCTAAAAGGAAGCCAGAGGCTGACGCTCCTGCCCTTTGAGGCATAAAGCGACTTTGGTTATTTGTTAACGTGTCAGTACACTGTTTTATGTGGATTGATTAAGGTCTAATGCGATGTAAAATATATGCTTAAATTATACTTGAATTAGTGGCACTTCTATTATGTGGGTTATGTTAAGCCATTTAGAATCGAGGACAGAAGTATTAAGAATATTTTATAGTCCTTTTTTCCTTAACGCTTTTTTCTTTGTTTCCGGCTATGTATATTTTCATAAAAATGGATTTACTCAGTTTTTTATGAAGAAAATTAGGGGGCTGTTTGTTCCATGGTTGGCTTTTAGTGTTATTAACTGAAACTTCGCAGTAAAAAAATAGCGTTTGTACCTTGAAAATTCAATAAAAAATGGCAAAAAAGTACCATCATGCAGCCCTTAGTTGACGCTGCATGGCGGGGGTAAGTGCAGATATGAAGGTATCGATCATAGTTGAGATTTCTTCTTCGTCAAGATCGAATTTTTCAGTCATCATATCTGAGAACATTTTCATAATCAGAGTGAATGCATGGACAAATGTAACATCTGCCATTTCCTCTACAAGATATGTAAACAGTTCTCCAAGGGTTCTTGGATCTTCTGCTTCACGATTCTCAACAGCGAGCATCATATACCGGGTAAATACAACGGATACATGTGCTGTCA
>NZ_FOXO01000059.1 GCF_900115735.1 Butyrivibrio proteoclasticus
CGTTTTAACGAACTTGAAAGGAATATTCCGGACATCACCAGAGCTATGCTGACCAGACAGTTAAGACAATTGGAAAATGACAAACTGATAACCAGAAAGGTATATGCCGAAGTTCCTCCCAGAGTTGAATATAGTCTTAGCGAAATGGGCGAAAAATTCAGGAAGGTCTTGGATCAGATTGAACTTTTCGGCTTTGAATATATTAAAGAAATAGAAAAAGCTGAAGGTTGAGCCCTCAGCTTTTTCATTATTGTAAATTGTTGTCCATCAAAAGAGCTTCTTTCCATCTGAAAAAGCCTCTCCGACTCTTCCGGACACCTTATAATAACCATCCTTGTTACCATATCTTTTAATCACTACTCTATTATGCCCACATGATATGTCCATTAAAAAGTACACTGATTTTTCCAGCCCGGATATGGGCATTTCACTTTTTCGCAAGCAGGGCACCGAGGACCCTCGGCGCGTTTTTGCTTGTTGGTGGTCATTCCCCCAATCCCCCTGAACCTCGTTATCACTCGGAGCTACGCATCATGAATTGATGCTAATACGTTAAACTCAGATTGCTTCGTGCTACGCACTCTAACAATCTGACCGGCATTCGCAATCCGACCTATCGGTCTACTTGCTCATGTCGGTACACTCGTCAAATATCTGCACCGGATTTCATGTAAACATGAATCCGGCACAGCTACCTGACTCGTTGTTTAACGCAAAAAAGAGGGAGACTCCACTGTGTCATCACAATGAAATCTCCCTAATTCTTATCGAATCTGTTCAGTTGTCTTCTGCTTTTCAGCCTGCTCTTTCTGTTCCTCAAATTTGAGGAATAGATCTACATTGTATTTTGCCATCTGTATATCTTTCATTTCCTGCTTTGCCTGCCGGTACTCGGCATAGGTCCGTTTCTTTTCCTGAAGGACTTCGCTGTATTCCTGATTCAGTTCTTTGATCTTAGGAAGTTTACCCTCGATCTTGGAGAAAGCTTCCTTAGCAGCTTTGCAAAGAGTGATAGCTTCCCTGTGCTCTTCAAAGAACTTTTTGCTATAACCGCTCTTGCGATATTCGGCATAAACATCCTTGGTCTTGGAATAGTTGATGATATGCTTTTTCAGCGCAGCTATCTCAACAAGCCTTGCCTCAAGAGCTTTCTGCTTCTCAGTAATTTCTCCAAATCTCTCTGATGTAGCCTTGGCTTTTTCAGCAAGTTCATCATAATCTCTGAGACCATGTTCTTCCAGAAAAAGAAGCGTCTGTGCCATCTGCTTTATGTTATGAACCTTAGCCCAGCGTTCATAGCCTGGTCCTTTTCCCTTGGCTATCATAGCCTGGATATCAAGAAGCATATCCACATTTGGCTCAGGTTTAACATAAACATTTTCGTCATTACGCTGTTGCTTCGGATCAGGTGTAAATGCACTTTCCCCGGAAAAGACTTTTTCCAGATCCTCTTCTCTGTAACCGGCTCCAAGGGAGCGCATTCGCAAGAAATTCTTTTGATCTCTACCCTTAAGAGAAACATATTTACCGCGTTTTATTTCGTAGTCCATTTCCTGGAGAAGCTTTATAAGTTCTTCCATATCCTTGGGCTTTTGTTCCATACAGATATCAATGGACTCACGGATTTCTTCACGGTAGCTTTTAATAAATATATAGTCAAAAAAAGGAAGCAACCAGTCTGATTGCTCCCTCATAAATCTAAATTATCATAGAATACCCATATTTACAGAAAAAATTTCAAACTCTCCCCTGTTTCCCATATTGCAATGTTATTTGAACAAGATAGGGTTTTGTTCATTTTTTGGTTTTTTTCTCAAAAAAATTTTTTGGTTTTAGCGGTGTTCTGTTTTTGAAATTCAAAACCAAAAAATAATGAACATTTTGAATTGAACCTATAAACCCTTATAATTACTGGGTTCAAGGAGTTTTGTTCATAATATATAAAATCTACAAAACCATGATATCTGCCTATAAATATTATGATTCTTTCTGTTTCATATGAGAGTCAATGATACTGATACCAAGAATTATGCGATTTCCTCCCCTCATCTTTGTGATCTTCATATTGACGTATACCGGTGTTCCTGTATCGATCAGCCGGTATGTGGTCGTAAATACACCCTGGGCATCCAGATCATGTAGAACATTCTCTTTGGTGAATAATTTAAGGAATGGCTCCCTGTCCTCCTCATAGATTCGAGTCATTGTATCTCGTCTGGCAGATTCAAAAAATTCCTTGCCATGACGTACTATTGTCATTTCCTCGCCGCCGACCTTCGAATAATACTCTGTGTAGTCGTTTGTATCTAGGTCGATCACATACAGATTATAATAGTCAGCCGCAAGTGCTCTAGCTATATCCGCATAGGTGGTGCTTTCATTAGGTTCCGTTATGGAAAGAACACCAATAGCAACCGCCTCCACTCCTGTTACACTGTTCTCAGCGATTATCCTTACAAATGAGCGGGCTATTGAACCGTCTTTAACTTCTTCATCTACAAATGCTCGATTGCCATTGTTCCGGCACTGCTCAATAGCCTTCATAAATGAAGATCCGGGGCCTTCCTTCGGAACCGGATATTCTGTTTCCGGATTTGACAGGTCAAATCCGAAAGCACGTTTCATAAAAACTCTAAAGGACTGATTGGTGCGTACATACCTTACTTTTTCACCGCTTCTGTTAATTTCCATAATACCAATTGGAACTGTATCAAAGGTATTCTTTATGACACTTTCATCCAAGTTGGAAAGAAATGAAAGATCAAAGAGATTGACACTTCCCAATGTTTCATAGTATTCGGATTGATCAAAATCTTCGAACCCGTTTTGTATTTCTACTATCTGTTCAGGTGGAACCGGCTTCATAAAATAATATCCCTGAAGTTTAGAACATGCAATTTCCTGAAGAAAACGGACCTGACGCTCTGTTTCAACGCCTTCACAGATCGTATCAATCCCTAGAGATGTCGCCATCTTCATCATCTCTTTCAGTATTATTTTTCCTTCTTCTCCATCATCAAGCCTTCTCATAAAACCCATGTCAAACTTGATCAGGTCAAACTTAACACTTTGAAGATCTTCCAGTGACGAGTAGCCGCTTCCGAAATCATCCATCCAGACCTGGAATCCCTGTGAGCGGAAACGTTCGATCTGTCCTTTCATATAGTCGAAATCGCTGCCCACCATACTTTCTGTTATTTCGATATTGATAAACTTCCGGTCAATTTGGGCTTCATCCACAAGGGTACAGATCTCTTTAACAAGATCGCAAGCTTCAAAATCAGCACGGGAAAAATTTATAGAAACAGGAACATTTTGATTATAGAGCTTCTTGTTTGATTTCAGATTTTCCAGAACCTGTCTCACCACACACATATCCAGTTTATGGATCAGACCGGTATCCTCAAGAACCGGAATAAATGCTGCGGGCGATAACATCCCCAGCACCGGGTCATCCCATCGTGCCAGTGCCTCAACACTGCAAACCTTGCCGTTGGTTGTTCGGACGATTGGCTGATAATACACTTTGATCCATTTTTCTTCGATGGCTTCATCAATATTGTCTATGATACTCTGGCGTTTTTTCTCCTCAGACATCATATCCAGGTCAAAAAGCGCATAGTAGGATTCATTGTTCTTTTTTCGGACATTAGCTGCCATCTGGGCACGATCACAGGCAGTACTGATTTGTACTGATTCAATCCGGTTTGGATAAATACCGATGCGCACAGGAAGGTTTTTTCCATCGTTAACTTTTGCACACTCTGCTATCACTGCGTCAAGATGCTCTTTCAATCCCTCTTCCGGAGCAAATGCGGCAAAATGATCCTGGGCAAAACGGCCACAGCTTTCGCTGCTAAAATGCTTGGCAAGAATATCTGCCACAGCACAGATCAAACGATTTCCCTCTTCAAATCCATGCCAGCGGTTAAAACGCTTTAAGCCGGTCAGATCAAAAAATAGTATCGCGGAATCGATATTTTGTTCCTGCATCTTTTTACAGCCCGCTTCAGCCAGTTCATAGAAATAAACCGTATTTGGAAGTCTCGTCATATAATCATAGTAGGCACCACGATACTGATTGTCTTCCTCAAGAAAACGTCTTAAAGTCTGATTGAGGACACTTTCATAAGTTCCCTGTTCATTTGAGAAATGTCCCTCGTTGGCATACCAGGTCAGACATAAGCGCACATCCGGTTTCGGATAGATGCTCTTTCCATATGCATGCAGGATGATATAGTCTGGATCTTTTAAAGTGCGGGTACGATATACAATGTCATACGGAATATCAAAAGCGGCAAAACGATAAGCAGCATCTGCAACCCTGGTCTTATCATCAGGATGGGTGGCGCGATACATATCATTATCCATGGCTGCATATGCGTCTTCTAAACATTTGAATCCAAATTCATCACAGAATCCTTTTGAGAGCGCAACTGTCACCACCCGTTTATCAATATATTGATAAACCGCAAACGGGATGGTAAGACTTTCCAGTATTTCTTGTGTTCTTTTATCAAAATAAAATCTCGCTGGGAAATTCATGTTTAATCCTCCTGAACCCAATCAATACGACATAATAATCTTCCATGTTGATTTACGTTCGGTTAAGATTTATGGCTATTTGTTTCCTTTACTTCCATTATACAACAGCAAACCGTTTGTTTGACATAACCACATAAAAACGACACGCCCCTAATCATTTCGATTGATTAGAGACCTTTTCCCATATTGCAATGTTATTTGAACAAGATAGGGTTTTGTTCATTTTTTGGATTTTTCGTCAAAAAAATTTTTTTGGTTTTGTTCATAAAAACCGAAGCATATTAAAACAATGCTTCGGTCGAAAAATTTTTAAGCAAAATTATTTTGACCCAGAACCCCCTACTATTACTGGCTCTGTAATGTTTTGTTTTTTTAAATAAAATCTACAAAACAATGATATACACCTATACAATAATATAATAGTTTTGTTTGTTTTTTACAGTAAAATATGTCATAAGTGGTAGATAAATGGTTTATTTCAAATTTGCTAATCCAATACTCCCCTTATCGAATCATCGAAGCTTTCTGTGATTAGAGTGATCTGTTCTCCGTTAGATTGGTACCCCTCTATGATTTGGTGGTTATCTTGTTTAAGTTGCTCATCTGAACAATTAGAATCATCAAGCCTTGTTTCGATATCAGAGCCATGTGATTTTATTTCTTCAAAATGCGAATCTATATATTCATCTGACATAGCAAGGCAGATGAATCTTATCGACTGAAGATACTGCTCCCCAAAACTATTCCTCCAATCAAAAGGTATATAGCAGCCTTCAACAATAAGGTTCTGCTCATTCTCAATAGCAGTCTTTATTATCTCTCGAACGATTGGCCAAAGATAGTCTGTAAGTTCATCATCGTCTTCTGGGGTGAAATCAGTAATGCCGCTACGAATAAGTCCCATTTTCAAATGGTCAATTGAAAAATAAGGGTATTTGTATTTCTCAAGCATCCGTTGTGCCAGAATCGTTTTCCCGACATGGGATGCTCCCGTTATAATTATTACCATCTTTACCTCCGCAACTGGAATTTGTGCGATTAACTTCCGGTTTATTCTTCCATCAAGGATTATGTATTACATTTCTCTTTCCACTATTGGCAGTTCCTCTTACTTCTTCGTGGTAAAAGTAATCTACGATTGTTGGATGTCCTTTCTCTACTCTCTCATACGGAGTTTCATTATCAACAAACCTGCAATCATACTTTTTAGCCAGCTCTTCTGCTTTCTTTTCCAGCGCTTCAAAATAGCTGCGGTTCTTTTTGTTATAAATTTCGTCATACAACGACACCAGATCCGGATGTTTATCGGAAATGTATTTCATGATATCTGCCTTAAAACCTCCGCGAAGATTCAGATTCTCAAGCCATACAAGGTCACACTGATCTTTTGTCCTGTCTATTATTGCTTCTATATCCGTAATCCCCGGGAAAACGGGTGAAATGAAGCAAATTGTACGAATGCCTGCCGCATATACCTCTTTCATTGCAGCAAGCCTTCTTTCTATGCTTACTGCCGCATCCATATCATCTTTAAACTCTTCATCGAGAGTATTGATTGACCATGATACTGTAAGTCTGCTATTTTCATTGATCTCT
>NZ_FOXO01000063.1 GCF_900115735.1 Butyrivibrio proteoclasticus
TATTGAATGCGCAGGTCATCTTGGCCTAACATCAATTGAGTATAAAGAGAATGTAGAGCCCAGGAAACAAGAAATAATTGATTTCTGTAAGACGACTTAGTTCAATCGGAAGATAAAAAGGAATGGTATGAATAACAAAAAGGCACTGACGCTCTATTTGGTCGGAGTATTAGGACAAATTATCGTCGTATGCATAATTGCCTTTGTACTAAGACGATATGGACTGGAGGTGGGTTATTTATGTACGTCGGCGCAATAAGCGGTGTAATAGGATTTTTTTTCTATGAACAGTCTGTTGCGTCAGGAGAGTTAAATGGTTTCCTTGCTATTTTTATTCCTCTTATCTGTGCACTGACAGGTTCTCTTTTGATGGGATTGTTATATTCATTTCTGACCGTCAGCTTAAGGGCAATGTTATTTTTACGATATGGAAACCTGATGTAGGCATTTTTTCATCAATACTTTTCGGAGGGCTCTACATTTTATACTTGTATCTTCCTTCGGGAACACACACAGTATTGCCTGCGTGGCAGCAAGATATTTTAATGTTCCTGTGGTATTTGCAAAAAAAACGCAGAGTGTCAATCTTGATGGCGAAATGTACACTGCTGAAGTAGAATCTTTTACCCATAAAAATAAGAATCAAGTGATCGTATCAAAGAAGTTCCTTGATGAGAATGATAAGGTTCTTATTATTGATGATTTCCTGGCAAACGGCTGTGCTTTGCAAGGACTTATATCCATAATAAATAATGCCAACGCTACTGTGGCAGGTATTGGTATAGCTATAGAAAAGGGCTTCCAGCCTGGTGGACAGATAATCAGAAACTTAGGCTACAAGCTCGAATCTCTTGCAATAGTTGATGGAATGGATCATGTAACAGGTAAGATCATCTTCCGAGATTGATATTTTCATATAAAATAATATACACTAATATAGTAAGAGTCTGTGTAAAAAGACTCCAGATAAGTGCAAGGTGTCTTTTTTATATTGCAAAGCGTATAGTTACTATAAAACATATAAAAATAAGGAAAAATGTTTTTGAATGATAGAAGCAAAGAAGAGAGGAAGGGCATGATCAATTGCATTGCATATGCTCCATGCAGATAAAATTATTTGTATGGAGGATAAATAACAATGAAAAACAGAATAAAGGAATTAAGAGATTTTTACATAATCTGGCTCACACAGAGTTTGTCACAGCTAGGTAGTGCAATAACGGGATTCGCGCTGACGCTGTGGATGTATGAAAAGACAGGATCTGCGCTGAGTACAGCAGCGCTAAGAATCTGCACATATGCACCATATGTAATTATGAGCATTTTTGCCGGAGCAATAACAGACAAATTTGATAAAAAGAAAACCATGCTCATATGCGACTTTTTAGCGGCGCTTACGACTGTTGCTGTATTTGTATTATACAAAACTGATACTCTGTCAATGTGGCATTTATACGCCATCAATGCCTTTTCAGGTCTCATGAACACTGTTCAGCAGCCTGCGTCAGAAGTGACATATTCGCTTATTGTTCCAAAAGAGCATTATCAGAAGACCAGTGGTTTTCAGCAATTGTCACGTTCGCTCATTTCAATCGGTAACCCGCTCATAGCTGCAGCGGTTTATGGATTGGCTGGCCTTGAAACGGTTATTGCTGTAGATCTTCTGACTTTTGCCATTGCATTTGTGGCATTATTGTTCTATATAAAATTGCCTGAGATTCAAGATGGAGCAGGCAAGGATGAAAATGTTATCAAACTGGCAAAGGAAGGGCTAAGATTCCTAAAAGATACTCCACTGATACTTACTGTAATACTGTTCATGGCGGGGGTTAACCTGACAGCTTCAGCTTTTGATGCTGTGCTTCCGGCTCTTGTTATACCTCAAAAAGGTAACAATGTGTATGGAATTGTAACAGCATGCTCGGGGCTGGCTATGGTAGCAGGAAGCTTTCTTCCAATGATCCTGCCCAAACCCAAGGATAGAGTAAAGGTTATATATCTCACGATGCTTTTTGCGCTAGGAATAGAGAATTTTTTACTGGCCTTTGCCAGAAACCCGGTATTATGGTGTGTTGCTCAGATAATAGGATGGGTGTTCGTACCACTTATGGCAGCCAACCAGAATGTTATAATGCGCAATGTCATTCCAATAGAGCTTCAGGGAAGAGTATATGCTTGCAGGAATACTCTGCAGTTCTTTACCATTCCCATTGGTCTTTCCCTTGGAGGACTCTTTGTAGACAAGATCTGCGAACCCTTTATGGTACTTAAAAGTGATGATCCCTTCTGGACTTTTCTTTTCGGAAGTGGAAAGGGAGCAGGCGCAGCGATGATGATGTTTATTCTTGGCGTGACAGGAACGACCATCTGTATAATATCTGGCCAGATTATGAAGAGATATAAATATTCTGAATGATACAAGTGGCTAACAGCACACAATTTAGGTTGTGTGCTGTTTTCTTTCTTCATATAGTATAGAAAAAAAGTTGGGGAAAATATGTATATGAAAAAAGTAGTTCAATGTTTAGCGGCAATACTGATAGTTGTAGTAGTTTTTTTGGCAGGAGCATTTATAAGGTTGGGGATAAGGACAAACAATATTCTTGAAGATTATTCTTCTATATATGTAAATACAAAGTACAACAGGCCTGTTTATATTGAAGGCATTGATGTTATAACTCAAAAGATATCGTGCGGATACGCATGTATAGAGATGTTTTCCAAATGGGATGGAGGAGATATAACCGAAGAGACTCTTTTTAATGAATATGGGAAGGTCGTGACTTCGAACGGACCTAAATTTGCAGAAGAGATGAATAAAAGATTTCCAGGGTATACAACTACTATCCACAGATATCTGACTAATACTGAATTGATCGAAGCTGCGTATGAGACTTTGTCCGAGGGGATACCGGTACCATTTGAGTGGGCAGCTAAATACGGAGATGATTGGACTCTTCACTATTCGCTTCTTATTGGCATGGACATTCAGAATGATAATATAACAGTTGCTAATCCCTATGGATATATAGAAGAAATATCTGTTGAAGAGTTTTTGGAGCGTACCAGCTTTGAAGCTTATGATAATATGCCGTTCTATTTTAAGATGGCCTTTGCTATTGATCTGTTTGATAAGAATACCATTTTCACTGTTCGGAAAAATAATTGAAATTTTTTTGCCGCCTGTTCCTTATCATCGTATTAATAATTGTAAGTATGATGAAAATATATTTAGAGAGGAGAACAGAAAATGACAGCTATGGAAATGGGAATGAAAATTTTGAAAACAAAAATGATGATAAACGAGGGGAAATTGGATGCACTTTCAAGTATGAATCATTCACTTTTCTTCTTTGAAAAGGCACATTGCAATACCTGTGAGCCGGAAAATATAAAAAATTCTGTTTTTAAAGCATAAATTTTTCAGTAGTAAAGCTGGTTGAAAATTTAAGTGGCAAAAACATAGCCGGAAACCAGTTATTTACTAGCTGGTTTCTGTTTTTGTACTAGGCTGATTTTAACAATATATATTCCATATATTCTTTAAAGTGAAACGTAAAAATGACAAAGCCTAAAAAAGGCCAAAAAAATTTAAAAAAGGTGTTGACACTTAAGTACCCGGGTGATATATTTGTATTCGTTGCTGATGCAGCTGCGAAACACAAGGCACTGCAAATGCAGCAGTGGAGCGGATTTCAAGCTCCTGCACCTTGACAAATAAACAGTAATGCAACCCTGAAAAATTCCAAAAAGCAATGAGCATTG
>NZ_FOXO01000058.1 GCF_900115735.1 Butyrivibrio proteoclasticus
GCACCAAGATGAGCATGGTCGTCATAAGAGCCGGTCTTATAAGCATGCATGTCATGAAGCATGGCAGCCATAGCCGCAAGCTCCGGATCCAGGCCCCTTTTCTTGGCAATCATCTGCGCAGCAAGAGATACGCCATAAAGATGCGCTATTGCACTTGTCCTTTTATCCTCGTCTTCCATCTTGTTAAGCTTCTTATCAACATACTGTCTTAAGTCTTTTAATCTACTCATAAAGCCCCCTTATCCTGTATATGAGTTATGGTTCTTCCAGGTATCTGACCTCTTTACCGTGTGCTATCGCGTATTCAATCTCACTCTTAGTGCTAGTTCCCACATAGCCTCCAACGTTGATTACATATATGGAATCTGCCATATCGATTTTCCTCTTGTGCATGTCGTCTAGCATCTCTTTTGTCTTAGTAAGCGTTCCCTCGTCCATGTTTTCCCAGACTTCCTGATCTCCGGAATGACCAAACAAGCCTACGCTGATGACAATGTTGCCTTCAAGAGTAAGCCTCTTCTGTGCTTCCATGAACTGATCTTTAAACCTAGTGCTTCCGCACAATGTTATTACCGGATATTTCCCCTGCATGTCATTCTCCTCCATCAAATTACCATTATCAGTGTCCCTGCTCCAATAAGCACACATCCGATCAAAGACTTCGCCGTAAACTCCTCATGTAAAAAGACAAATGCCAGCACCAGCGTGATTACTACACTCAGCTTATCAATAGGCACTACTTTTGAAGCTTCACCCATCTGCAGCGCTTTGTAATAGCACAGCCATGACGCTCCTGTAGCAAGTCCTGACAGAATCAAAAAGATCCAGCTCTTTCTACTGATCGAACTTATACCGCCCTGAGCACTTGTTATAAACACCATAACCCAGGCCATTACCACCACAACACAGGTCCTTATCGCTGTAGCCAGATTAGAATCAACTCCCTCAATGCCGACCTTGGCAAGTATTGATGTCAGTGCAGCAAACACTGCTGATAGAATTGCAAACAAAAACCACATATCATTTATCCCCCGCTAACATTACTCTGTAACGTCCTTGTCATAATCAATAATTGCATCCAACACTTTCTTGGTATTCCCATGATGCTGGCTAGTGGGAAAGCAATGGACTTACACTTATGCTTATATGCCAGCTCCAGAGATTTGTCATAGCAAGCCTTCAAAAGCTCTGCTTCACCATGATCTCCGCCGTCCCACCATGGTCCACTGGCATGTATGATGTATTTAACACCAAGATTAAAAGCAGGAGTGATTCCCACTTCTCCAGGATCAAGTCGTCCAATCTTGCCCCTGGCAGCAAGAAGCTTCTCTTCCCCCGCAGCTTTATATATAGCAGAATCAACGCCAGCCCCGATCGCAACATCAGGGTTCGCTGTGTTTACTATGGCGTCTGCTTTTACTTTTGTAATATCATTTCTGATAATTTGAAAAGGCATTTAGTCCTCCACAAATGCATTCGTAATTGTTGATGTCCGCCCTATTATTTTCACAGGCGTTAGCATCCTAAAAACATTTTTTTACCATTACTCACTATCCTCATCCATCGTCTCAATCAAGAAACTCACTGGCCTGAATCCGTCATTACATGAAATCATCGCAGACTTAGGATTCTTCATCCAGCCATCATAGAAGTTTTCTCCGCCATGGGCTAAAGTCATTACAAAAGGCGAAACTGTCTCCCAGGCGCTTTCACAGAAACCTTCCGGTCTTTCCCATCCATTGCAGACAAAAGTCTGCCCAAGTTCCATTGAACAGGCATGTTCTATCGGATTTTCATATTCTGCCATAAGATCCTCATACTTGGAAATCTTCTTAACCGTGATTCTAACCTTCTTCATATCTCACACCTTTAATGGCCACTCAGAGCCAATATCCAGCCCATTTTCCATAAGCAATTCATCTTCAACTGACACAAGTTTCTCATTCCCCGCATCATCCATAAGAGTAACCGATACCTTAGGTTTCTGTCCCGGCTGTAATTCCTCGCAGCCATAATCTCCATCAAATATCTGCTTTATCTTCCACATAAACCTCAGTCCAAGTCCTCCACATCAATCATCTTAATTGAAGTTTCACTAACCAGCTGCGCAAACACTCCCCTGCCTGGGATCTTCTTTCCGTTAAAAGAACCATCGTAAACCTCATTTACTCCGCAGCTTGGACTTCTTGACTGAAGAATACAAACTTCAGCGCCGGCATCCATTATCTTCTTAAAGGCCGCCTCTGCTCCGGATCTGAACTCTTTATCAACAATCTTGCCTTCTTTATTGGTAACAACTCCGTTCACTATCTCAGCAGGAACTCTTGGTGTAGGAAGACCTCCCATTACCTCCGGGCATATAGGAATCACTTCATGTTTTTCACAGAAAGCCCCAACCTTCTCGCTGTAGTTATTTCCACCGTTATATTTGCAGTTCTCACCTAAAAGGCATGCGCTAACAGCAATGACCATTACAGTTTGCCTCCTCTGTAATAACTTCTCCAGTCCAGTCGATAATTCCACCAAACTCAAAGACATTGATATATCCCATATCAAAAAGTTTCTGTGCTGCCTCTTTGCTGCGCCTTCCACTCCTGCAATAAACAAGAATTATCTGTTCAAAATCAGGAAGTTCCGATGGCATAGAATCAGTAATGCTTTCATTAGGGATACATATAGCTCCTGGAATGTGCCCTTCATCATACTCATCCTGGCGCCTGACATCCACAATCACATGGCCATCATTAAGATCCATCATCAGCTTTGCTGTTTCCTGATCAATCTGCGTGTAACTGTCTTTTTCGTTCTTGGGCGCAAGAAAAACAGATGTCGGTCCATCAGCCCCACCGATAATTGTTACATCCGATTCAGTTTTAGATCCACAGCCCGTCAATACCATGGCTAGCGTAAGCATCCCCAGGGCTAAATATCTTCTTTTCACTTAATGGTCTCCTCAGTCATTACTCTTTTATTCATTCTCACGCCCTATTATCTGCTCATGAATGTAATCGCAGTAGGGACATGTAGGCATTCCGTAAATTTTGATCATTGTTCTCCCTCCATAATGTCATTGTAAATATCCCCCAATAAAATCAATACTTTCTTCATATACTTTTAACTCCCCTAATTATATGCAAAAAAGTACTTCGACGCTATATGAGACGGCTAGTTTAATCCATCAAAAAAGAGTGTAGTTAACGTGAGCTACACCCTTTATAAATCAAAAAGCATCTATATTTATTCTTCATTCATAGATTTTATAACGAGACTAATGTACGCACTCCTATTATATAAGACTCTTCCCACTTCAATGCGACCAGCCCTGATCCTATAAAAAGCGCTGTACTTCTTGTGGGTAACATAATAAATACCGGTAAAAATATCATCGTAATACAGGCGTTCACCAGTTTTAGGCCGTTTACTGTCATTCTTTAGCTTTTTTCTTAAATCGGCAATATACTTATCAGCAATGTCAAAATCAGCAGAAGCTTCATAAACTTCATCCCACGCCTGATCCATATCAGCTAAAGCTATCGGCGAGTAAACTATTTCATAATCCATCTCAGCCTTCTAGTCTCCTACGCCTGTTTTTAAAATGTTCAGCGACCTCATCGTCGCTAATCCATCCTTCCTCTTCTCCAGAAGCGAATCCCGCATTGAGTTCACTGACGAGTTTAACCATAGCCCTTGCTTTGTCAAAAATTTCGTCATCCTCTATACTATGTATGCTATACACGCCTCGACCATTTTTAGTCAGGTAAACCGGTTTACCCGCTTCAACTTTATCCAAGACCTGTCCATAATTGCGCAATTCAGAAATAGGTGCAATTGTTGGCATAATATCACCTCCGTTTCTTAACTTTATTATAATTATTCCAGGTCACTTTTTCAACAAATTATTCGAAAAATGCTTCGAAGAATTCAAGGTCAAAAAAGAACCGCAACGTTACAGTTCCGTTGCAGTTCTCCCAATAATATCTGCATAGGCTCTCTCATCATCAGGCAAAAGAAAAGACGTATAAACCACCGGTCTATACGCCCTCATGACTATTAGTTATCTTTTGAATATATATCTTACGATTATTTTTTATATTTAAAAATATCCATATACGCTATTTGTGCAATTCCCTTGGAAATGGCTTCTTCATAGCTTACATCTTCATACAGAAGTTTCTTTGTAATATTGTTATAGTCAGATTCGTAAAAACGACTGCTAATGATTTCCTTAAGCATCGCAGGAATATCGTGTTCCGGCTGCGCTGCCGGATTGTTCTTCTGCAGCAACGGTTTCAATGATTTCCGTCCACTCCTCTTTATACTCTTTATACCAACTCACCCATCAAACCTCCATCATAAATATTTCTGTATACACGATCCGGATACAATGGCAGATATTTCTTGACAATGGAAAAATCAATTCCAACCGTTTCAACGTATTTTTTAAGCTTATTCACTAGCTCCGCACCACTGATCTCACTGTACTTGTCGATCACCGACATTAAATCCAAAAATTGCAGTGCCGTTTTATTTTCCTCGTTAATATCTGCAACCGGTTTATAGACAACAATTGTGTTTCCATCAATTTCCTGCTTTCGTTGCTTCGTGCTAGCCTCATTACTGCATACCTCATAACAAGCCGGATTCTGTGTTGTAAAGCCATATTTATTAGCCATCTGAAGCCCTGTAATGTAGCCGGATGCTTTTCCATCAGTCTCTAAATACTTCTTTTCTATATATTTGTCAACCGATATTTTACCCTTTGTTCCAAGTATCGTAATATAGGAAAGATAATAGACGCCATTATACAGACGTTCCAGTTTCCCTTCGTCTACAAGCTTTTTCATCTCCTGCCTAAGATAATCTTTGGATTCTCCGGGGAGTTCACTTAAAAATATGGGTTCGCCATTTTTAAAATTTTCAATTATATAATCATATACCAATCTGCTCACCTCACATTCTTGAAATTATCCATTTCACTTTTATAATATGCTCAATACTGAATTATATCAAGTAAAATATTTGTTAATTGCAGATTGGCTATAACTCAGCGATACACTTAAGTTGCTTCATGGCAAGCGTTCTCATGGCCAGATCTGTTATTTTTTCAAGAATGTTCAGCATATCTTCTGTCCAAGAGTCCTCATCAGATTCTCCCATCAGAAGATAGTTCGGTGTGGTATGTAGCGCTTTTGCAAGCTTCACAATTGCACTGCTCATGACCTCAGGTCATATCTATGAAAAGTAATTCTCAAATGCCTTTACAAATAATTCTTTTGTAAAAGAGCTAAAAAGAATCCGAACGATCAACAATTTCAACCTTGCCTTTTATTGATTTACACTTAAAATTGACCCGGGTCAATTTTACTTGACAATCAACATCTTTATCGCCCCTTAACCTTCGATATTATTCCTATTGCATTTGATGTTTCTACCCACTACTTGGTAGTAATGGTAAATGCCGCTTTTCCCGACTCATATTTAAACCTACCTAATTCGGTAGGTTTAAAATTCGGATTTCCTCATAAATGAAACGCTAGCCTTCCAACAATTTCATACTGAACATATGAAAACGGACTGATCATCATAACGCTGCACCATCCTTTCTATCTTTGAAAAAATCTGCCCAATAGGGATTTTCTTTATCAAACAGTTCTACCTGTTCCTTTGTCAGTTCATATGGATAATCTGCAAATATATTGAAAATCGTCTTTTTGTCAAAAGAGAATTCCATTACGCCAACTGAATCAACATTATCTACCCACCATATTTTTTCACTTCGTTTATTCTTATAAAAAATTTCTTCTTTCCCAGCTTGTCGCATAATCTCTCCTTATAAAAACTCACCATCTCGCCTGCAGATATCGTAGTACTCGCAAGTAACGCAGAAATGACTGCAGAATCTATTTTTTCCGTAAAGACACTTTTTAATCCAATAGATAAACCGTTTCATGCCCCACCTCTATTCAACTAAACCACCTTTATCTTATATACCTATCCTAAATCCCGAAGTGTACAATAATTGCCACCAAATACATCCAGTATTTATCAGCGTTTCAGAGATTTATTTTTCCTCTTATCTCCCAACATTAGTATTTATGCATATTTCAAGTCGTGCATTTTTCATACAAAAAGAGCTGACACTAGCTTTTTTTAACTAGTAACAGCTCTTAATATTTCTATCATAATCCATTTAGGCTGGATTAAGGTAACGATACTATCATGATCTTATCAGGAAGAGAAAACCTGATACCCCACATACAAAATACTTTTTCATAACACATTAGGTTGCCTCTTGGAATAGCAGGCAACCTTCCTCCCTAAAATCCAGCT
>NZ_FOXO01000057.1 GCF_900115735.1 Butyrivibrio proteoclasticus
ACTGCTATCTTCATCATATGACGGAGCGTTGCCTGGCCTTTTCTGATTCTTTCATATGTTGCATAAAGATCAGAAAGGTCCATCTCCTCCACGAATGCGCTTACCAGGCGTACCGGATCGTCATCTGCTACTGATAGGTCTATGTCGAGCGGAAGTTTTATTTGATGATTTAAGGAAGAAAGGCTATAATTTCCTTGTAAGATTTTATTTAGTAGCATAAATATATTTTACAGCAAAAACCAGGCTTTTCGAAGCCTGGTTTTTGTGTTTTGGGCATAAAAAGGGAGCTGAGCACTAATTACTTAGTGCGACAGCCCCTTTTTTATCCAACGTCAAGCAAGTCAACATGTTTCCGGGATTGCCAGTTTTTTAAATTGATATACATTGAGGTATGGATAAACCATTGCTCTTCATAAGCTCCTCTGATAAAGCGTGACAATTCTTTTTCATCAAATATGGAATTTCCATAGCTGAGGCATTCTCTTCCGGAGCTAAACACATACTGCATAACTTTTACTAAATCATGTCCACGACAGATTTCCCAGAAATCATAATTGTTATGTGATTCACCAATGACTCTAGATTTTAACGTTTCTGTATTGATTTTAATGCCAGAATTATTGATCACAGCTTCTTGGTAATGCTGATAATCGAATTCTAAATCTTTATTTATAAATTCAGTAATAGTAACGCTCTTAAACCTTAACCCAATATCGTATTTTTGATTGGTCAACCTTGCATATATCAAATACTTTTTGGAGCAGGGCAGGAATATGAACATTATTATATGAATCGACTTTGGCAGGGTCAGAATATTCTAGCATTACTTTTTGGACTGCTTTTTCCACCATAAGAATACTGGATTCCATGTCGGTTCAGTCTGTATAAAAAAGGTTTTCAATACTAGGATCTCCGTGCAATAGTTCGTCATAGTCTTTGTCTACTAAGGCAACAACATTTTTTAGGCGAGAATTGTTTTCTACCTTTCTCATCAGTTCACATACCTTTTTCTTGCCCTTACAAAATCCAACATGAACGTTTGGTTTTACCAGTCTTGAAATAAGTTTAATATCATCTTGCCCTTCTACATATATAAAAATAGCATCTTTGTCGACTTCTCGAAGCATAAGCATTTCACTAATGCTGCGATCGGGAGATATGTAATCAGACATGTTAACTGCCATAGTATTTAGTCCTCCTCATCATCTTCATCGACTGGAGTGCCATCCAGATTAACAAGCAAATCCCAATGTCCATTAACAATGTCTGGTGAATGTGTTGCTATAACTGCGTAGAGCCTATTTTCTTTACATATTTCAAGCAAAGAAGATATAAAGTGTTGCTGCCAAGAAATATGCAATGATATCTCTGGTTCATCAATCATGACTAGAGAATCTTCTTTAGAATTGAATATCAAGTTATAAAAAAGTATTACGGCGTGCTTTTCACCAGAAGATAACCGCTCTAGGGGAATTTCTCGGCCATCATTAGTCAGGAATTTCAATGCCTTAGGGGCAGCCTTTAATGCAGCGTATGGGTTTATAGAATGTGACTTATTTGTCTGAATTACGAGCTTCTTGTTTGCGAATGCATTGCTTTCATTGATCGCCTTAAGAAGCAAATCAATTTGCACTTTCAATTTATCATATGCAGCTAACTTTTTCTTATTGTCTTCGATGTAGATTTCTAGCACAGGTAAAGCATCTGTTGGAAAGTCTTCATCAGAGGAGAAACGCAAAGTTTCTCTGTCGTCAACAATAAGACCTATTTTTTCAAGATCTTTTCTCTTTTGCTCTAGTTCTTGGAGCTGCTCGCGTATTTGTTTTGCATCACGCTTCTGAGTGTTTTTATATAGATCTATAACTCTCTGTGGGAATGTTCGATCTAGTGCTTCAGATACTTCCTCTTTAGTTCTTTTGTTATTATTAATTCTGTCTCTTAAGTCCCAAGCACATTCTGTGATAGCTTCGATTTTTAAATCACCTTCACGATCAGAATCATGAGAACTGCTATATCTATTTCGAACCCCTATTCTTCGAGATTCATTACTATTAATGTACAATCTATCAGCTTTGATGAAGTTAACAGGTATCTGTATTATAAGATCTAGGAATGAGATTTTTGGTAAGGTGAATCTTGTCCGCGCAAATGGATGGAGCGGCAAAGAGACGAAGGTTAATAATGATAGGGTCTCTGACTTAAAGCTCCTTATTTCGGAGTATGAAGAGAAGCTTTCTTCTGAGATGAAGATGGATAAGGTCTCAAAAGAGAAATATGTTTTAGAAAAGCTTCGTTCTTTTGCAGATATCAAGGCTGAACTCAGACTTATCTTTTCTGCAGACATGTCATACCTTGCAGAGGATGTTAACAACCTAACTATAATATCTGGATTTCTCCGGAGCTAAAGGATAGTGATTTTGAAGAAGAGTATTTGCTTGATAATCTTCTTGATATCAAATATTACGAAAAGGAAGATTTTGATGGAAGGCATTCCTTCAACTACTATGTTGGAACAAGGAAGGATTCTTTAAATGCTTGGGAAGATGATGAAGCGGAAAAATCAAGGTATGGCGGGCTGACTCCAAAGGAATGGTATTATGCAGTGGCGGATTGTAGAGACGATGGACTTTTTAAGCTTCCGCTTGATGATGAAGTGTACTTTGTTGGATGGTTAAGGAAGAAGGTACCCTATTTTTCATATGAATACTATGGTGGACATCCATGGGATATCATTAACAAGTATTCATTTTCACTTAGATTATGCGTTGTTCCGGAATTGGATTCAGATAAGTGCAAGCTTATGATTGTTGGTGATTCTGCGGATAGAAGTACCGACATTATTAGGGCTTTTCTTGCCCTAAGGAGAGAAGGCTATGCAGTAGAACTTCAAGGATATGAGGTTTTGACAAATAGATTGCTGGAAAGAGATTATCTGTCAGTTGTAGAAGAAGCGGATCCATCACATCATGGAAGCACAATAGCCGGACATTTTGCCCGTGATGAGATATCTCTTTATAAAATTAAAGATAAGGAGATTCTCGATAAGCTGATACAGGCAACTGAATGGGAAAAACTGGATGAAGTTAAGCTTGCGTGAAGAGAAAATGGGGCAAGAGAGCTTGGGATGCTATATATCTCAGCTCTCTTTTTTCAACCAGAAGTTAAATGAAATGGGAGAAGAATTCGCTTAATATAGATAGCAAAGGAGCCTGGATATGAAACGAGTTTATTCTTTTTACTGCAACATAATGGACAAGCTTGTCGAGAGCTTACGTCTTCATGAAGAGAATTTAAAAATCATTGACCTCAAATATTATAAGTGTCAGAGGAGAAAGAAGAAACTTATTAGCTTTTTCTTTGGGCGATAAATTACGGGGAAGGTGAAACTAATGGAGTGGGAAGAAATAGAAAAACAGAGACTTATCGGAAAACAGCTGATGATTGTGGATTTGATTCATGCAGAGAATGATAAGGCGCAAAAAACAGGATTTTCATTTGTTACGACTGATCATTTGCAGAAATGGTCTGGGATGGAAGAGAGCGAAGTCAAAAAGCTTGTAGATACTTGTGCGTACATGGATGACTTTAATTTGTCGTGTAATGCTGCTAAAGATCTAGACTGCCAGAAAAATGAATTAGAAGGAAGTAATTCCTATTTGTTCTATCTCAATACATTCAGGAGACTGGGAAGTACTGCAATAATTGCTTTAAATAAAGAAGTTATGGAAGATTATTGTAACCATGCAGCGAAAATAAATTACGAACAATATCAAGAGAACTATCCGGAATATCCGGTAGATGAAGCCATGAGTAGTAGTGAAGTTCTCCAAATGGTCTTGGAGCACTATGTCAGATGGTTTGTTAAGTGCTGTAAAAGAGCACTGGAAGACGGATATGATTGGGATGTTGTAGCCAGAATGGCCAAGACGGAGATTTCGGAAGAAAGATTTGCAATTTTGGAGCAGATATGAAGGTGATGGTATGGAGAGTAAAAGAAAGCTACTGTATAGCGATTTTGAGGGGAATGTAAAGGATTTACTGGCATATGTTCACCAGCTTGAGATGGAGCGGGATGATGCACTTGAGAAAGTGCGTAAGTGGAACAGTGAGGATGAAGTTTTCAATGCTCACGTAGAAAGATTGGAAATGGTATCCAGAGTAAACGCAGGCTTTGCTCCTACAGAGGAACAGTGGGATAAGGTGAGAAGCTGGGAGAATTATCACAGCGACGAAATGCATTCGATGCCGGAAATAAAAGAGAAGAGGAAATATATTCCTGGTATGCCTGAATATAGATATGAATTCGTTGAAAACCACTTGGGAGATAAAGTTGGAACAGTAACTTGTCTTACCTGCGCGCGCAAAGCAATGCGTAGAAGTCTTGGCAATAAGTGGCTTTATGAAAGGCTCTGCAAAAAGTACGACGCAGAATATTGTATTGGGGACATTTAACAAAATTGAACCAGAGGTTCAATGCTTTTTGGAATCCATACAAGTATCATATAAGGCAAAGGAGAACTACACTTTATGAATTTGCCTATTACAGTTAATCAAGAAGAATTATTGGAAATACTGCTCAATATTGCGCCGGCGAGACCTGTATTTATCTGGGGAGCGCCGGGGATTGGCAAGTCTGCCTTGGTTGAGAAGTTTGCCATGGAGGTCGGACTTGATTGTGTGTCCTTATTGGGATCGCAGCTTGCACCGGAGGATATTATTGGTATACCTCAGATCAGAGGAGAGACATCAGAGTTTCTTCCGCCTAAGATGAAAGAGCCATACGTTCTTTTTCTGGATGAGCTTAATGCCTGCACCCAGGAGGTTCAAAAGGCGTTCTACTCGCTTATCTATGAAAGGAGGATCGGAGAATATCATCTTCCGGAGGGTAGTGTAGTTATTGGCGCAGGAAATAGGGCGCAGGACTCTGCTATTGTGAAGACCATGTCTAGTGCTCTTATCAACAGAATGTTTCATGTTCAGCTTAAGCCTGACGTTAAGAGCTGGCTTTCTTGGGCCTATGAGAGTGGTATTCATAGTTGGATTACAGATTATATCAATCAGAGACCGGATCATCTATTTTCTGATCCGCCCAAGACCGAGGAGCCTTTTTCCACTCCAAGATCCTGGCATATGCTCAGCGATGCACTAAAAGAGTTTGGAGCAGGAGAAAAGGAAGTTTCAATTGAGGTGATAAGAATGCTGGCCTACGGAAGTGTAAGCGCTAGCCATGCCGGTATGTTTGCGGCATTTGTTAAGCAGCTCGATAACAAGTATCTGCTTGAGGATATTATTAAGGGTGATGCTAAGTGGCCGGACAAGCCTGAGGATAGGGATGTACTGTACTTTCTTGCTCAGTCCTTTAGAGCAAGACTTCTTCATGATCTTCCTGCTCAGAAATCTGAAATTGATAAAAAGACTCAGTACTTTGCCCATAGAGCGAAGGCTCTTTTAAAGGAGCTGGCGCAGCTTAACTATGAGCTTGCGCAGATGGTGGTATCTGCAGATGATGGAAAGATTCTTCCGGAATGGTTTATGGTTGAGATTGTAAGAGATTTGCCACGTCTGGCATCACAGGAAAAGAAGAAAGATGGGAAAACAGCATAAAGAAAAAGAAGATCCAAATCTCATCCAGCTTAAGAAGGGGATAGAACTTTTATCTGAGCATGATGTCTTTGGGCATCTTATAAATTTCAATCTCAGGATTGTTGGCAGAAATGAATTGGGGAAGAAGACACCTGCCAGTTCCAATGCCAATGGTACGATTCTGGTTAATCGGAATGTGAGCCTTTCTCCTAAGCAGTGGGCGTTTGCTATAGCTCACTGCATTTTGCATAATTGCTTCGGACATTATGACGAGGACAAGGTTCCGGGCTATTACGAGGTTGATGAGGCTGGCAAAAAGACCAAGAAGGTGAGTTTCAACAAAAAGCTATGGAATATTGCCTGCGACATATATGTTGATAGATTCCTTCATGATATCAGACTTGGTGAGCCTCTTAACCAGTCACCCGTAGGAGTCATTCCCTTCAGCATCATGGAGGATGAGCAAAAGATATACGACTACCTTATCAGAGAGAACTGGGATGAGGACAATAATGTATACGGTGTAGGTGCGCTGGATTCCATGGACATGATCGGTTTGGAAAAGCCTCTGGTGTACAGGAAGAATCGTTGGGGAGTTCAAGAGCAGAATGAATTTGCCAGCGATTTTGCGTATTATCTGGCAAAGTCTGTTTCCAATGCAATTGATTATGTGGCTGATCATGAGGATGATAATTCCTACGGTAAAAAAATTGCTAATTGGTTCATAAATACGTTTCCGCTTCTGGGAGCGATTGCAGCATCCTTCAAGATTGTGGACGACATAAATGAATGTCGGAAATATGACATCAGTACTGCTGCAGTCGATGCTTACGAGGGAATAATCTATATCAATACCTCAAAAAGTATGTCCGAAGAAGAGTGGCGATTTGTAATGGCTCATGAATTCATGCATGCAGCTCTTTTACATCATACAAGGTCTGCTGGAAGAGACCATTATCTCTGGAATATTGCCACTGATTATGTCATTAATGGCTGGCTAGTGGATATGAAGGTGGGAGTTATGCCAGAGGGAGTCCTGTATGATCCTAAGCTCAAGAATATGTCTGCTGAGGAAATCTATGATGAGATCATACTGGATATGAGAACCTTCATGAAGAAGAATACCTTCAGAGGAAATGGCCAGGGAGACATCATGGGAAAAAGAACTCCCGGCTCCTTTGATGGACAGAGTAGAGGAGTCTCTTTGGATGAATTCTACCGAAATGCTTTGGGCCAGGGTCTTGAGTATGAACTGGCAAGGAGGGGCAGAGGTTATATACCCGCGGGACTTGTTCAAGAGATAAGGGCACTTGCTGTGCCACCTGTGCCTTGGGATGTAAAACTGTCAGAATGGTTCAATGCGCATATTAGGCCGCTTGAAAAGCATAGAAGCTATGCGTATCCTAGCAGGAGACAGAGCAGTACTCCTGATATTCCAAGAGCAAGCTATGTGATCACTGAAACAGATAATGCAGCCAGGACCTTTGGTGTAATTATTGACACTTCGGGATCAATGAATGTGGAAGATATCGGAAAGGCGTTGGGGGCAGTTGCGAGCTATGCGGCGGCAAGGGATGTAATGGCAGCAAGAGTTATCTTTTGTGATGCTGATGCTTACGATGCTGGTTATATGACTCCCGATGAAATAGCAGGAAAAGTCAAGGTTGTTGGACGAGGAGGAACGAGAATTCAGCCTGCTGTAGATCTTTTGCAAAGGACAAGGGATTTTCCTAAGGATGGTCCGATACTTATTATTACCGATGGATGGATAGAAAATCATCTTGAAATAAAGCGTGAACATGCCTATATTCTCCCAACCGGAGGGAGGCTTCCTTTTAGGGCAAGAGGCGAAGTTTTGTTACTATTCACAGCCAATATAGTTGATATGGGGCTGTCGCATTAGATGATTGAATCATCTGGGCGATGGCCCTTTTTCAGGCCTAAAAATCGGTACTTATATCTGCTTTCTGCTCATATCTCATATTTTTAGAGTAACTTAATAGTCCGAAGATATCTTCGGATCAGATACAGGAGTTTGTTTTTTAAGGATCAAAAATTATGCCGTTTTCTTTAGCTCAAAAAGATGAGTTCCTGTTCGGCCGGCCATGATCTTGTGATGCAGTTTATTGATATCGAATCCGATTGCAAGCAACACACTTTGTG
>NZ_FOXO01000055.1 GCF_900115735.1 Butyrivibrio proteoclasticus
GATTGCACTATCCCGCAATGCATGTTAACAGGTACAAGGGCTTTTGCCCATAAAATATACCCCAGCCTCATAGAGACTGGAGCACCTTGACAATTCACATATGATAAAGATTACATTGCATCGAAGATTGCTTTCTGATGTTGACGGTGAAGCTCATCCAGAGCTTCTTTACATTCGGGATTCCATGGACAAAGCTTCTCACGTTCTTCATCGCAAGTCAGAGATGTTGGGCATTTCATGAGAAGATATTTTAGGTAGTAGTAAACATCAGCACCATTAACCTTTGCTGTCTCAACACTGGAATAAGTAAGAGCACTTGCCTCTGCAGCCTTCATCATTTCATGGACCGCTGTCTTTTCTTCCTCCTGGCACTTCTTTTCAAGCATTCTGACTCTTGCATCACACTCAGCTTTTCTCTGCCGTGCTTTTGCAAGCTCAGCCTTGTACTTATCCAGTCTCTCGAACATAATCTCCCTCCTCACATAATTCTTCCGTAGCATAAAAAGTGTTGTTTCCAGTACTTGGTATTGATCGAAGTGTAGCAAATAGGATTGCCACAGTGGATCATCATTCCATCTCCCACATAGATGCCCACGTGGCTTGCCCCGGTGGTATCATAGGTCTTTTGGAAAAAGATAAGGTCACCGGGCTTAGCTTCTGACACAGGCACATAGGCGCATCTGCTCCTAAGGCCCTGAGCAGTTGTCCTTCCCACATGATAGCCGCAGTGGTTTAGTACCCAGCATACATATCCGGAACAGTCAAAGCCGGTAGTTGGATTACTTCCTCCCCAGACATAAGCTCTTCTCAGGTACTTTTCAGCTTCTGCTATCATGACCGCAAACTGTGCATCAGAAAGCGCCTCTCCTGGAACGTGGTAGTCCTCAGGGTCTTCCAAATCTGAATAGATATCTGCAAAAAGATATTCCTTATTGCCCTTTGTCAAAAGAAGCAGATCATAATGAGATTTCTGCTTGGCAGTAAGTCCCATTTCTTCTATTACTCTTCCAAGGCTTCTGTTATCCAGCTTTACCTTCAGGATCTTAACTGTATACTCTTCCTCCTCTTCATAGAGATAAGGCTCGTAATAGCCACCATCAGGGTTGGTATCATCAAATACCCATCGAATTCCTGTCTTTTCAACAGTTCTTGTTCTTTTTTCTGATTTCTTCGTGTATGTGAGCTTGTACTGCTTTTCAAAGAGCTTTTGTACGATTTGATTCATATCTTTTCTCTTGAAGTCATCGTATTTTACTGTGAGATAAGTTATGAGCTCATATGAGTTATGACCTATCTCATCAAGCTCGTACTCATACTCATCAAAGTCAGGATATAGCTCTTTAGTGCTTTCTATTTTCTTGCGCAGGTCTTTTTCCAGCTTCCTATAATCTGTCTCAACTCCATGAATATCCTCATCGTAGGCCGTGTAGGTTGCAGCAAGGCTACTATCCGTTGTTCCAGGGAGTACCATAGCGCAGCTCCCAAGCATAGCAGACAAAAGAACTATGATAAGGATCACCAAAAGAATTCCAAGGACAATCTTGGGGTTATCTCTTACATAATTCGCAAACGCTGCCATGACATCACTCATCTTCTCTGAAATCTTATTTACTGCATTCTCAAGCCAGGTGGACCCTTGCCTTGCTGCCTCTTTCTCTTTTTCCCGCTGGTAATAAGACTTCCTTGTTTTCTTCTTTTGTGCTTCCCTGGACTTTACATTGGAACCATCCTTAGGATTCTGCTCGTTGGAATGTTTCTTTTCTTCCTTGTGCTCACGCTTGAATTTTCTCTGATACAATTCTCAACTTCCGTGGATAGCAGCAGGTCTTTTACGTTCTGAGTTATGGCTGTCGGGATACCTCCCCACTTACGGAAACGCTTGTAAATCTCTACGCTATAGCTGGCTGTCTGCCTCTCACGAAGGAGCAGATGGAACTCATCCATATAGTAGCGGGTACTGCGCATTGCCGTCCTATTCTCAGTAACTCTTCCCCAGACCTGGTCCTGAACGATGAGCATTCCTATCTTCTTGAGCTGCTTGCCAAGGACTTTGATGTCATAGCAGACAAGGCGGTTGTTGATATCAACATTGGTCCTGTGGTTAAAGACATTCAGCGAACCTTTTACATAAATCTCAATCCTTTGAATCTTCGAACTACTCTCCTTCTCTGATTTAAAATATTTATTGATGTTTTCGTTATGCCTCTCCTTCATGTACACCTGATTTTAGGTATATAAATAAGCCAGTAAGTGCCGGACGTCTCCGGCCTTTGCTGGCCTATGTAAAAATCTCCTATACAACAAAAGGACATCCCATATCTGGAATGCCTTTCTAACAAAAACGCTGGACCGGACAGCTTACATCTGCCTTACATCCTCATGCGGTTTACAACGATTTACTTTGCTGAATATATATTAACACGTATGCATAAATTAGTCAAAAATCATTTAACGTTCAATTCAATGTCATGTGCTTCGGAAAAATCAAAAACATCATCCCCACAAAGACTGTTCATCCACATCTTCACAGAATCTGCACTATCCCTGTCTTTCTTTTCAATGTTTCTGTAAAAAGTGTTTGCAAGAAAATCCGCAAGTTGAACAAGCTTTTCATTCTTAGAATCTGTATAACTTGCAAAAAACTTATCACATATTGGATTCTTAATCGTTAATTGCTGATTAAGATACTCTTCCAAATCATATTTTGCCCCGGTAGCAACATTCTGTTCATCAAGCAAAATCTCAATGTTTCCGTTTCCCGTCATATACTTACTATGTTTTCTAAAGCAGCTATCAAAGAATACCTGAACCATATAATTAAATGTCCGGGCGTGGTTTTCTATAAACTTATCATTTGTATAGTTATTGTCCAAAACAATAACTCCAAGTTCGATTTTATCACTGCCATGAGCCAAAATATGATGATATATCTTGATTTTCTCAGTTTCAGAAAGCTCTGATCCTTTTATCTCTTTGTTAAGTATGATTTCCTTTTTTCGCTTACTATCCTTCTTTATCATCTGGGATATTTTCTTTTTGAACAGACGTCTTATCGCAATAGGGTTATCAGTGAATACCATAGCAATAACGAAATATCTGTTATTACTAATATTTGTCTTAGTAATGCTTCCTGATTCATCTACATAAACGTATACTGTATTGTCCTTTTGTAACTCTCCCATTAAAACCCTTCCATTTGTAACTAAATGCATCATAGCTGTATCAGCCATGTACAAGTAATTATATATCATTTACATTTGTTCCGATATTCTTTTTATCGTGAATTCCCATCTAATTTGTCGGTAACCATAATGGAATCATCATAGCCACTAACAATATTGTTTTATGCTTCTACTACATCGTAAAGATCATCATCCTTCAAAGATATTGCAGGTTTTAGGTTTTTTTCTATATCATATACCTTTTTCTTATTGTACTCTGCAGTCTCCTTATAATGCAGATGCTGAGTAACATCATACTTATCAGAGTAGCGTTCTTTCACTATAAAACCTCCATGTATATCCTAACTTTTGATTCAATATTAAATTGTCTGGCATACTTAACTATTTTTCTTGGATTGCATCTACTTGAAAAATATTCCTTCATTGCTTGTGTATAAATCTGCGTATCAGCAGATTTTTTGTCTCTAATTAAATCGCAGATACAGCGTTCCAAATCATATATTTTTACTTCATACCCCTGTGGTGTTTTAGCATCAGTTATTCCTAAATTCCACAAGTCTTTTTTACAATAATGAAATCTTGTGTTTTCATAATCCTTTTTTATGCGAGAAACATTATCTCCCTGAGGAACTGTAATATCTAACTCATGAGGAACGCGATCTGAGAGTCCATGTAAAAATAAAGCAGTACCGTGAGAATAAATCATTTTAGGAGAACGATTCTGTATCACACGATATTCGTCAGGTTGATTATCCGTTAACACATAATTTCCATGGGATTCCTTTTTAATTAATCCACTCAGCAATGCTTGGTACAGCGAAAGTCTCGAAACTCCCTTGTCAGCCAATTGTTTAGCAGAAATAATCCCATCATTTGAGTCTATAACCATTTTCAGCGATTCAATTGAGTAATCCATAAACATCACCGCCTTTCATTTCGTTCTTTAATTCTATCGCATTAAAGAACGTTTGTATATATATCATTCTTTAATTGTCACATTTTAAAGAAGGATATTTTACAGGCTCATGTCTCTGTTACGCTTCCGCTGCCACTGTTCCAAAAGCTTAATACTGCCTGTCAACGATGCTATCGTAGCTGTGCCCATCCTTATGTGCCTTGTAAAGCTCTTCGACATTGAGGTTCACACCTATGAGCCCATCCTCCGGCTTAACTGTGATGGCATAGTAGTTCTCATTCATCTTCTCTACAGTGTGCGCCTGCACATCGTAGGATTTTCCGGTTCTTGTCTCTAACTCTCTTCTTACATCTTCTACTACCTTGTCTTTGAATTCTTCGTAGTTCATCGCCTACCTCCTTCTGAAAGTGAATTGTTTCAGGCTCAAAATGAGCGCAAAAAAAGCAGCTACCTCGTTTGAGATAACTGCTCTATGTAATATTCAAAATACATAAATATATGTTAAATCCATTGTTTTTATCGGCGAAACACGTTAATATACATGTACAAGGTAGTACATGATACTACTGGGGCTGGTCGTAAGACCCGGGTCCAACGATACGGTGTGGGTGTCCCACACCATTTTTTTGCTATGGAGACTGTATAAAAGAAATAAGCATTTTTATTGATGAATCATGAGATTTTGGGAAGTTCAATAAAAAATCTCCATTCTATATTGTTACGATGGTTTTTCATGATCAATCATCAGACATCACCGCTTGTTTGGCTTCACTTGAACAAGAATTATTATACCTCGGATATCCGAACCACTGTCTTCATGCAGGTCCTATTGTTCGTATGGAGGATGAGTTCAAGGAAGAAAACATCGTCGTAAGAAGAAAACTTCTCATGAAACTTATGGGATTTATAAGAAAAGTAAAAATCAAGCATAAATCTTTCTATGTAGATAGACGCCATGTTGAAGATATCACCGAGGCAACCATGCAGCTTTCAAAGCATATCGGAACATGGATTAAGAATAACTATGAATTTCTCCTCCCATATGACACTGTAAAAATATACTACGACAACGGACAAGTGGAATTATCTCGAATCTTAGGCTCTGTGCTTAATGTTCTTCTTCCATCTGTAGCGACTAAAAAAGTTATTCCTTCTGATTATCGTTTATTTCAGGTAGCGGATTTTATCTGTACCATGAAGCTAACAGAACTAAAAATGAATGAACACAATATGTCCAAGCAAGAGCTACGATTCTTTGGCGGTGAAAATGGTGCTTGGAAAAATTATATTAAAGATCTCAAAAAATATGAGCTTCTGTAAAAAGCGAGAGCATTGCACACTATCTGTAATGCTCTCTGTTATTTGTACTAATCTATATCTGCAAAAGCGCATCTATACTTATTAGTATTATCTCTCTCGAAATAACTGCTCCAAAAATCAAAACCACGGGTGAAACTATCACTCCTAGGCTTACCAAGCTTTAATGGCGTAGGGACACTTCTATGTACCAAATTTGTGCCAGCTATGTACCAGCATTTCCTACTTCACGTGAATTTACGTGAAATTATGTAAAATTAAGATTTGGGAATTGTTAGGAAAAATGAAGATATGTAACCAGGCGTGACAACACGTGAAATGAGCTAGTTGCCTCGATTCCGAGTTTCATTTTCTATGTATCTCCTTCTAAAAATGCTTTATTTAAGCCATTTGTTATCTCAGCTTATTGTACCGAGTACCACGCCGGGCACCATTTATCTATTATGACATAAAAATAGTCCTGACACAGCGAATATATTACCATGTCAGGACGAATTTGTAAAAACTTGTAGTGACAAATCATTTACATTTCCATAGTGCCATCGGATGGTTCTGTATGCGCTCTACAATCTCTACATCCTCAAAAAGCAGCTCCGGCTTATATTCCTTTGATATGAACCTTTCCATATATTCCATTTCCTGAGCTGTCGGCTTCATAAGCGAAGCTACATACTCCTTTGCCTGTTGCTTCTTTCCTTCCAGGTCAAATTTATCCTTCACAGCCAGAACCGGGAACAAATCTGATTTTATTTTTGAAAAGACAAGACTGTCTATAGCATATGTTCACGCATATATTCATGCGTATTTAAGAAATCAAGAATTGTCCTCAATCGAAGAACCATCTCAAAGGTATCGCGATTAAAGCCATATCCCCGAGCTCTTACATCAAGCTCTCTTCTATTAAATTGCGGCATCTTCTAGCCCTCCGTTTTTTATTCTCTTAATATTTTTCGGATAGACCAACTTCCATTCTCCGGAATAAGCAGGATTATTTATACCGGATGTCAAATATCTCTTTGAATTTCCGCACCTATCCTTACATATTTTAATAAAATCATCACTTATGCCAAGTTCCCTCTGATATTCACTAAAGATAAAACCAGTCTTCTGATATAAAAAAGGATTGTCATATAAGGCCAGATACTTTAGCATTTTTGTTTCATCAATACTGTTCACGAACACGAGACATGAAAGCACCTCTTCCAGCCCGGCAATGAGATTCATATCTTTTATTGAGTCCGTTATCGTCCGCTCCTTATCTGTAATGCCTCATCCCTCACTCTGTTTACGAATCCAGCAAAGTCCTTTGGATTCTCCGAGAAATCTTTTGATGCTTTCTGAAGATTTGGTACTCCATTCTCAATAAAATGCTGTATACTATTTAACACAAGGGGACTCCTCCGTTTTTTGGTTGTATTGTCTTGGACACCGTATACAACTATATCATGAAGGGGATCCCCTTTTTAATTATTCCTACAAAAACTTTACGCTAGCAGTAGTTATTAATTATTGAGCACGTACTAATTCTTTAACCCTTGTACGATATCCTCTTCCAAGCAAAAAAGGCAGCCAACGATTAATAACATAAATTGGAATTATCAATATAAATGATAAAACAATGGTCAAAACAATTGCAAAAACTGATGAAGCATACATATTTCCCAATATTTCACCATATAACACCCCTAAAATACTTTTTAAAATAGTTTGTAAAACAGTATATATTTTCCCATGAAACGCAAAACAGATAAGTGTATTTTGTCCTATGTACAATAGATATCTATTAGGTACTATTCTTTTACTCACAAATATTAATACAAATATTCCCAAAAACGCACATAAATACGTGTATAACATTTTAGGTATAAAGTTTTCAATCTCAAAAGCCATTATATAAGGAATATAACGAAACACTATATAAACAAAGAACACAACAACTGTAGAAAATGCATTAGCCGTTTTGTCATACATTCTCTCAAACTCACCCTTGAATAGGTATCCAATAGTCATATAAAACATGGCCTGAAAAACATATTCCAAATGCCATGGAAGCGCAACCGTTCCCCAAGGTAATAGAGTTGGGTCCATAAATGCTTCGTATACGTTACTAATAATTGATAATAAAAGTGCAACAATAATAAATATTATTCTTTCATTTCTCTGCTTTTCGCTTTTCTCATATCTATCTACAAAAAAATAAAATGGTATAAAAGTCATAAACAACGCAGCTACAAACCATATACCATCACCCTTGCCTCTTATTTGCAAAAAGTTCCATTTGAGTTCTTCAATAAATGATGCATGCTCATCAAAAGTTATTATTTGAGATAAAATAATATTAATAACTGAAACTTCGCACATTAAAAAGTGCTCTAGAACCTTGAAAATTCAATAAAAACTGGCAACAAAAAAGGCGATAAGCCTCTAAAATTGGTATAATTTAAGTACCACCAAAAATTAACCATAAGGAGACCAACGCCTTGTCTAAGATTATATCACAGAATGAACTCGATACTAAGCAGATAACAGATTCAATCAAGATTTTCTTCAATAAATTTCATGTTTCTGCGATATTGAAATCATCTAATGTAAAAAAGCTGAAAGGTGAATCTCCTTCAAACATCTTGATGTATGCGTTTTCTCTCGTATTTCGAAACAAGTCCATGTATATGGATATGTTG
>NZ_FOXO01000072.1 GCF_900115735.1 Butyrivibrio proteoclasticus
CTGAAACTTCGCAGTAAAAAAATAGCGTTTGTACCTTGAAAATTCAATAAAAAATGGCAAAAAAGTACCATCATGCAGCCCTTAGTTGACGCTGCATGGCGGGGGTAAGTGCAGATATGAAGGTATCGATCATAGTTGAGATTTCTTCTTCGTCAAGATCGAATTTTTCAGTCATCATATCTGAGAACATTTTCATAATCAGAGTGAATGCATGGACAAATGTAACATCTGCCATTTCCTCTACAAGATATGTAAACAGTTCTCCAAGGGTTCTTGGATCTTCTGCTTCACGATTCTCAACAGCGAGCATCATATACCGGGTAAATACAACGGATACATGTGCTGTCATTGCATCATATGACAGGGATCGACACTCTTTAGCAAGTTTGAGATAACTTTTGCACACTTTGAAGAATACCTCTATCTGCCAGCGTTTTGAATAGATGCGTATGATTTCTTCCTCATCGATATCAATGTTAGTAGAAATCAGACAGAGATATTCGCTACGATTAGAGCGGTTTCTGACATACACTACTTTTGCAGGAATCGTACAGTTATCCTTTTCAACATCGACTATTACTGATAAGAGATACTTGGATCTGCCTCTACGCTTCTTATTCATCTGGTAGATTTCCTTAAGATTGTATCGAGAACCATTATATCCAAAAGTCATCTTTTCACTTCGTTTGATCATGGCTATGACATGGTATCCGATTGTCTTGATTGCAATAAGTGTTTTGGGTGATGAAAACCAAGAATCAAAGAGCACATAATCAGCTGGCAGCTTTGCTCTTTTAGCCTCCTTGATCAGCTCAATCATAGCTTCGGTTCCTTTTGTTACAGCTAGTTTTCTGCGCTTGTAACCATTGCTTCGAGTATCAATCTTATTACTTCCGTTGACCTGACTTTTTCCTGATGATGATAAAAGGATATGGTTTACAGGCAAAAATGTATTTCCGTCTGTCCATCCAAGAGTTAACATCCTAAATCCATATTGAAAAGAGTGCTTAGCATGGTCAAACACCTTTGCAAGCATTTCGACTTTCTTGGAACATCCTCTGGAAAATAGAGAATCATCCACTACGAGGGCATTTACTCTATCATCAGAGGTTGCCGGATTGATCACATCATTACTGATTTTTGAAGCAAGCAGTGTTGTAAAACGGATCCAATTAATGTGTATGCTATTCATGAAACGATAGTAGGTGTCCTTTGCAAAAGAACAGTTTCCAAGCAACATATCCATATACATGGACTTGTTTCGAAATACGAGAGAAAACGCATACATCAAGATGTTTGAAGGAGATTCACCTTTCAGCTTTTTTACATTAGATGATTTCAATATCGCAGAAACATGAAATTTATTGAAGAAAATCTTGATTGAATCTGTTATCTGCTTAGTATCGAGTTCATTCTGTGATATAATCTTAGACAAGGCGTTGGTCTCCTTATGGTTAATTTTTGGTGGTACTTAAATTATACCAATTTTAGAGGCTTATCGCCTTTTTTGTTGCCAGTTTTTATTGAATTTTCAAGGTTCTAGAGCACTTTTTAATGTGCGAAGTTTCAGT
>NZ_FOXO01000051.1 GCF_900115735.1 Butyrivibrio proteoclasticus
ATGCGAACTTAAAGTACAAGTACGGCAATAGACATTTCTGGTGCAGAGGCTATTACGTAGACACTGTAGGTAAAAATGCAAAGAAAATAGAGGAGTACATAAAGAATCAGTTAAAAGAGGATTTAGAGTACGACCAAATGACACTAAAAGAGTATATTGACCCGTTCACGGGTGAGCCGGTAAAGCAAAACAAATAAAAATGAGCCCAGGGGGCTCTGTAGGAAAATGATGTTGCGGCTGGCGAACCATTCGGCGAGTCTTTAGACTCAGTGCCGGCAACAGGCCCTTATAGGGCCAGAACAAACCACCGGCTAAGCCGGTGGTTCTGATTCGTATTATACAGATATTTGTTGCCATTACATCTGATAAAGCTCTGGATATGAATGTAATTATCAATGTTGGGTATAAGCTTCCTTGCTGCATGGGGGATAGTGATATTGTAGACCATTGGTTGCGACAAGAAGAGAGAAGAAATCAGTAAGTAAAGTGGATTTAATTGAATAATTAAGCTGAAATTTCGTATGATCAGTATATAATAGAGCATAAAAACAACAAGAAACAAGAAATAACACAAGAAAGTGTTGCGTATTAACAAGAAAAACGTATAATAACAAGAAAAGGAGAAAAACAGATGACAAAAAGTGGACTTATAAAACAAGAGATACTGGTATTGTTGGCCGATCACAGTATGCATTCTGTACAAGAAATGAAAGAGTATTTAGTCGATAGGAAAATTGGAGAATACTCAGAGGGACAGTTTGCGGGTGCACTTAATAGCCTGCAAAAGAATGGACTGATAGATAAAACAGAAAGGGGAGTTTACATAATGGCAGAAAAAAACGAGAGCAATCAAAGGAAATGCTTTGTTGTATCACCTATAGGTGAAGAGAATAGTGATATACGTAAAAATGCAGATCAGTTATTTAATCACATTATTAAGCCTGTTTGTGAACAATGCGGTTTTAAGGCAGTGAGAATTGATCATGAGAATACACCAGATTCTATAACACAAGGTATTCTTGATTGCTTAGATAAAAATGAATTGGTTATTGCTGATTTGACAGGACATAACCCCAATGTTTTTTTTGAAATCGGGTATCGTGCGGCTAAAGGTAAACCAATAATTCATTTAAAACGTAAAGGCGAAAGAATTCCGTTTGATATAGCGGCAATTAGGACATTTGAATATGATTTGACTGATTTAGATGTTGTGGCGGAAACCAGAAAAAGATTAGAAAAGGCAATATCTGGTTTTGTGTATGAAAATGATATGGGCGATGAGGAAGATATAGATAATGTGGATGGAAGTGGTAGGATTGTCTCTGCGATGAATGAAATTTTGTATAAAATTGATTGCCTTAGTGAAGAAATTAAGAAAAAAGATCAAGAGAATATTAAGGCTGTCATTGAAACGTATAGCGGGATGACACAGGCAAATGATAGTATAGAGAATCAAATGCTTAAAATACTGT
Source organism: Butyrivibrio proteoclasticus (assembly GCF_900115735.1). Lineage (GTDB taxonomy): Bacteria > Bacillota > Clostridia > Lachnospirales > Lachnospiraceae > Butyrivibrio > Butyrivibrio proteoclasticus_B. Next base: position 1,473 of record NZ_FOXO01000051.1, read on the forward strand.
TGCCGGAATTATTAAGAAATCCACAAGCAGCGGATGCACTAATTAAGTTAAGCGAGAAATTTAAAGAGTAAGATTCTGACAATAGAATAGCTTCTTGTTTATAGACAAAAAAGGATGCTTCCCCAAGACAATGATTTAGTTGGAGATAAATGTATTTATAAAGACTTAGGCAATCAAATAGATGTTAAGTTTGATTCTTTAATTAGGACTTGCTATATATCTGGACTTAGACCACAATGTTTTTAAAATAAAGGAGAATAAAGACACAATCAATAGCAGCATTCAGATATGGCCTTCTGTTTAGAGAAGAGACGACTGTCTTGAATACTATAATAAATACATCTTTTGGCAACACTTTGGCAACAAAAAATCAGATAGTCAGAATAAAATGTGGAAATGAGATAAAAAGTTGCCTCATTTTACGCCAAAACTAAATAGATATGTTTAAGAAAAGCAGAGAATCTATAGAGATGGAGTAGAACTGATAAAAGGCTTTACAGCCCGCAAATCCTAGTATTTATAGGGTTTGCGGGCTTTTTGAATTTTAGTGATACGAAAATGATGAATTGTTCCAAGTGGTTTGCAGGTTACGAAACGAGTAATTTCATTTCTGTTATATTTGTTTTTTGATGCATATTTTTACAAAGGAGAAATAAATTATGGCAGCATATTTTAATCAAAAAACACAGAATGTGATGCAAATTTTCTTATAGGGATTTTGAAAATAATTCAAAAAAGAAAATGAAGCGTGGATTCAAAACCGAAGAAGATGCATTAGCATGGGAGAAATTGTATAAGGAACATTGTAAAAAAGATATGTCAAAATCTTTTGGCGAGTTCCATAAGAATTATGAAAGTGACATAAGGCCTAGAATTAAGGAAAGTACCTGGCGGACAAAGGAGAATGTGGTTAAATATAAAATTCTTCCTTATTTCAAAGACATGCCGATGAGCAGCATCAAGCCTTTGGATGTTTTGAAATGGCAAAACGAGTTGTTTAAAATGCATAATACAAAAGGAAATGAACTTTCCGGAACTTATCTAAAGACGATACAATCTCAATTGAGCGCAATATTTAATCATGCGGTACGACATTATGATTTAAGTAGCAATCCTGTTAAAAAGGCAGGATCTATTGGAATCGTTCGAGCGAATGAAGTGAACTATTGGACAAAGGAAGAGTATTTAAAATTTATTGAGTGCATGAAGGAAAATAATAAATACTATTATGCTTTGGAAATACTTTATTGGTGTGGTCTTCGAACAGTAGAGGTGTTAGTACTGAATGAATCAGATTTTGATTTTGTAAATCATACGATATCGATTACAAAATCTTTCCAGATAATAAATGGAGCAGAGGTTATTACAAAACCTAAAACAATTAACGGGATAAGAACTGTTACTGTGCCAGTGTCGTTAAGCGAACAATTGAAAAAATATGTAGATCAAGAAAGCAAGGGAGAAAGGATATTTCCGTATGCAAGACAAAGACTATACAAGGAATTCAAAAAGGGAATTGAGATATCCGGAGTAAAAGATATACGCCTACATGATTTAAGACATAGTCATGTTTCACTATTAATTCATATGGGATACAGCGCCTTTGAAATAGCAAAAAGAGTGGGACATAAAAGTGAACCGGTTACATATTACTATGCTCATATGTTTCCGGGTGTGCAGGAGAATATGGCAGAGAGATTGGATGCGGAGAGAAGTGATGACAACGAATAATTCTATTGACAGTACTATTTTATAAGGATATAATTCGCATATACGTATTATATATGCTAATACGGAGGGTGATTAGGAGGATGGAAAATGACAATTAGTGAACGTATTTTTAAATTGATAGAAGAACGTGAGATTACCCAAAATGATTTTTCAAAAGCCACCGGTATTGCGAAAAGTACCATTAGTGATTGGAAACGTAAGAAAACGAACCCGTCTGCGGATAAGATAATGATTATATGTAAAGTATTAAATATAACACCATACGAATTGTTGCAGGACACGGTTCAATCTGTAGAGGAGTTGGATTATCGAGTGGTTACAAAAGGCACAAAGGAGTATGATCTTTTGATTGAAATGGAAAGTCTTAGGAAATCGCAAAAAGAAAGATTGTTGGGGTATATTGAAGCATTGAAATAATAGAAATGGACAATATTATAAGCTGGAGGAAATAAAGATGGCAAATGATAAAGTTAATTTGTTTGAAAATCAACCAATAAGGACAGCGTGGATAGAGGAAGATGAGGAATGGTATTTTTCTATTGTGGATGTAGTTGGAGCATTGACAGAACAGTCGGATTTTGATAGTGCTAGAAATTATTGGAAAGTCTTGAAAAGCAGGCTTAGAGAAGAAGGGAATCAGTTGGTTACAAATTGTAACCAACTGAAAATGAGGTCTCCAAAAGACTGAAAAAATATAATACCGATGTTGCAAATGCTGAGCAGTTGCTTCGCATAATCCAATCGATTCCGTCAAAAAAAGCAGAACCATTTAAACTTTGGCTTGCAGAGTTGGGGCGGGAGCGAATTGAAGAAGTAATAGATCCGGAATTGACTATAGAACGTGCTCTGGAAACATATGTTAAAAAAGGATACTCCCGAGAATGGGTTAATCAACGTTTACAAGCTATTCAAGTAGGGAAAGAACTTACAGATGAATGGGAAAGCCGAGGTGTAAAGAAAGGTGCAGAGTTTGCAATTCTTACAGACGAAATATCAAAAGCTTGGTCCGGCATGACTACAAGAGAGTATAAGAACTTTAAGGGGTTAAAGAAAATCCTCGTGATAATATGTCAACGCTCGAACTTGTTCTTAATATGTTGGCTGAAGCTACTACTACAGAAATATCAAAGAAAAAGCAACCGGAAACATTTGAAGAAAACCGAATAGTTGCAGTTGAAGGTGGCGAAGCAGCGGGAGAAGCGAGGAAGGCCGTGGAAAAGCGTACTGGCAACTCTGTTATTAAGTATAAAAATGCAGCGCAACTACAAGAACTCGTTGCAGGGCTGATTGAAACGGATATTAGAGATGATATTGAGTGATAGAGGTAGAAAACAGCTTCTTTTCAGAAAGGAAAGTGAAATATGAGATACGTGGATTGCTTTTTTAATACTATTATTTCAATACAAGAGTTTATAGAAAGGTTTGAAAAATGGTATTCAAAGAAAAGAATAAAATTATCTTGGGTTTATATATTGAGTATTATTGGCGGATGTGTACTGATTGTAGGTAAACAGGTAGTAATAGGAGAACTTGTATTTATATTGGGAATGGTAATGGCGAATATTGAAAATATTATTGGCTGGAAGCATTCCGTGAGAAGATGGTTAAAAATATGTGTTATTTATAATTTGTTTTTTTCAGCCATTTTAGCGTGTACGATACAAGGACAAATCAAATATCCTATATTAACGCTTCTTTTTGTTGGATTATATTTATTTGTATGGGTTTTTTTATCATTAATATCTAATAGCAAGGTGGCTTTATTTGTAAATGAAATAGTATCTGGAATAGCTGCTACTTTATTTACAATTGGTACATATCTTATTAGTATGGCTTTGAAAGGCTTACCGGCGGCTAGCGATTATAAACTATATTATTATACGGATGAAGCAGTAATGCATGCATTAGAAAATGGAGAGACATCGGCGTGGGAATTTTTAGGAATAACGTTTTTGGAACAGTTGGAAATAGGTTTTTTATCGTTCCTTCCAGTTATTGGAGTGTCAGCCATGTGTATTATTATGGTTAAAATAAAGATTTATTGGATGGAAAAAAATAAAGTGTTTGAACCAGAAAAAAGGATTGGCTTGAACGATGAAAAAGTTGTAAATGTAGATTAAAGAAGCAACTTTAAGTTTGTGAGAAATCATATAAGATCTGATTGACATGAAATAGAATTATTAAATCTGACAGTATAAAATTTAAGGAAATAGAATAATAGTGTGTTATTTGGTATAATGAATAGGCTTACTTGATGGAGACGAAAAGAATTATCAGGTATCAGGTGTTTAGAATTTTAATACCTTTTCACTTGAAACTCACGAATATGACAAATAAGACAGGGGGAGAAATTTCCGAAAATTAACGATTTTGCAATGACAAGCAACCAGAGACAAGGATGAAATCCTTGAGCTGGAATAGACGATAAAATGTGAGAATCCGCTTAAACAGTGGGTTCCCATTTTTTGTGGTTGCAAAATGGTTGCAATTATTTTGTATTCACTTTTTTTAAGAATCTTACGCCGGATATCATGACCGGCATCAATCACTCATTCGAGTAATTTTCACATATACAACTATCTACAAACATTTTCGGATTTTCGAAAATCATATGCCACATAGCTTTTGAAAAAGATAGAGAAAATTTAAGTAATCAGTTCTGACTCGTTCCAAATAGTAGGTGAAAGAGGAAGATTTTTACTTTGATTTAGTAATGAGGGAAAGCCACCCCCCAAGGCCTTTGTTACAGGCCGAAAGAACTGGCTGCTCTCAGACTCGGTTGATGGCGCAGAGGCAAGTGCTCTTACTTATTCCATTGTTGAGGCAGCAAAGGCTAATGGTGTTGATGTTTACTACTACCTAAAATATCTTCTCATGAAATGTCCAACATCTCTGACTTGTGATGAAGAACTTGAGAAGCTTTGTCCATTGAATCCCGAATGTAAAGAAGCTCTGGATGAGCTTCAGCGTCAACATCAGAAAGCAATCTTCGATGCAATGTAATCTTTATCATATGTGAATTGTCAAGGTGCTCCAGTCTCTATGAGGCTGGGGTATATTTTATGGGCAAAAGCCCTTGTACCTGTTAACATGCATTGCGGGATAGTGCAATCCGCCGGATTATTTTGCGCTTACGAAAAAACACGGTTTCAGGCCTTTTTTTGGTTATCGCTTCTAAAATGCTTCTAAGGCAATAGTTGACAGATCACTTCTTATGGCTAATGAAAAGGGCGTGAGAGTAGTAAACTGCGCTCTGCTTTTCATAGATAAGGATGTAGAACCACAGCTTATCTGTGACAGGCTTCAGATTAAGAACTGCGCAAAAGTCTCCTGCACAGATGAACAGGAAAGTGCTGTTCATACTGTAGCTAAGAACGTTGCTATGGTGTGATCACTCAAACCTGGTGAGAATGGTGGAGAGTCCGGAGGCATTATGGGCATGATGGGCTCAGTATTTGATGTTGTAAAGCAGGTGGCAAATACAAGTATGATCAATGTAGAGAAGCATATCATGTAATTATAGCTGAGTACACATTGATGCAATGCATAAAATATGATATCATAGTGTCACAAGAATGAGGTGATATTGTATGGATATTGCGAATGAAGTAAGAAACCTTAGAGATGAGATGGGAATGAACCGTAAAGAGTTCTGCGAATACTATGCCATCCCATACAGAACTATGGTCGATTGGGAAGCGGGTAAACGTAAGATGCCGGAGTATCTTTTTAGATTGATGGAATATAAGGCTCGGATTGAGCAGTTGATTACAACTGATGTAGCTGAGTGAGGGCATGCCTGATGGAGGAAGACTTAATGAATACTAGGGAAAAAGAAGTCTTAAATATGCAGTTAGTTCTGATACCTATGCTGGCAGAAGCATGGAAGTATTCATATTCTGAGCTTTCAAAGTTGTTCAGAAAATATAATGTTCTAAGTTATATTGATACATGTTATGAGAGTTATAATTCTACGGGTAATCAGGGGATAATTGAGGATTTAAAAGAGTATATTGAAATGCAGGGAGGTCGCATCGATTGAAGAATCTATATCATGGGACAATATCTTTGTTTGATGAAATCGATGTAAATGCGGGTCGAGGATATAAAGATTTTGGCAAAGGATTTTATGCGACAGCAGTGCCAACGCATGCGGAAAGAATAGCGATTAGAAATAAGAATATAGCTGAAAAGAGAAGAGAGTACCTTATAAAAACGCAGAATATTAAAATAAACCCTATCATAGCGTATAGATACAACCTTATCTTTGATGAACAAGTTGAGGGGCTGTTGGTAAAATCATTTACTAAAGCGGATAGCGAGTGGTTAAGGTTTATTATTGCAAATAGAAACTGCAAAACCAGCACGCATGAATATGATATAGTGATAGGCCCTACAGCTGATGCAGAAACAACTGCTATTATCAATCAGTATTATGACGAACTGGTTCAAAATGATTTTTCGGAAGAAATATGTGAGAAAGTTATTTCAGAGTTAAAGCCTGAAAACTTACCGAAGCAATACTTCTTCAGAACCGAAAAAGCAGTTAAGACACTGTCGTTTGACAAGTTGAAAAGGCAGGTGGTTGGATGATAACAAGTTCAGAACAAAACAGGATCATTAGGGAAACGTCAGCCTATTTAGTGGAAAAGATCATGGAAATTAAAAAATGTTCCAGAGATGAGGCTGTGGAGTTACTGATGGAGACCACAGTATATGCAGCATTGACAGATCCTTCAACGGAGTTGTTTTTAGAATCAAGAGAATCAGTGCTAGATTCTTTGAAAGAAGAGTTTGAAGGGAGGCCGGAAGCGCTATTACTGTTGTAAGTGCAGTTTTGATGAGGGTTATTATGTGCCATGCATTTGAAGAGATGTTAAATGATGCTATAAATCATGGTATTGAAATTAAGTGTAAATGAACTTGAGTGACATATGTGTCATAGGGCAAAGCAGATTATCCTCCAAGAGTTAAACTGTTTTATCCTAAAAGAATTAAATAGAACATAAGTAACAGACCTTGAAAAGGACTAACGAGGCTCCTTTCCAAGGTCTGTTCTTTTAGCTTATGCCTGCTATTTTGTTTGCGTATGCAATTAACCGTTTTCTCGTTTCAGTTTCCGGATTTTGACATAATTTGATGATTTCGAATAGTTCCGGATCTGATGCTCTTGATATGGTATAGGATATGGGGCTGGAATCATCGGTAAGGTTCATCAGGTATTCTTTGGAAGTATCCAAAACCTGAGCAATTACTTCTAAAGTTTGTATAGAAGGTGTTCTAGCGCCTGATTCGTACCTCAGATAAGCAGGTTGAGAGAGCTGCATTCTTTTGGCTGCTTCCATCTTGCTGATCCCAAGTTTTTCTCTGCACTCTTTTAATCTGTTTATATTCAGTGAAATACTCATACTTTCTGAAAACTCCTTTGAAAACAGTATTTGATTTCGTTGTTATCTGTTGATTATACCATTGGAATATGATACCATCAACACATACCAATGGTATACTGAAGAATAAATTTAGATACAAAAGCAAATTCTCTGACATTGGAGGGGATGAAGGCTTTGCTGGAGCGGATGAGGAGGAATCAAATGATGGCACCGAATATAAAAGATATGGAGAACAGACTGAACACATTGTATTGGACTGATTCTGAAAAGTACATGGAATTATTGGATGTGATAAAAGGAATGGGGTTTAAAGTCTATCGAAATACTAATGGAAAGCATAGGGTGCGGATGGACATGAGCAATGCTTTTGGCGGTATATTCAAAGACATATTGTAATGCTGATATGTAAGGGGGTATGGTATGAACCGTTACCCAAAACAGAATACTATTTTGAAGGAGAGGATTATATAATTAAACATGATGGTAAAATTGACATGCCAGATGATATAATGCGTTTCATTTGAACAAAATGTCAAGTAATGAGGAATAAGAAAAATGGGGAATGATAAAATACAGTTATTTGAAAATCAGCCGATTAGGACAGCGTGGGTTGAGGATGAGGAAGAATGGTATTTTTCGGTTGTGGATGTGGTAGGGGCTTTGACAGAAAGCGCCGATGCAACTGCTTATTGGAGAAAGCTTAAGCAAAGACTAAAAGAGGAAGGAAATCAAACCGTGACAAATTGTCACGGTTTGAAAATGACTGCCCAGGATGGCAAAAAGAGATTAACAGATGTAGCCAGTACAGAACAGCTGCTCCGTATTATCCAGTCCATCCCATCAAAAAAAGCCGAGCCATTTAAACTGTGGCTGGCACAGGTTGGCAGGGAGCGAATTGAGGAAGTAATCGATCCGGAGTTGACAATAGAGCGTGCTCTTGAAACGTATGCCAAGAAAGGCTATTCAAGAGAATGGATCAATCAACGTCTGCAGGCAATTCAGGTGCGAAAAGAGCTTACTGATGAGTGGGACAAGCGAGGAGTCAAAAAGGGCGTTGAGTATGCTATTCTAACAGACGAAATTACAAAGGCATGGTCTGGAATGACAACAAGGCAGTATAAGAACCTCAAAGGCCTGAAGAAAGAGAATCTCAAGGATAATATGTCCACATTGGAGCTGGTGCTTAATATGCTTGCAGAGGCAACTACAGCAGAAATCTCAAAGGAGAAGAAACCGGAGACTTTTGAAGATAACCGCATTGTGGCAAACGAAGGTGGTGCAGCAGCTGGAGAAGCCAGAGCTGCTGTTGAAAAAAGAACAGGTAAACCAGTTATAACCAGCAAGAATGCAAACGAACTGCAGAACCTGGTTACCGGTCTTATTGAGGATGTCGGAAAACATAACAATAATTAACGACTAAGAAAGAAAGCAAATTAAACGTATCTACGAAATCAAAGCATGAAAAAGGGGCTGTCGCATTAGATTAAATCAATCTGGGCGATGGCCCTTTTTCAGGCCTAAAAATCGGTACTTATATCTGCTTTCTGCTCATATCTCATATTTTTAGAGTAACTTAATAGTCCGAAGATATCTTCGGATCAGATACAGGAGTTTG
>NZ_FOXO01000050.1 GCF_900115735.1 Butyrivibrio proteoclasticus
TCTTTGTGCTCTTTGCTGTCCGGATCAATACCATATTCTTCCTGGAGCTCTTTTAGCTTGGCATCATTTTCTCTTGTATCAGCACTCTTCTCATTGATCTCATCCTGCAGGCGCTTTATCTCATCTTTTATTCCCTGCATCTGGGCATCCAGTTTCTTTTCTCCGCCAAAAGCATCGGACACGACTTTAAGAGCCTGCTTTTTTGCAAGGCCCTGTCGTTGAGCTATCAGGCTATCTCCCGTGAGATTTGCACCTGATATCGCCCCTCTGTTTTTGTTATTAGTATGTGATTTAGACGCAGAATTTACGCCGGTCTGATCCTGAATAAAGCTATTCTGCACATCCATGTTCTGCTGTATCTTCATGAAACACCTCCCTGTGTTGTCAAAAAAAGAGCATAGTTACAGCTTTCACTTTTTATATCGGTTCTTAGAGTGTCAACCCTGATAGTGCTTCGCTTTAAAAAATATAAAAATTTTATTAAATAGTGGTAATCCACAACCACTCATTCATCTATGTAACACTTATACGGTATAGCAGAATCATTGTTGAGCATTCTCCACTATTCTCTGTAATTCCTCATACTGTTCCTTGGTCAGAGCAAATCGGTTGCATTTGATAGGGCTTGGATCAAACAGATCCTTGATATAATCAATAATCGCTTGAATCATATAAGCCTCCCTTCCGGAGCCTTAAATTGCCTGCTCCTTTGAGCTGTAATAATCCTCAAACAGCTTATTGGCTGCATTCATGGTCTCTTTACAGATTGATGGAAGTTCTCTGTTCTTCCTTCTTTTCCTGTACAGACTGGGTACTTTTTACAGGATTGTTGTAATACCCATAATTTCCATAATTACTGCTAATACTCATACTCATTTTTAACCTCCTTGTCATCAAACTTTCACATCAACAGTCACTGAACCGGTACTTGCCGTCTTTACTTATCTGCTTCATCGCAGAACTGGCAGATAAGAGAGACTTCGTCATTACATTTGAAATAGCCATCTGCGCCTCCTTTGCTACTCGCGATTAAATCGCTCGTATCAATTCGGGGCGACATTTTAAGTTTGCCAAGGCAAAAGGTCGCCCTCACTCATGTTTCATTTTCTTACGAAATACGCAGCAAATGCGTATTTCTACCTTGACATATTTCCATTTGTATTCTATTAACATTTGTTAATCATTAAGATAAAAAATAATGCATATATTCACACTTCAATATCCATCGATCCACCGATATCCGGTTGCTGTACTTCCTGAGTTGTCATTACTGGCATATCCATTCCTCCGCCAAGTGAAAGTGATACTCCGCTATCGTAAGCGCCTGTAAAATTTGCCTTTCCTGCATTCTCTTTTTCTGACTGTAACCGGTCAAATAATGCTTTCAGGTACTTGAGATCCGCCTTTAATATATCCCTTGCTTCATCTGATCTATGTTTAACTTTTAGCTGTTCCAAATCTTCCGATGTCATAGAGCCCGATAGAGCCTGCGCCATCTCATCCAGCTCCTCATCAAGCTCTACCGTTTCTTCGGCCACATCGCCATTCTTAAGCTGCTTTTTTAAAAGACCTATCTTAGCCCTGATACTATTGGATACCTGCATGGCCTTGGTAGATGTTTTTGCCTGCAGGACCTGAGATGATACCTGCTTGAAGCTGTAAAGTGCTGTTTTCTTTTTCTTTCCGCTTGAAGATGTTTTTCTTGGCCGTGATATAGAGATAGTACCTACATGATTGTCATTCATATCATAAAGCCTTTTGACATTTCGTTCGGTATTGCCTCTTATCTCAGTTTCCCAACCGATCATATACCCACCACCTTTCAAATCCCTTTGTTTGATGGTTTTTATGCCCTTACATCAAAGCTTCCTGTTTCGATGCCTGAGCTATTTCCAGACAACTTCTTTGTGAATTGGTGCACCAGATCTTCCAGATTGTCACCCTTACCTGCTTTACCTGTATTGTTCTGATATCCAGCACTTATGCCGGCATAATCACCAATCCGCATTGACATGAAAACCTCCCTTCTAGCGGCCTATAACCACATGATTATCCTGTTCCAGAAATCAATTCCGCTGTATTTCTCCGTCTTAATGACTCCATCATTATCTGCTATAGTCTGTGCATTAACCCATCCAATGTCACTCCCACCGCCCATTCCCGGGAACTTGTAATAACCTCCTACTGAAAAGTAAATATCTTTTTCCTCATTTACGATCTCAGGACACTGGTGCTTAAGCTCTGCACAATCGATGTAGATAAACTCATCATCATAAGTGACAATGGATTCGTCACGATCATATGCAAGTATTTCCATCTTTTCCTCGCTGAAAATTCCGGTAAGGTTCATAGGATTATATCTGGCATAGGAAATAGTCTTTATCCCAATTATCATCGATAGCACAAGCACTATAGACAGCAGCGTTCCCATCACGATTACACTACGATTATATTTCCTGTGCTGCATTATTCTTCCTAATCTCTTCTGGAGTACCTTATAGTTATCGTCCCAGGAAAAAGACAACCCGCTTCCGGCTCCAGAAATTCCTCTTATTCCAGATAGTCGTTTAGCATTATCCAAAAGGATCTCGCCATATTGAATCGCTCCTATATCATTCCGCTGCATCGTTACGGCATCACAGACATCTTCAAGATCTCTTTTTAAATATCTTTCACCGATATGCAGAAGAACATTGGGCCACAGCAGCACACGAATTATCTCCCATAGCAGTTGAATCCACAGATGCCCCAGCATTATGTGTGTTTCTTCATGTTTTACTATTGTCTGGAGCTGAGCATTCTCTAATCTGCTTGGAATAACAATGACTGGCTTCATACACCCTGTGCAGAAAGATGAAACGTCTCCATCAATAATCTTTACCTTAAATCTTGAAATATTCTCCTTATAGTCATCAAGGTCCCGTACTAATCTATGCAGTTTTCTTCTACGAAGTATGAGCCAGACTCCAAGGGAGATCCCAACAAGCATATACATAAGGCTGATGATCTGCCACCTGCCACAGATTGCATACCACCAGTAAAAGAGTTTTACGCCCAACTTCGATTCCACGTAAAAGTGCAGTTTCCCACAAAACAAACAAGGAATCATCAAGGCCCATAAAGCAGCTTTTCCAAATATGGATTTGGAAAGCAAAGTGCTTCTGAGCAACATGATAATCCCTATCACAATCACTGACATAAGCGCACAAAAACCAAGTATGGTCGCATAGTATACGCATACAAAACGGAAAAATTCATATAGTTCATGTAAAAACATTTGCAACGACATTCCTTGTCCTCCATGCGCTCATCCGTGAGCATTTATCTGATATTCCTAACAAATTCCCGGTTTACTGTTTCTTAGATTTCTTTATAATAGCCTCAAGCTCTGCAATCTGTTCTTTGGTAAGTTTCTCATTCTCTAAAAAAGCAAATGCAGCTCCGGCAGTATTCCCACCAAAATAGCTGTTGGCAAAAGCCCTGCTCTTCTCACGCCTAAGTTCATCCCTTCCTTTAGTTGCAGTATAGTGATAGACCCTGCTGTCATGTGGATCTACTGTATATGAAAGAAGTCCCTTTTTACAAAGGCGATTGATAAGCACCCTTACCATCCTCTGAGTCATGCTGGATGACTTTGGAAGTCTCTCTGTTATCTCTGACGATGTAAGATCGTGATCACAATTCCACAAAGTCTCCATTATAAGCCATTCACTCTCACTTGGAAGCATCTCTTCTCTTGGCATATGAACCTCCCACTCTTGTAAACTCCCTCCTGCACAAATAAAAAGAGTGTAGGAAATGGCTAAAATACTCCTTGCACTCTTATTATCGGATAACATTAGTTAATTGTTAATAGGTGTTATTAAATTTTTTTCAATTTTTTTATCAAATACGTCTGCATATTTACCGGATATAACTCTGAGCATCTGGGCACAATACTTCTTGATATAGATGGAATCACATCCGATATGGTTTAGAAGCAGATGCTGTTCTACATATTGAAGATGGACGATATGCCCTAATTGAATTTAAGCTTGGAAGCAAGAAAATCGAGGAAGGCGCCTGCCACCTATTAAAAATACAGGAGCTAGTCCGTGAATATAACAAAACTGAAAACCAAGTACCACTCAGAGAACCCGATTTGCTTATTGTAATTACTGGTGGAAACATGGCTTATACAAGAGATGATGGGGTAAAAATTATCCCATTAGCATGCCTTAAAGGCTGAGCTGTCAAAAGCTCAGTCTTCAATAATTTACTCTACAAGCTGTCCATAGAATAGAAGTTCTGGATTCTCCCCATCTGTGAGAATCATGTATTTAAAGGGTTCATCTGCTATAAACTCTTTTACTTCCGGCTCTTCCAAAACACAGCCTTCAGTCATCATGACTGCTGTCGCAGCAGCAGCTTCAATGCCCTTCTCATCTACCTTGATTTTGGTTTTCTGTATTATGTCAGAGATAAAGAGCTGCATCTCATCGCTCATGACAGAGAAGTCTGCATCAGGTGAAAAAGCCTCATCAGCACCTCGTGCCTTGCAGAAGTCAATTAGCTGATTATCTGACAATGTTGTCTCGGATTCAAATTTCGGGAGCTTGACAGCAACCTCCTCATAATTCGCAGTAGCCATCTTTGCTATCACATCATCCACATCACCAAGGATAAATACAGCATTTATTCCACCGTTCATGGGGAGGACAACAAATTTGCCACTCTCATCTTCGTAGTATCTGAAACTGTTCTGCTGGTTCATGAAATCTTTTTTTACTGTCTCCCCGGAAAGTGTCTTGAAATCGCCCTCCTGAGTGGCAGCCTCAAAGAAATCATTGATCCATGATGTGCGGAGATACAGGGTATTTACGAGAACCAGATCCGCATAGGACAAGTCGTTACTGATGGATGGGATAAGGCCATTGGTGTTATCGTTGATCCAGTTATTTACAGTATCTGTAATCTTGTCTTCAGAGACATTTTCAGCTGTTGCACCAAAGGTTTCTTTTACATATTCCATATACTTTTGGGACAGTTCGCCACTGGACTTCGTGTTTCGCCAGATTGAGTTTTCCAGGTCAAAAGCACCATCCGGCTCCTGCGCATCATCTCCATAATAATCCCGGTATTCATTAAATTCATCCCGGGCTGTTTTTAACCATTCATTATAGGAATCTACTGAGGCATTTACGCTTTTGTACCAGGCGGTCAATTCATCCATGGAGTCAAAGCCCATAGCCTTTAAGAGCTCATCTTTGGTTTCACTGTCTGCACCTGAAACTGCAAGTGCCAGAGCAGCCCTAAAAGAGGTTGGTGATATCATGTAGTTCTTATCAGCAAAGCCGTATTTTTCAATAAAATCTATGAGTGAGCTGTTGAAATCCATGTTGATATCCACCTCTGGAATATCGGAAATACTGGTATTTGTTGCAACAGCAGTGTTTTCGTCAGAAATAGATATTCCTTCTTCCTTAGAAGTGGTCTGCGTATTGCCCTGTGTTTCAGTATTGCCACAGCCTGAAATGATTCCGGTAACCACTAGTAGTGACAGTATCGTTGATACTATTCTCTTTTTCATAATGTCCTCCTATGTTATTACTGCTTAAAGAATACTCTCCAGATTCCCTCATTTGGATCGATGCATACAACTATTGCATCCTCATTAAGTACAAAGAACTTTGTCTCTGATGACCAGTCAAAGTTTTGCTGTCCATTTTCTAAAGGTTCGTCATCAGTGTATGATGAAACCTGAAGTAAGCCATCTTCATAAATCTCGCCGATAAACTCTTGGCCTGAATCCTTATAGACTGCCCCTTCGTACATGACCATCGCGGGATAATCGGAATCAACAGCCTCTGTTTCTAATGATTCTTCTGTAGCTATCTCTTTATTATCCTCTGTGACTTCAAGACCGTCTGTTTGTTCAGCTGATTCGGGAGTTCCGGACCTCACCATGGGAGATCCTTCAGTTAATTCTGGAACAGCTTCTTCAGTTTCTTCTGGAACAGCTCCAAGCATAGTGACTTCTCCAGTTTCATTAATAGATTCATATGCTGGAGCCATGCGATTGTATCTGATTACTATTCCGGCTACAACCACAAGCAAAAGACCTGCAGCAGCAAGGTAGTAGCTCCCAAGATGTGCTATTTTGTGATGCTTTGTAACTGCTTTATCAGCGTCGTTTATGTACTTTGGATCAATGCCACCTATGGAATCTAATAAATCATGCTCGTTCATAAATTGAATCCTCCATCTACAAGGTGCTTCTTTAATTTCTCCCTCATCCTGAAAAGACTGGTTTTTACTTTGCTCTTGGGAAGAGAGTATTTTGTGCATATCTCAGTTACAGAATCAAAGTACCAGTACCTTCTGACAAAAATGTTCCGCTGTTCATCAGAGCATGAGTCAAGGAAACTGTTTATGCACTCAATAAGTTCTTTTGCATCATATTCCTGTGATGCATCAGCACTTCCCGGGATACATTCCTGCATCTCGTCAGTAAGCTCACAGTACAGTGCAGACCGCTTTTGTCTACTCTCATGACGGAGCCTGTCTATGGCAAGACTACGGACAATCTTTCCAACAAAGGGAAAAAGATAAGTCCTTGGTTCGTTAGGTGGTATCAGGTTCCAAGTCTGAAGGTATGCATCATTTTCGCATTCCTCTGACGTTTCTGTGTCTGACAGCACATTTTGGGCTATTCTTTTAAGTTTAGTCCCGTATTTCTGTGATGTATGCATTCTTGAATCAACAACTCAAGAATGCATCAACCAAGCCAATTTAAATCGACTTCGTCGATGAGGCTTGGTTGACTCTTCATTCATATTCTCACGAAATCCGCAGTATATGCGGATTTCTGGAATTTAGTTCAAGATGTCATACTTTATCGCTGATTCATCTCTTGATAAGTAGAGCTCTACAATCTGTGAGTCATCCATGAAGATGATCCTCTCTTTCTTTTTTAAGGCCTTCACTCTATATAGCGTCATTAATGATAGCATGGTTACATTTTTTGAAAAAATATTTTTCATGTGATATGTTTCTGCCGACTGGATCGTATTATAGTTAGAAGGCCTTCTAAAAAATACAGAAAGAGAGTTATGTCATGGAGGAAAAAGAAGCAAGGCGGATATTGGAAACATATGCTGCCCCTATAATAATCAATACGTCCTTTATTGTACGTAAAAAGAGCCCCAAGTACAACGCTTGAAGCTCTCTATAAATTCAGTTGAAGTACCTTGTTTACATTTCCAGATCTTTTAGCTTTACTCTTATGCCAATATCCAGATGCTGCGGATAAGCATCCTTATACTTGTATATACTAAGTATTATTCCTAAAAAGATATATGCCAGAACTATATAACTGCCACCAACCGAGAAGAAGGGCATAAACGAATTATATCGATGTACGATACATGTCAATCATATTATTACTTTTATACAAAAATTGCTCCTGCAATAACAGCAGAAGCAATTAACTATTCTTTCAAAAATCCTTTTTCTCGTTCAACAATGATTCTTAAGAAGTCTTCAGCCAATCCATAGAACAAAGGTAGTCATAAAAAGTCTGATATTCCGGAACTTCCCACTTGCCTTCTACATATGCAAGCAGATCTGTATCAGCTCTGTAATTTTCGATTGCACATTTGCCATACGAGTATAAGTGGTCACAATCTTTTCCCAACCAGAAATTCCCAGACTCCACATCATAAACCATAGTTTGATATTTCTTATCTGTCCCTGGAAACAGTTCTTCTTCACATAGCTGAAAGGTCATCAATACCAATAATAAGCCGATCGCACAACGTATTCTTATTCCCTTATGTATCTTCTTCAAAAACATATAAAATATCCTCATCAGCATCATAGATAGCTACTGTGCAGTTTATTGAATGTCTGTTCCACAATTCAGACTCATCATATGGATTTTGGGCCTGCGAATGACGATCATAGAAGAAATAATAGCCGTTTGTAACCTCTGGAATAGCCTCTGCGCACTCATTACCAATGGTATTTCTTATCAGATTGAAAACATTTTCTGAAAGCGGCAGTTCTTTCCATAATTCTGACTCTTCCATTTCAGGCTGCATAGAACTATCGGTGTAATGATAAACATGAAGACTGCTACCATCCCCATGAAAACCGCCATGCGTGTCCATAGCATTCAACGGATCGCCCCAAATCACATTTATCCCACCTTTG
Source organism: Butyrivibrio proteoclasticus (assembly GCF_900115735.1). GTDB lineage: Bacteria > Bacillota > Clostridia > Lachnospirales > Lachnospiraceae > Butyrivibrio > Butyrivibrio proteoclasticus_B. The sequence goes on from NZ_FOXO01000050.1 coordinate 8,194, forward strand.
TCATATAGCCACAATAGCGTAGGATCAGAAGCTGATGCACTGCCATCATAAAGTAAGTATGAAGTAGCAAGAGATATGCAAATTATACCTGGCAAAAAGAACAGAAGCCTTGCAGGAAACTTTATCTTTTCTTTCCACACAAAAATGAACGCAAGAAAATTTGCCACAATGAGCGGAATAGTTCCTACCAGCAATGTTATCCCTGCACCTTCCCATCGGTACATCGGAAGCATCGCATCTGGATTTGGAATTGATGTGTCATGCATAATATATGGCACTGCATAATAAATCAGGCAAATCAGTCCTATAAAATTTAATGCGGTTATTATGGCTATTCCAACCTTTTTCATACAATAACTCTCCCACCATTTTCCCCATCTATAAACGTACAACAGTGCATAGCTCTATCAGCCATACACTGTAATATTATTACACACTGGGCAGTTCACCCAGCGTTCTCCCTCCATGGATATCTTCAAAGTCTTTTCGATGATGACTTTATACAGCTATTTCATATTTTTCTTTCCTCACTTGCTTATAGTCTTTTTGTATGCAGAACGACCAACGAGAAATCCTGCCAGTCCAAACAATGATGATATTGCTAGCAATATCGCTGTTACAATCCATTCTCTTTTAGTATCATTTTTCATATTCATTAGCCTCTGTTTCAAATCAAGTAGCCGTTTTTAATACAGGAAGAAATCATCATCATCATCGTCATTAAATCTGCGACACTCTTCCTGCCAGTCTGCCATCTCTTCCTTGAAAAGAGTACACAGTTCCTTATATTTTTCTTTGCTTATCTCCCCATGATCTGCCATGCACTTGTAAAACTTCTTTATGCTGGCACCGGTAGTCTTAAGATTATTAGGTGTTGACCACATACACTTGTGGGTATAATAGTATCCAAAAAAATCACGAAGGATAAAAGACTCTGCTCCTGCTTTCATGTCTGTGTATTCCTCATCTGTAAATGGCAGATAATCCGTCAGATAAAAATCAACGTTATCCATATGATTCTGTATGGTCTTAGTAGAAACCCCTGAGGCCTTCAGGTCTTTTAAAAACATATCCAGATACTTTTTGTTCTCTTTTCTGGCTTCAATGGCTTCATCAGGTTCTTCATCATAATCATAATCATCATCGTCGTCCCAGTCATCATAATCCGGGTACTGCTCAACACTGCCCTTTTCTTCTGTCACATGGGCGATAACACGGGTCTTTTCATCATGTATATCCTGCACCTGAATCTCAAATACCCAGTCATCTCCAAAATCGTAATGCAGGATAAACTTCTGTTCCTTTTGAAGTCCCAGCTTATCAAGCTTTGTATCAGTCGATGGCTGTCCTTTATATTCCGGATAACAGGAATAATTGTCATCCGAGTATAGTTTTCCAGTCATACTAAATTCATACATATGCTCATGGATAAAATCAAAAGCTGCAAGAATCACCTCACATAGTCTGTCCAGGGTATCATTCCCCGATATCTCTATCACCCTGTATGTTTTTCTTGACTGTCCCTGCGGATAAACTTTCAAAGTATATTGTTTCATATTGTTTTAAACTCCCCTTACTCTATTTCTAAATAGGCGTTTGCGAAACGCCAAAAGCCGCATAAGTACGGCATTTTTATTGCTACAAAAATGAATAACTCCTCACCAAGTATGGTAAAATAGAATTGTCCAGAAACCACCTACCAACACTTAAGAAATGAGTTATTCTGATATATATGATACCATACAAACAGGTCTTTCTTTTCTGCTTTGCGAATCATATTTAAATCTGCCTCGCTTCACTATTTTTTATGGTAATGATTCCTGAACAATAAGATTTTTGCTCAAACTGAGTTTGTGGAAATGACTTTTTAATTTCATCTATTACAAAATATATTTCGTCCTCATCCCACTCATCTCCCGCCTCTGACTTACAGTTTTCAAGTTCAACTCTAGTCTTGAAGGCAACATCACCGATAAGCAATTTTCCATCTTCATTTAATTGAGACAGTAACCCTGTAAAAAAGGAAACCTTCTGCTCATCTGTTAGATGATGCAGAGAATATGTACCAATGATGTAATCAAACTTGCAATTACTTAGTTCAGGAACCAGCCCTTTTGAGAAATCACCCTGATATAAACTTGCATCTGGCATTTTTTCTTTTGCCAGCTCAATCATTCTCTGCGAGAAGTCCTGACCATACACTTCACAACCATTTTCATATAGTTTTGTTGTAAGTGTTCCTGTACCGAATCCAATATCTAAAACCTTGGCATTTTCCTTAGTCATAACTTCTTTAAAAATACCGCCTAAAACTTCCTTATATCCTGCAAAGGGATAGCTATTTTCTTCCTCTGACAGTCCTACAGCAGCATCGTATCCATCTGCCCATAAATCAAATCCTTTGTTGTCTAACATGATGTCTCCTTTTTAACAGTTATTTAACCCTCTCAAACAAAATGACTTCTATCCTGAATATCCACATCCAGGCCCTCATCATATAGCAGCTTCTCTATATGCGTAGCTGCATAGTCACCAATTCCAAATACTTGCCACTCCCATCTCTTTTGACGGGCAAGAAGAACAAGCAGCCCCACGTTATCAATTCCCATATTCAAAAGACATTTGATATTCTCAGAACCAAGGCCTTTAATACTGCCAAGTTCGTCATACACCCGCTTCGACTGCTCATATTTTCCCAAAGTTTCAAATGCTACAGAAAGTCCAACCACTGCTTTCTTATGATTCTTCACAGTTGCCTCATATCCATCTTTGATCCACTGGAAACTAAGATCTCTTTTTAGCCTACGTATTGCAAGG
>NZ_FOXO01000048.1 GCF_900115735.1 Butyrivibrio proteoclasticus
TATCCTACGAAACTTGATACACTCATGCTCGGTGGTATCCTTACCAGCATATGGATGTGATCTGGGCACACCTCTGCTTCTATGATTTCCACTCCTTTTCTCTTGCATAGTGTACTGAGAATATTTGCTATGTCCTGCTTTATCTGGCCATATGCGACCTTTCTTCTGAACTTTGGTGCAAATACAATGTGATACTTACACTCCCATTTAGTGTGTGATAAACTATTCATGTCCATTTTGGACTACCTCCTGTGATTTTACTTTGGTTGGCGAACCGTAAGTAATTCTATCACGGGAGGTTTTCTACTGTAAGCTAAAGCAGCTGTTGTCCCCCTGCATAGCAGGGGGTTTTATTAAAGATGCTACACAATAAACAACGCGGGGGATGTTTCCTATACATCACCCGCGTATAATTCACAAATCATAATGGATCAAATAATTTCGTAAAACCTCTCCAGTTCTTCCCTAGTATTCTTAAGTGCCTTTAATGTACTCTCATTCCTTGAAGGGAAATCGAACATCTTATAAATGTACCCCTGTTCCTTTGCAATCTCCCAGCTCTTTGGATATACCAGTTCAAAGGCAAGAGCAATGTGACCGATCAGATGCTCTGCCGGTGAATCCATTACATCACGATTTACTGCATGATGCGCTCTTACCTGATCCATTACTTTTTCAGAAACCCCTGATGATAACAGCTCATTCTCAGAAACGTTGTATATTTCTTCCATAGGTGTCTCTACATTTACTCTTAAGATATCAACCTTATCCGCGTCTCGGAGGATGTTACAGAACGTAAGAGTTTCTCCGGCAACTGTTTCATCAATCCTGTACTTGTTATGTTGTCTGATGACAGTTTCCATCATCTCATCAAAAGACCTTTCATCACTATAATTCAGTATGAGGTGCTCATCTCCAAATAAAAGATCTGCGCCAAACTCTGCATGGTCTACTGATTCAGAATCTATGAAAGTGTTATATCTTTTTACCTGTTCAAATCTTCCTATATCATGAAGCATCCCGGAGAGCCATGCAAATTCTACATCTTCATCCGATAAACCAATCGACCTGGCAATTTTTTCACAGGTTTCTGCCACACGATATGTATGAGCTATCTTTAAAGCAATCTTTGTATCCTCAGGATCATAATTTCTTGTGTAAGAAGCAAACTGCTCCCTGACTTTTCTTCTATCTATCTGCATAAATTCTTTCTTTCACATTACTAACATTATTTTAATCAATTGAATCGCTTTTCTTGGGTTCAAGGGCTTTTTCTTCGTTTTTGATTTCCCAATGGATGAGGAAGGTCAGGGCAGCTCTCAGGGCTATGATAGCACCAAGGATTCCGAGTTCTGCCCACTCTCTGACTACGACTGTTCTAAGAACCTCGCCGCCAAGCTTGAATTCCAGTGCCAGTGCTATACCCTGTGCCAATTCAAGCCTTATTGAGTCATATTTCTTTATCCATAATATGAAGCTCTTAATCGCTGTGAAAACCAAAATGCATATACCAAACATTTCCAGTATAAGCGTTGAAAACTCTACGATATACCTAAGGATATTTTCTGAAATAAGATATGCGTTTTCCATAAGTGCTCCTTTACTCCTTTAATTTAAATAGTCTTCTTTATCTCTTCTGTTCATTATCATTATAGCATAATATATATGTCGTCATTTCGCACAAGGCAAAATGCTTACGCGTTCAGCGCAAGCATTTTTAATAAGAATCAATTATTTAAAACACCAGAGAAGCTATGACTTCAAAAACTCCACATAGGACCATAACAAGAATGGGATTTAATTTCCATTTTCTCAGAGCAAAAATAGAAAGGACAAACAAAATAAAAGGTCTTACCGAAAAATTCCCATCTGTAAATTCAACACTTCCTGATTTAAATATGGTTGGAATTAAGATCATAAGGCCGGCTGCAAATATCATGGAAACAACTGCAGGGCGCAGGGATAACAGTGCATCTTTTAACACCGGAAGCTCTTTGTACTTGGTATAAAGGAGCGCCAGAAAAGTAACAAATATGCATGAAGGAAGAACAACTCCTACTGTTGCCACTATTGCTCCGGGTATTCCTGCTGTCTGATTGCCTACAAAAGTTGCCGCATTTACAGCTATTGGTCCCGGTGTCATCTCCGCTATAGTTACAAGATCTGCAAAATCAGCTGCACTTAGCCATCCATATTTTTCAACTACCTGCGAACTGATAAGTGGCATTGCTGCATAGCCGCCACCAAAACTAAAGGCTCCCACCTGCAAGAAGGCAAAAAATAATTCTAAATATATACTCATACTCTTTCACCTCTTGCTTTTATAAGTGACCTTAAAATGCCTATTATGAGTGTTGCAACTATAATAAGTATCACATTCACCTTGAGATAGTAATTGAGAATAAATGCTGCAGCCATGATAACTATAAGGAACACATCTTTCTTTTTTACAATTCCAAAGGCCATATCCCATACTACTGAAACAATAACGGCGCTTACTCCTGACTTCATACCGAACAAAAGAGACTGTATATACGGATTGGTCTTAAAGGCCGCATAGAAAGCAGATATAACCGTAAGGATGACGAAAGGAGGAATTATGGCTCCCAACACTGCAACCAGTATTCCCGGAAATCCACATATTTTATAGCCTATTACTATTGCCCCATTTACTGCAATAGGGCCCGGTGAAGACTGGGCGATGGCAACATAGTCCAGCATTTCCTCTTCACTTATCCATTTCAGTTCATCTACAAATTTATTTTTAAGAAGGGTTATGATCACATAGCCGCCTCCAAAGGTAAATGCACTAAGATATAGGGTTGATAAAAAAAGGGTTTTTAACTTGTCTTTCAAAACAAGACCTCCAAACATCAAGAAAAAACTCCGAAAGAACTTTTCTTCCGGAGCTTTCCAAAATTACTTTAAAAGCTTTTTTCCAGCATATATTACGATGCAGGAACCGATAACACCGACGATCAGGTTACCAATGATGCCGCTTCCATGGATACCAACAAGTCCAAGAACAAGATTTCCTACGAAGCCACCTACAACACCAAGAATGATGTTTCTTAAAAGGCTTCCTTCATTTTTCATAAATCTTCCTGCAATCCATCCTGCAATAGCACCAATAATAAGACCTGTGATAAGTCCCATTCCATTGATCATATCAATATCCCCTTTCAATTACTTATTTTCAAGACCTAGTATAACATATACTTCCAAATATACATATTTCTTTTTTGCCAAAAAAGCTCGAAATAATCGCATATTATCGCACTTTACCGGCGTTTATTTTTCTTTAACAATTTAATTGTTGACAATCAAATTAAATTGTGCTAAATTTAATTTATCGAAAACAAATGATTGATTAAACGGAGGTAATACACTATGGAATATAAATTTACAACAGCAAATTTCGAAGAAGAAGTTATAAAGAGTGACATCCCTGTTCTCGTAGATTTCTACGCAGACTGGTGCGGTCCTTGCAAAATGATGATGCCAATCGTAGATAAGATGGCAGAGAAATATGATGGAAAGATCAAGGTTGGTAAGGTTAATTCCGACGAAGAAAACCAGCTTGCAGCTAAATATAACATAATGTCAATTCCAAGTTTCCTTTTGTTCAAAAATGGCGAGCTTGTTGATACACTTACCGGTGCTATGCCAGCAGATATTTTGGCTAGCAAACTTGATTCTTTATTATAATTTTTCCTCTAAATAAAGCGCTCCGTCCTGCATAATACAGGATGGAGCGTTTTAGTTTTCTTCTATTTTTTAATCAGCCAAGTCCTACATCGAGAGCCATCATAATGATGAATCCAAGGGCAAAAGAAATGGTTCCAATATTAGAGTGCTTTCCTTCTGCCATTTCAGGTATGAGTTCCTCTACTACAACGTAGATCATGGCTCCTGCCGCAAAGCTTAAGAAATATGGCATTAATGGCACAAACAGTCCAGCTGCCATAACAACTAAAAGTGCTCCGATAGGCTCAACTATTCCCGATAATACACCATACAAAAATGTCTTGCCTTTGGATTCACCCTCGGCAAGCAGTGGCATCGACACAATTGCGCCCTCAGGGAAGTTCTGAATAGCGATACCTATGGCAAGGGACATGGCTCCGAGAAAACTTGTTGTCTCACTTCCATAGAGCCAACCTGCACATACTACACCGACAGCCATTCCTTCGGGAATATTGTGAAGAGTTACAGCAAGTACAAGCTTTGTCGTTCTCTTAAGTCCCGACTTTACACCCTCTTCACTGTTATCCATATGCATATGAGGTACAAGTACGTCAAGACACAGAAGAAAAAGCATTCCAACTGCAAATCCTATAGATGCAGGTAAAAAGCCAAGCTTTCCCAGATTTTGTGACTGATCTATCGCAGGAATCAGCAGGCTGAAAAACGAAGCTGAAACCATGACTCCTGCAGCAAATCCGGTAAATGCCTTCTGAAGATTCTCACCAATTGAATTCTTAAAAAAGAAAACACAGGCTGCGCCTAAACTTGTTCCTAAAAACGGAATAATTATAATTGGCCACATAAAACAATCCTCCTGATCATAATTCCATTTTATCAGAGCATAAGGAAGTTTTTAAGCATTTTCTTCCCTTCAGGTGTAAGAATAGATTCAGGATGGAACTGAAGCCCATAAACAGCTTTTGACACATGGCTTACTGCCATGATCTCCCCTTCAACAGTTTTGGCAATGACCTTTAGTTCATCCGGAAGAGTCTTTTCGTTTGCAGCAAGAGAATGATACCTTGCTACATTAGTCTTTTCATCACATCCTGCAAATATAGGAGATGTGACATCAAGCTCTGTGAGCGATTGCTTACCATGCATGAGCCTGTTTGCATAAGTAATCTCAGCCCCAAAGGCTGCGCAGATGGCCTGATGTCCGAGGCATACGCCAAGAATAGGGAATTCACCTGAAAGCTCTTTTACCACGTCAATTATCACACCGGCATTCTCTGGTCTTCCAGGTCCCGGTGAAAGAATGATGTGACTTGGCTTCATGGCTCTTATCTCTTCAATTGTCTTTTCATCATTTCGGATAACTTTAATATCCGGATTTATCTCACCAACATACTGATACAGGTTGTAAGAAAAGCTGTCGTAATTATCAATCAGTAAGATCATAGTTCTTCCTCCTGCGCCATGTTAAGGGCTGAAAGACAGGCCTTTGCCTTGTTAAGGCACTCCTCATATTCATTCTCGGGAACTGAATCTGCCACTATCCCTGCTCCGCTCCTTACAAAAACCTTGCCGTTTTTCTTATAAAGGATCCTGATAGCAATGCAGGTATCCATATTCCCTGTAAAGTCGATATAACCGATTGCGCCGCCATATATGCCTCTTTTATTGTTCTCAAGTTCTCCTATAAGCTGGCAAGCCCTGATCTTGGGTGCGCCGGACAATGTCCCCGCAGGAAGTACTGATTCTATGGCATTTAGCGCATCCTTATCATCTCTTATAATTCCCTTAACTGTTGAGCCAATATGCATAACATGGGAAAACCTCACAACTTCTCTGAGTTTTTCAACTTCCACAGTTCCAAATTTACTGATCTTTCCTATATCATTGCGGCCAAGATCCACAAGCATATTGTGCTCTGCGAGCTCTTTCTCATCTGCAATAAGCTCTTTTTCAAGCTCTATATCCTCATTTTCTGTGGCGCCTCTTTTCCTGGTTCCAGCCAGTGGGAATGTGTGAAGGACGCCCTCCTCAAGCTTTACCAATGTCTCAGGAGAAGCCCCTGCAACTTCTATATCCGTCCCTGAAAAATAGAACATATAAGGTGATGGATTCACTGTTCTAAGCACTCTGTAGGTATCAAGAAGGCTTCCTTCAAACGGGGCGGAAAGCCTGTTAGATAGAACTATCTGGAAAATATCGCCCTCCCTGATGTAGCCCTTTGCCTTTTCAACCATGCTGCAGTACTCATCTTTGGTAAAAAGAGCTGTCACATCTCCCAAAAGTCTTCCTGATTGCTTTTCTTTCTTTTCACCTGTACGGATGAGCCTTACAAGATTTTCAATGGAAGCTACAGCGCTATTGTAGCCCTCTTCCTCATCCTTCAGGAACATGTTTACTATTACTATAATTTTTTGCTTAACATGATCAAAAGCAATTACCTTATCAAATAGCATAAGATCTGCGTCAAAAAATCCTTCTGAATCCTCAACATTTACCTTGGTCTCCGGCTCGCTGTACTTTAAGTAGTCATAGGCAAAATATCCCACAAGGCCACCGGTAAATGAAGGAAGTCTTTCAAGCCTTGGACTTTTGTAATCATCTAATATCTGCCTTATATAATCTGATGGATCATCGCTTTTTATAGCAAGGCTTCCTACCTTGATCTCGCCATCCATACAAGTGATGGAAAGCTTTGGTTCATAGCCAAGGAATGTATATCTTCCCCATTTCATATCTGCACTTGCAGACTCAAGCATGTAGCAATGCTTTGATACGTTTTTTAGTCTCTTTAGAGTCTCTATTGGTGTCGTGAAATCAGAAAGAATCTCGGTGCTGATCGGAACAACCTTATACTTTCCTTCCTTCGCGATTTCCTTAACTTCTTCGTAGCTTGGATATATCTTCATGTCGTCTTCTCCATGTGTATACTTTTGCTCTACACAGCTTCCTTCATTTTCCGTACGTACTCTCCAACCACCTTGGGCGCATCTTTTCCATGCTCTTTAATGAGCTTGATAATGGCGGAACCTACAATTGCTCCGTCTGAAACAGATGCCATTTTGGCAGCCTGCTCAGGAGTCGATATTCCAAAGCCTATGGCACATGGAACATCAGTGTTGTCCCTGATGACTTTAACTATTGACGCAAGGTCAGTTGTTATCTCTGTTCTGGTTCCTGTTACTCCAAGGCTTGATACAAGGTAAATATAACCTTTTGCCTCTTTTGCGATCATGGATATCCTATCTGCAGATGTAGGTGCTATAAGGGAAACAAGGTCAACGTCATATTTGTTGCACAAGTCTATAAACTCGCCCTTCTCCTCATAAGGGATATCCGGAAGAACAAGGCCGTCAATCAAGACTTCCCTGCATTTTGATATGAATCTTTCAGGGCCATATGAATAGACAACATTAGCATAGGTCATGAAAGTCATAGGCACGCTAACCGTTTCTCTTACCTCTTTTACCATGTCGAATATCTTGTCTGTAGTAGTCCCTGCTAAAAGAGCTCTCACATTAGCCTCCTGGATAACAGGCCCCTCTGCTGTTGGATCAGAAAATGGTATTCCAAGTTCAATAAGGTCAGCACCTGCATTTACCATTTCATATATGCAAGCCTTGGTGGTCTCAAGATCAGGATCTCCACAGGTTATAAATGGTATAAATGCCTTTCCGTTTTCAAAAGCTTTTTTTATGTTACTCATTGATATCCTCCCCTCTGTAGCGTGCGATCGCTGCGCAGTCCTTATCGCCTCTTCCTGAAATTGTTATCACTATTATTTTGTCCTTTGAAAGTTCTTTTGCCAGCTTCATTCCGTATGCTACAGCGTGTGAAGATTCTATTGCCGGAATGATGCCTTCTGTCTTCGACATATATTCAAATGCATTAACTGCTTCATCGTCTGTAACTGGCACATACTCTGCTCTTCCTATATCGTGAAGGTAAGCATGCTCAGGACCAACTCCCGGATAATCAAGTCCTGCAGAAATAGAATAAACAGGGGCTATCTGCCCATATTCGTCCTGGCAGAAATATGACTTCATTCCGTGGAAAATTCCTTCTCTTCCTGTAGCTATGGTAGCTGCAGTTTCAAAAGTATCAATTCCCCTTCCGGCAGCTTCACAACCGATAAGCCTTACTTCCTTGTCCTCTATGAAATTGTAGAAAGAACCTATAGCATTTGATCCCCCACCGACACAGGCTACAACAGCATCCGGAAGTCTTCCTTCCTTTTCAAGCATCTGCTCTTTTATCTCTTTAGAGATAACTGCCTGAAAATCTCTTACAATAGTCGGGAAAGGATGTGGCCCCATAACTGAGCCAAGGCAGTAATGGGTATCATCAATGCGCCTTGTCCACTCTCTCATTGCCTCAGAAACAGCATCCTTTAAGGTTGCTGTTCCTGTTGTAACAGGCACAACTTCTGCTCCTAGGAGTTTCATTTTGTAGACGTTGAGCGCCTGCCTCTTTGTGTCCTCTTCTCCCATGAACACTACACATTCCATTCCCATAAGGGCTGCGGCTGTGGCAGTTGCAACGCCGTGCTGACCTGCGCCTGTTTCTGCGATAAGTCTTGTCTTTCCCATCTTTTGGGCAAGAAGTGCCTGACCTAAAACATTGTTGATCTTATGGGCACCGGTATGATTTAAATCTTCTCTCTTTAGATAGATTTTTGCCCCGCCCAGGTCCTTTGTCATTTTTTCGGCATAGTAAAGCCTTGAAGGACGGCCTGCGTACTCATTTAAGAGCTCTGTCAATTCCCTGTTAAACTCAGGATCGTCCTTAAATCTGTTGTATGCATTTTCAAGTTCAATTACCGCATTCATCAAAGTCTCAGGAATATACTGACCTCCGTGAACTCCAAATCTTCCCTTTGTATTTTCCATTGTCTACTCCTCAATCTCTTTTCACAGTTGCGCTGCAAGTCTTACGTTTGCTACAAAGCTCCCCATTTTGGAAGCATCCTTATGTCCGTCCGTCTCTATCCCGGAGCTCACATCAACTCCGAAAGGCTTTATCCTGAGTACCACCTCTTTGACATTTTCAGGGAAAAGACCTCCCGCCAAGAAGAATGGTCTGTTAACATTTTTAAGTAGCTCCCAGTCAAAGTTCTTCCCTTCTCCGAGCCCTGCATCTAAGAGCACGTAATCCGCTATGCTTTCATTGGCAATATTGATATCCTCTTCATTTTTTATGATAAACGCCTTGATTATTGGCTTATCCGTGTGGAGTCTCAAATGCCTTATATAGCTCTCATTCTCGTGACCATGAAGCTGTATCACATCTATGACCTTTTCACCTATCAGCCTTATTATTTCGTCAGGATCCTCATCTACAAAAACGCCAACTGCCTTTATATCTTTGTTTAGGCCATCCTTAAGGTTCCTCGCTGTTTCAGGATCAACATAGCGCTTACTCTTTTTCCAAAATACAAACCCGATGAAATCAGGTTTAAATATGTTTGCGGAAGCAATGTCTTCCTTCTTTTTAAGTCCGCAAAGTTTAATCTTAGTCATTTCTCTTCTCTCTTCAGGCTCCTTTAAGTGTCGCCAAAGCCTTACTTTTATCCTCTGCCCTCATAAGCTTTTCACCTACAAGGACTGCATCTGCCCCTATTTCATTTAGCGCTTTTATGTCTTCATTTGACTTAATACCGCTTTCTGAAACAAAGACCAGATCTTTGGGAACCATATCCCTTAGCCTTTTTCCAAGGCTTATATCAACACTGAAGTCCTTCAGATTTCTGTTATTCACACCAATGATCCGGGCGCCTGCCTTAAGGGCTGTCTCAATTTCTTTTTCGTCGTGACACTCAACGATTGCTGAAATACCAAGTTCATCACAGATATTCAAGTACTCTTTTATCCGGCTCTCTGAAAGAATCGAAACTATCAAAAGAACTGCTGATGCCCCTAAAATCCTGGCTTCATAGATCATGTACTCATCAACTGTAAAGTCCTTTCGAATGATGGGAATACTGACCTTCTCTGATATCTCTTTCAGATACTCATTTTTCCCAAGAAACCACTTGGGCTCAGTCAGAACAGATATCGCGTCTGCCCCGGCCTTCTCATAGTCCATGGCTATCTGAACGTAAGGAAACTCCTCTGCTATTATTCCCTTTGAAGGAGATGCCTTTTTACATTCACAGATAAAAGAAATTCCATCTTTTTTCAGTGCCTTCTCAAAAGAAAAGTCTCCCTTTGGAAGTGACAGCGCCATCTTTTTTACTTCATCAAATGGCCTTACCCTTTTTTCTTCTTCAATTCTTGTCTTTGTGTACTCTGCAATTTCTTCTAAGATATTCATTTTGGGCTCCCGGTTCATTGCTGTTTTTCTTTATCTGTTGCTGACTTCTATGATCTTACCCAGTGTTTCTTTTGCCTTACCTGAATCAATTATGTCGGCTGCAAGCTTTACTCCATCTGCCATGGACTGTGCCTTGCCTCCGATATAAAGAGCTGCTCCAGCATTTAAAAGAACTGCATTTCTCTTGTGCCCCTTAACTCCGCTTAAGATATCAAGAGTGATCTTGGCATTTTCCTGTGGTGTTCCGCCCTTGAGATCGTTTTTATCGCAAGTCTCAAAGCCGAAGTCTTCAGGCTTTATGGTAAATGTCTTATACCATCCATCCTTTATCTCACAAATCTTGGTTGGAGCTGAAAGTGAGATCTCATCGAGCTTGTCCATTCCATATACAACCATTCCGCGCTTGATGCCAAGGTTTACAAGTACCTGCGCCAGAGGCTCAACAAGATAGTCGTCATAAACTCCAAGGAGCTGCATCTTAGGTGATGCCGGATTAGTCAAAGGTCCAAGGATATTGAACACTGTTCTGAATCCAAGCTCCTTTCTGATAGCGCCTACGTACTTCATTGATGTGTGGTACTTCTGAGCAAAGAAGAAGCACATTCCTGCTTCTTTGAGAAGCTCAACACACTTTTCAGGACTCTGATCAATATTTACTCCAAGTGCTTCCAGGCAGTCTGCAGTTCCGCAAAGTGATGATGCTGCTCTGTTTCCGTGCTTTGCAACCTTGATGCCTGCAGCTGCTGCAATAATTGCTGTTGTAGTAGAGATGTTAAAGCTTCCAGCGTTGTCTCCACCTGTTCCTACGATCTCGAGCACGTCCATACCTGTATCAACTCTTGTAGCATGATCTCTCATGGCTGCAGCACAACCTGCGATCTCATCAGTTGTCTCTGCTCTTGCGCTCTTAGTAGAAAGAGCTGCAAGAAAAGCCGCATTCTGAGTAGGTGTTGTCTCACCACTCATGATCTCATTCATTACTGAGTAGGCTTCGTCATAAGATAAGTCCTCTTTGTTTACAATTTTTACGATTGCTTCTTTGATCATTTTGCATTCTCCTCTCGTTGCCTCTGCCAAGGGCTCTTATTCTGCGTGAAAAGCAGACACAAACTCGAAATCGCTTCGCATTTCCTCGTTCGTGTTGCTCGCCATATAGTTACGATTGCTATTGCATGCGAGCATGCTCGCAATCGTAACTGCATGGCTCTGCTTTTCACGCAAAAGAAAAGTCCTTGACAGAAAAACCTATTGTTTTCTGTCAAGGACGAATATTTATACACTATCCGCGGTGCCACCTTGATTCACGAAAATGACTTCGTGCTCTTGCAGGATACCTACATATCCCCGACTACTAACGTAAGCCTCACGTCACGGATACTAGAGAAATTTCTTTCTTTTTCCCCATGCCCTCAGCGGCCCATATAAGGACAAGTGCTCATCCACGCGCCCCGCGACCATCCGGCTTCCACCATCCCGGACTCTCTGGAAAGATAATTCTTTCGGTGCAAAATGCGCTTTTTCTTCCGCTTCATTGGTTTAAATTATTAAATTGATAAAATATTACTACTATTATTTCTATGCGTCAATGCATTTTTATAAAAAAATTAAAAACTATACTTTTTGTTTTTATATGAGCAAATCTCTAATGAGTATGCTAAAAGCCTATTCATAGTCAGGAGCCCGTCCGCCACCACTGTAACGGGTGGCTCGAGTCTTGAAATCGGCCTATATGCCCATTTGAACTTCCATGAGGGGTGGCTGGCATCGCAAAAAGTTGCTATAAGGACAAAATTGTAAAAATCAAAGGTGGCTGGAAACTATAAAAAGCACTATATGCCCAAAACGATTATTTCCATTATATGGACTGTTATACGGACGGAATGATATGGATTTAATGAGCATAATGACTCATATAAATCATTACAATTGTTATCTGTGAGCGATTCAAACATTGGATAAATGTGGGAGTAGCTGGGATGTAGGATAAGATTGAAAAAACTGTAAGACTTATCCCATTCTATACAAGCCGATTTTCAGAGGTGTGGGATAAAACCGGAAAAACTATTGAAGTTATCCCACATTTTCAGGGTTATGAACACTGCGCTTGAATGAAAAGTAGGATAAAAGCGATAAAAAACAATGGTTTTATCCTATAAACCAGCAGAATTGTTAACAAAAATGATAAGAATAGACTAACTATTAAAAGTCAACAAGAAAATGAAGATTTTTGAATAAAACATCGTTAGGTGTTTTAGATAGCCTGGAGGCAGGCTTAAGCCTCAATTAGTACCTTGAAAACTGCATGACAAACAGAGCATCTGAAAAGGTGCTCTAAGAAAAGGATGTAAGTTAAAGACTCTTTATTTTCGGTAGGCTTCGCCTGTAAGTTCCATCCGATAGATGGTGCGTATCAGCTTTTTCGCCGCATGACCGACAGCAACATTGTAATGCTTGCCTTCACTTATCTTCTTTGAAAGGTAGGCTCCGAAGCTTTCATCCCATTTGCAGACGAAC
>NZ_FOXO01000054.1 GCF_900115735.1 Butyrivibrio proteoclasticus
TATATGATGCTCGCTGTTGAGAATCGTGAAGCAGAAGATCCAAGAACCCTTGGAGAACTGTTTACATATCTTGTAGAGGAAATGGCAGATGTTACATTTGTCCATGCATTCACTCTGATTATGAAAATGTTCTCAGATATGATGACTGAAAAATTCGATCTTGACGAAGAAGAAATCTCAACTATGATCGATACCTTCATATCTGCACTTACCCCCGCCATGCAGCGTCAACTAAGGGCTGCATGATGGTACTTTTTTGCCATTTTTTATTGAATTTTCAAGGTACAAACGCTATTTTTTTACTGCGAAGTTTCAGTTATTAAAATCAAATACTATATTAAACTTCTCATCAAAGGCCAGTTTTGCATCGAAAGGAGTTCCTTTTTTGCTAATAAACCCTGAAATCGTGTCAGTCTTTTTCTCATTGATAAGCTTAGTAAACTGCTCCTTATCTATATCAATTCCTGCAATCTTACCAACAAAGAAGCTGCATCCTTCGTCGCCCTTCTTGTAGTCCTCACAGCGATAGCCCATGTGACCTTTGATGATAGGCTTGCCACAGATTGGGCACTTTAAGCCTTCTAGAACTTCGTCCTCATTTTCAAATACAAACCTTATGCCGGTTACCTTGCCATCTTCGTCCTTGCTAAGAGCAAGTGCTGCCTCAAACTTCTTGCCACTCTTTGACTTAAAGCCGCTTATCTTGGATGTTATACCCGCACCCAAAAGCTCTTTTACCTGAGCATCTTTTAGCTTAACTCCAGCAATCTGACCAATATTGAACTTACAGCTGTTATCAGGGTCATCCCTGTTGTAATTCTTACAGCCATATCCAAAAGATGTCTTGATTATCTCGCCACCACAGACAGGGCAAACCACGTCTTTGACAACCTGAGCTTCAACATTTTCAAAGTCAAAAGAAATCTCGCTTTTTCCTTCTTCATTTTTCTTAAGCACAAGACAAGCATCAAATTTCTTATTGGTCTTTCCCTTAAAGCCTCTTATAGTTGATGTATGTCCTTCTTTTAAAAGCTCGATTACATTTGCTTCAGAGAGCTGTTTGGATGCAATCTTACCGATAAAAAACTTACACGACTCTGGGTCCTCTGCTCTAAAATTCTCGCAGCCAAAGCCTATGCTCTTTTTTATGATTCTGCCGCCGCAGTCAGGGCAGACAACATCCTTTAAATAATCAGGTTCAATACCATCAAAATCGAACACTATTGAGAGCTTTCCATCTTCAACAGTCTTTAATTCAAGCTTTGCGTCAAAACTCTTTTTACTCTTACTCTTAAAGCCCTTTATGACATCTGTCTTTCTCTCATTGATAAGCGTCCTAAGGGTCTCTATATCAAGCTTTTTGCCTGCTATTTCACCAATACTGAAATAACATGGATTCTCTTCTTTGGTCCTGTTCTCGCAGGTGATGCCATAGCCTGTCTTAATGATTCTTCCGCCACAAGCAGGACACTTTAAGTCCTCCACGTATTCGATAGGAACATCTTCAAAATTAAAGTTTATAACAGGCTTTCCATCTGCGTCTTTTGTAAATATAAGGCTTGCACTAAACTTCTGCTTTTTCTTACTTGAAAATCCCTCAAGTACATCCGTCTTACCTTCCGTAAGGAGTTGTTTTACTTCCTCTTCAGAAAGGTCTCTTCCTGCAATCTTGCCTATACTAAATGAGCACTTTTTGGTCTCATCAAAATAGTTGCTACAGCCATATCCAAAGGAAGTTGTAGTGAGCTCGCCTCCGCAAACAGGGCACTTTATGCCTATTGGCTTTCTTGATGCCAGGCCCTTTGCCTCTTTACCTGTGAACTGATTGATATGATTTACAATATCGTGAGTGAGATCTTTATCTATGAGCTTACCTGTCTCACGTCTGATGTAGTCTTCGAGCTTACCTCTGTACTCCTTTGCATCAACTGAGCCATTGTAGATACCTTCAAGGCCCTTTTCCCAGCTGGCTGTCATCTCCGGATTAAGAAGCGTTGGCACAGTCAAATAAACAACCTCGTAGATCATCTCTCCAAGATTCTCAGGTGTTATGATCTGGCTCTTACTCTGGTTCAGATACTTTATGTCGATGAGCTTTTTGATGATACCTGCCCTTGTAGCTGCAGTTCCAATGCCCTTCTTTTTTATCTGTTCGCGAAGTTCTTCGTCTTCGATAAGGTTTCCGGCATTCTCCATAGCTATAACAAGATCACCTGAAGTATACCTTTTTGGCGGTGCTGTAGCGCCTTCCCTTATATTCATGCCATTTACAGATATAGAGTCACCCTTATGGGCTGTCTCAACGAACTTTATAAAATCCTCTTTGGATATTCCAACATCCTCTTCATCAGAAGCATTATCTCCTGCCTCGCCCTGGCTATTCTCATTATCTCCTGCATTTTTCTTCTCTTCAGGTATTCCTAAAACAGCTCTAAATCCCGGTGCTGTCATTACTTTTGCTGATGCAAAAAACTTCTCGCCACCAACATCTATCTGGAGTTTAGCCGTCTTATACTCTGCAGGTGGATAGAAAATAGCCAGAAATCTCTTACATATCAAGAGATATACATTCTTTGAAAGAGGTGACAAAGAGTTAATGGCAGCCGTCTGCCCTGTAGGAATGATCGCGTAGTGATCAGTTACCTTGCTGTCATCTGTGTAATAGGACTTCTCTATTCCTTTATACAAACCATTTTTTAGGACATGCTCAGAAAAACCTGAAACCTCTGCTACTCCTGACAATCCCTTTACATTCTTATAAATTTCTTTTGCCACAGCTGTAGTAAGAACTCTGGCATCAGTTCTGGGGTATGTCGTGAGTTTCTTCTCATAGAGCTCCTGAGCAATATCAAGGGTCTGGGATGGGCTTATCTTAAACCTCTTGGTACACTCAGCCTGAAGCTCTGTAAGGTTGTATAAAAGAGGTGCTTTCTTTTTGGAATTGCCTGTCTCAATACTGTCAATTACAGCAGGCTTTCCCGTCAAAGAATCAATTAAAGCCTTCGCATCTTCTTCCTTTTTGAATCCGTTTTCTTTGTATAAAAGCGGGGACTCAAAAAAGGCTGTTCCGGTAACAGCCTTCCACTCAGCAAGTATATTTGCGTCAGAAAAAGATCCTACGATCCTGTAAAAAGGAGTCTTAACGAAGTTTCTGATCTCCCTCTCTCTTCTGACAACCATTCCCAAAACGCAGGTCATTACCCTGCCAATGGCAATGGCTGTGTATGACTTTGTGGCAGCTGCATCATTTATAAGCTTTCCGTATTTTACTGACAGGGCACGTGAGAAATTGATACCAAGGCTATAATCCTCGATAGCACGCATGATTCCTGACTCTCCAAGGAGTGCATAATCTGACATAGGCTTTGCCTCTGCTATGCCTCTTTTAACCTCTTCATCAGTCATGGAATCAATCCAGACTCTCAGCTCAGTCATTCCATCCCTGACACCACCATAGTTTCTGATGTTCTCCTCGATGGTCTGTCCTTCTTTTCCCGAGTCGCCCGCCCAGTAGACAGTATCAATGTCATCTCTATGCAAAAGAGAATTCACAAGCTTATACTGATCTGCACTGGCCTTAATAACGCCATACTTATAGTTAACAGGTAGAAACGGTAAATCTTCCAGTTTCCACTTTTTGTATTTTTCATCGTATTCTTCAGGGTATACCATCTCCACAAGGTGACCAAAGCACCAGGAAATTACGTAATTATCATTCTCAATATACCCGTTTTTATTACCGGAAACATTAAGCACCCTGGCAAAATCTCTTGCCACAGATGGTTTCTCGGTTATGATAAGTTTTTTAGCCATTTGTTAATTCATCTATTCCAATCAACCGTATCTTGCCTGCTGATTTCATAGATGCGTCCAACAGCCACGAATCAAATCCTGCGGTTGAAAAGAAATAGTAATAATCTCCCTCAAGTCTTGCTAGTCTTGCGCAGGATTCAAGTTTATCCAAATCTGAATGTGTGATCTGACTCTGCCACTTGCAAAGGCACAACGCCGTATCGCCAATGTCGCTCTGCAAAACAATATCAATATCACCATCTTTTCCAAGCCATTGCCCCTCATCACCGATTTCAAATGGGAAAAGACCTTTTTCTTCACATTTAAAGATATATTCTCTGCATACAGCTTTAAAACTTTCGTTTGCAAAACTTTGAATACCTGCAGATATAAATATATCATAAAATTTGTCAGTCGGCATTAAACGCAAACTACTTTCATTTGGAAAAATGAACTTAAAATAGAAATTCAAAAGAGGATCAGCAATCTTGTAAACACCCTTTAAAACATTCTCTCTGCCTGCATTTCCAAAGGAATAACCCTTGCATGCAAAATCATGATGAATGAGTGTTTTAAGATAAACTGATATCTTGGCTCTTGAAAAGCCGGTGGCATGATACAAGTCATTTAGCTTGTTTACGCCCCTAGCCATCTGGGCCATGATCGTATGATAAACAGCAGTCTCTCTCAAAGTATACTCTGTAAGCCTTTTAGGTTCCCCGTACAAAAAGCTCCCGGTATCAAGGAAATTCTTACAGATATTCTCCTTAAAAGAGAGATTATCATCAAAATACTTCCAAAGAGCCGTCTGCCCGCCAAGCACAGAGTAGGTGAGAACCGCATCGCGATAAGACATTTTTGGAAAAAAAGCTCTCATTTCTGAAAAAGGCAGCGGCTTAATCTTTCTAAATCCTGCGATATTGCCGGCAAGATTCCCCATATTGACCACCATGCTGTTCTCAACCCAGTTAATATCACAGCTTGCCAAAATAACAAGAATCTGTCTCTGTCTGCCATTCTCTGATAACACCTCGGTAAGTGCTTTCATAAAACCGGAAGTCTTACCTACGACATTCTCAAAATCATCAACTACCAAAATGAGAGATCCTTGGGGTGTGCTTTTTACAAGTACATCAAAAAGCTCTTTAAAATCGGGAAACTCAGAAACCTTAACCCCATTTCTTCTGAGCTCACCTGCCCATAGAAAAAGCTGCTCCCTCTCTGATACGGAACGAGCAGTGAAAAAATAATGTCTTCTGTTTTCTATGAATTTTGTCAAAAGAGGCGTAACCTCAATATTCCTGTGGCCGTAGACCACAAGAATATTGGAAAGCCCGCTCTCATAATATCTGTTTAAGAAAGATAAATCTTCTCTTCTTTGTTCTTCCATAGCCCCACAATTAAAGTACTAAGCATTACTTTTTATTTATGTATCCACTTGCTTTAAGGAGCTCAGCGCACTCTACTGCTCCACCTGCTGCTCCACGAAGTGTATTATGTGAAAGACCTACAAACTTGTAATCGTAGATTGTATCCTCACGAAGTCTTCCGATGCTTACACCCATTCCCCCTTCATAGTTAACATCAAGAGCAACCTGTGGTCTGTTGTCGTCCTGCATGTACTGAATGAACTGCTTTGGTGCGCTAGGAAGCTGCAATTTCTGTGGAAGTCCTGAGAAGTTTACAAGCTTTTCAATAAGTTCTTCCTTAGAAACCTCTTTCCTGAACTTAACAAATGCAGCAGCTGTATGACCGTAAAGAACAGGGATTCTGATGCACTGGCATGTGATCTTAACATCATCAGCAGGAACGATCACGCCATTTTCAATCTTACCCCAGATTCTAAGTGGCTCTTTTTCTGACTTCTCTTCCTCACCTGAGATGAAAGGAATAACGTTGCCAACCATTTCAGGCCACTCTTCGAAATTCTTGCCGGCACCTGAAATAGCCTGATATGTTGTAGCAACAACCTCGTATGGCTCATACTCTTTCCATGCTGTAAGAGCTGGTGTGTAGCTCTGGATTGAGCAGTTAGGCTTAACTGCGATGAAACCATTTGTTGTGCCAAGTCTCTTTTTCTGGAACTCAATAACATCCATGTGCTCAGGGTTGATCTCAGGAATGATCATAGGAACATCCGGAGTCCATCTATGAGCGCTGTTGTTAGAAACTACAGGTGTCTCAGTCTTGGCATATTCCTCTTCAATATGCTTGATCTCATCCTTAGACATGTTAACTGCAGAAAGGACAAAATCTACATCTTCAGAAACGCCCTTTACATCTGTAACATCTTTTACAACGATGTTCTTTACAGACTCAGGAATTGGGTTATCCATTTTCCATCTCTTGCCTACTGCTTCCTCATAGGTCTGTCCGGCAGAACGTGGGCTTGCTGCAATAGTGGTAACTTCAAACCAAGGATGATTATTGATAATATCAATAAATCTCTGACCAACCATTCCTGTTCCACCAAGAACTGCTACTTTCAACTTGTCACTCATAATAAAAACTCCTCCTTAATATTGTAAGCTCCGTTTTTCATGAAGCGGCGCATATAAACATTTTCAGTCGATACTATTTGTAAATTTACACAAGGCTATTTATGAACTCATAATTCAACTTAACTATCTCAGACATACATTTTAAGCTAGGCGCTCCGATAGTTAGTCTCTTATTTACACAGGTTTCCAATGAGATTTCCTCATATATGTCATTATCGAATAGTTCAGAAAAAGATTTAAGCTCTTCTATGCCAAGATCATCAATCGCGCAGTTTTTATCTATGCAGTATAGCACAAGCTTTCCGATTACTGAATGGGCATCTCTAAATGGCATACCCTTTTTTACCAGGTAATCTGCAGCATCTGTAGCGTTTGTAAATCCAAGCATGGCACTTCGTTTCATGTTCTCTTTATTAAATTGAAGAGTAGATAACATCTGTGTGAACAGAATCAGACAATTTGAGGTATTATCTACTGCATCAAAAAAGGCTTCTTTATCCTCCTGCATGTCCTTGTTGTAAGCAAGAGGAATGCCCTTCATGGTAGTCAAAAGAGTCATCAGATCTCCGTACACTCTTCCGGTCTTGCCTCTTACAAGCTCTGCTATGTCAGGATTCTTTTTCTGAGGCATGATACTTGAGCCTGTCGAATAAGCATCATCAATAGTTACAAATCTGTATTCATTGCTGTTCCAAATAATGATTTCTTCACTAAATCTTGAAAGATGCATCATTACTGTAGAAAGAGCTGACATAAACTCTATCAGATAGTCTCTGTCTGCAACTGAATCCATGCTGTTGAGGGTAGGTCCCTCGAACCCAAGAAGCATTGCTGTATATTCCCTGTCCAAAGGGTAAGTGGTTCCGGCCAAAGCACCTGCTCCAAGCGGACAATAGTTCATTCTCTTATATATATCCTTCATTCTAAGAAGGTCTCTTTTAAACATCTCAAAGTAAGCGCCTAAGTGATGTGCAAGAGTAACCGGCTGTGCCTTCTGAAGATGAGTAAATCCTGGCATATAGGTCTCAAGGTTCTCTCCCATAATGCCATTAAGCACCTTTAATATATCTGTTAAAAGACCTGTCACATGCTCTACTTCATCTCTCGCATAGAGCCTCATATCAAGGGCTACCTGATCATTTCTGCTGCGGCCTGTGTGAACCTTTTTACCGGCATCACCGATTCTCTCTATAAGATTAGCTTCGAGGAAACTGTGAATATCTTCATACTTGGTAGTTATTTCCAGCTTACCTATTTTTACATCTTCTAAAATAGAATCAAGGCCTTCTACAATACTTGTCATTTCCTCATCATTAATAATGCCCTGTTTTGCAAGCATCTTAGCATGAGCCTTGCTGCCCTTTACATCGACTTCCAAAAATCTCTTGTCAAAAGTAATAGAAGCATTAAAGTTCCATGCAAGTTCATTAATACTGCCTGTAAATCTTCCACCCCAAAGCTGTGCCATCTTCTAATCTCCGATTCGTTTTACTTTGTCAGATTAAAGTCTTAAAAAATTATAATCCTAACTTAACATATATGAAAAGCCCCAAAATCACTAAAATATCAACAAAAATTTCAAAACTATAATTTATTTCTTGTGTAGAAAAGACAAATGTACGCCACACAATGACATTTTGTTTTATTTAGTCCTCACAATATTTTTTATTTCGCAATAACCGGCGGAAAAAATGTCAACTACCACGCACCTAAAGGTACGTGGTAGTTGACTTACAAAAACAGGGGCTATGAAATAGTGATAACTCACTTTCCACAGCCTCTACTGAATTTTACACTGTAGATTAGGGAGAGGATTCTGATGTGTGCAATTAGCATATATCAGAGTACTCTCTTTTTGTATATGCGTAAGTAATTGGCTCCGTACGCCACCATTGACTGAACCTGAGAAAAACGCCCTTCAGGCACTGCCGACGGTGAGGATGATGGGAACAGTAGTTAGATTCATGCACCGTCGGAACCAGCATTGTAACGTTTTCCTCAGAACCCGTCAATGGCAGGCACCTGCGGTGTGGCTAGGGATTATTGCCTCAGGCTCTGACTCCGAGAACAGTAGGGGGTGACTACTTTCAAGACTGTGTAGAGCAAATTAACAGTAGATGCGGAAACTTTCTATAATGTTTATATAGGGCTAATATGACCGCAGGTGGCACGAGTTTTGAAATCGGCCTATATGCATGCCCAAAACAATTTCTATTTATTGGCGATTTAGATTGAAATGCGGAATTCACTGAGATGTAGGATAAGAGTGAAAGATTTGTAAAATTTATCCCATTCTATCCAAGCCGATTTTCAGAGATGTGGGATAAAACATAAAATTCTATCAAAGTTATCCCACAATTTCGGCCTTCTGAACACTGCGATTGACC
>NZ_FOXO01000047.1 GCF_900115735.1 Butyrivibrio proteoclasticus
ATATACCCTTTCCGGTACCAGTTCTTCCATTCTCCGCTCGTACTCGCGCATTATGATGACCATGCTTTCATGAACAGCAACATAATGCTGGTCATGCCCCTTTGTTTCAACAATGTTCAGGACGCCATGTTCAAGATCCACCTCGTTTTTCTTGAGCATCCTGGCTTCCTTGGGTCTTAAGCCTGTGCAATACATGAGACGAAAAATCACACAAAGAATCAGCTTTTTTACAAGCGAGGCTTTACGATTGTTCTGCACGATGATATGATCACATGCATAAAAGAACCTTGTAAGCTCCTCCGTAGTAAAAGCATGGGGAATATGCGTACACTTCTGCGGTTTTGGCCTGTCTGGTTCCTTTACATTTGTCAGCCCGCGTCTCTGCAAGTATCGCATAAAAGCGATGACTACAGAGGTACGGGCTATGTTTGCATTGGCCGACTCCTCCGGCCGTACACTGCACCAGGCATCAACCATGTCCTGAGTCAGTACTGATTCATTGCGGTGCATGTTAAAAAGGTAATTGTCAAAGGCTATGAAGCGCTTTTCGTAGTTTTCATTCCAGTGCTGTGAAGCATTCATGAAATCGATAAAAGCAGGGGCGGTACCTGCCAAGAGTGACTTGTATTCATGCATGGAAGGCCACCTCCCAACAAAGGGGATAGTCCTCTATACTGAGTGCACAGTCACGAAGATGCTTCATGTCTGCACTGAGGTAAGCCTGTATGGAAACAGGGTCTGTATGGCCAAGAATCTGTGATATAATCGGCTGTGCGACTTCGTGTTCAAGAAGTCTGGTTGCAAGATGATGCCTGAAAATATGGGATCCTTGACGGTCGCCCTTGTTCTGGCGTATCCTGGCTGCCATAAATACTTTTTTGACGCAGTATGATACGTCACTTGACTTGAAATCCTTACCTGTTGCTGTAATAAAAAAACTTCTCGAATCCGATTTCCTCTCTTCTTCCAGATAGTCGTAAAGCGCATTTCCGACGACAGTTGGTAAAGGTATCGTCAATGGAACCGAAGTTTTTTTCTGGCCAAGACAGATCATGGATGATTCCCACAAAATAGAGTCCAACGTAAGTGCGGCAACATCACATCCGCGTAGACCAGTGTAAAGCAAAAGCAATACTACTGCCCGGCAAAGCAGAGGCAAATCTGACTCGGCAGAACCGCAGGCATTCTTGATAAGGCAAACTTCCTCATTCGTGAGATACTGTATGTTTTTTCTTGTAACCCTGACGTATGGCAGCCATGCGCTAAAAGTACTCAGCACAGGATACTTCCCTGACACGGCTTCAAAGAATTCAGAAAGACGATATCGGTAGCTTGTTTCGTATACCGGCTTCCCATCCTTGACAAAGAAACTAATGATATCATCCTCTCTGACGTCATCAAAAGACATAAGGCCCTTCTTCTGAAGGTAGTAAAAGAACTGCGTTGCTTTTGATGCTGAACTGCGAATTGAGGAATCGGATAACCTTTCCGCATCTTCTTCGGAAGAACAGAAAAAATCCACAATCTCGGCGAATTGGGGATTCAATTTGGAGTAGTTGCCTCTTTTAGCCCCTACCGGTTGAATGTGTCTTGCTTCATTAGCCATATTTAATGACCCTCCTTCGTTTTTTAACGAAGCATAACACACCCAAAATAAAATCCGAACCTTTAAAGATACAATTCTTCCTTCAGAGAGGAATGTACGTCAAGGGTTCGGATTTTTCAAAGGTTCGGATAATCAAAAAAGGACCTACCCACTTTCACGGATAGATCCTAAAACCCTGATTATTATTCCAATGTGCCTGGTATCAGTCTAACATCGGACTTTATAATCTATCCTTCTATTTCTTTCTATACCTGTTTTGCCGCGTGATGTCGCCAAATCGAGCTCACGAGTACTAAGCATATCGATCGTGCAATCATATGCTCTGGTTTCTATGGCTGTTAAATTTGTAAACATCATATTTCTCATTGAAAGCTTAAAACCTTGCCTTTCGTAGTATTTCTGTTTTAATCCAATTAACAAAAAAGGAAGCGGCCGCTATTTCTTAATATTCTTAGGCATTTCTAGTTTTATTTCCTTGTTTAGGAGACCTTATTCATAAGTTTTAGCAACAATCTCAAATCGAGGAAGTAGCAAAGAAATATAACCATGTCCCGAAGATATGATTATACCTCTTTTTATCAGTCTATCACGGTATCTTGAGAAAACAGCAGATGTCATGCCTACCTTCTTACATATTTCACTGACTTTGGTCTCATCCTTTTTTATTGCAAGAATGACTGCTCTATCCTGCTTTGATAATGAGGACCATATTTTTTTATATACAAAATCATCAAGCATATCATCAAGCTTGATGAGAATTTCTCTTAACTCCATTTCATCTCTATATTCATAATATAGAAGACCTAGCGCTTGGAACGCAAAAGCATATCCCTTAGTTATCCGTGCAAGGTTCTTGGCATTGTCTTCATCAATCTGAAAAATATCTGCATACTGTTTCGTTATTTGATGCAAGCTTAGTGGTTCTAATGTTATTTTCGGGGTTCTAAGCAAAAAAGTAAGAGCTGGGTCGTTCTGGATTGCATAGATATTTTCATATAATCCTGTCATTAACAGGAAAACCGGATAATCTTTTCTAACAAAAATTTGAAACTGACTCGCAAAGTGACGCATGTTGTCATCATGCATTACTTCATCAATAGTAATGATTACTTTTTTATTATGCTTTTTTAATGAAGAAAGCATATTATCTATGATGCTTACGCTATCCTGAGGAGTATCATTTCCATTAACACCAATACCAAAACCTGCGATGGATATGTTGAATCCCTGTTTAAAGAAATCCGGGATTTTCTTGCAGGAATCAATCAAACGCATAGCACAGTCATTGATAAGATCCTGCGTTGAATTTAGGTCTATTACAATCCAATCCTTATCCTTCCCAAGTTCATTTGTTATTGAAGTCATAAGTACAGTCTTGCCACTTCCTCTGATTCCTTCGATAAGATATGCCTGACTGATTGGATTGTCAGCCTCAAATGTACTTAAGATCATATCCGTATTTTCATATCTGGATATATATTCATTTGGCTGTTTTCCAAAAGTAAGAGTAAATGGATTATTCTTTTTCATAACATGACATCCTTTCATAATTCTTCATAATCCATTATACTTTCATAATTCTTCATAATTCAATATAGTTTTCATAAACTTTCATAATTAAATTACAATGCTTCTATATATTTCCTCGTTTCTGTATCCACAATGTATATCTTCTGGTTTCCATACGGATCACCATTTGAGTATGTTGAAAAAAGATCCAGCGTCAGTACTCCTCCCAGATCAAGTGGTTCCTCTACAGGTGTATGTCCCACAACCTGATAAAAGAGATCATCCCTGAACATTCGGTAGAAATCAGCCTGAGGTCTTGCCCAAATCGGTGAATTATCCCTCCACAGTTCCTGCTTACCCATACGGTTAATCCTTGCAAGGATATCCTCTATCTCTTTCATATGATATCCACACGTCTGAAAGACAAAACTCTCCGTAAGACCGGCATGACTGAATAGCACATCATCAATTTTATGGACAAATCTATAACGTTCTTCAATAACACGCTCCAGTCTGATAATACCTTCAATAGCAGTTATCCTTGCCTGGACAGAATACCCCGATTCCATGGCATCCCAAAGATAGGATACATCGTGGTTGCCATAGCACCACAATGAATGGTCATGCTCTTTTCCAAATTCAGCAGCCCTGTCCAAAGTCTCGTTATATGCGTCTAAATCATTTCCCTTTCCCCAATCATCTACCAGATCTCCGAGAATTACAATGTCATCGTAGCTGTTCTCATCAACTCTATCAGCCATATCAAAAATCCATGGCTTTAAATGTACATCAGGAATCACAAGTACTCTGCTCATTTCAAAACTCCGATTATTCCAAACTGATTCATTGCTTAACTAACATTATGGCTCTCATCTTTTCTCAATCAGTACTTCCCATTTCTTTACGGCTACAGGAACTAAAAGTTTATCAACACTTACACCCAAGAGACCGCTGAGAACATAAAGGTTTTCAATCACGAAAAATGATCCTTTATGGCGCCATTTATTAACTGCCTGTGGAGTAATACCCAATTTATCAGCGATAGTCTTATCTTTTAACCCTTTTGCTTTAATAAGATCACACACCCTTTTCTTTGTAGCTTCAAGATCAAGACCCTTTACCCTGTCAGGTTCCTCCCAACATGCTGTGTAATCCAATAGTCCCAGTCTCTGCCGAAATCTATTCATTTCAATGATCTCCATTATTTTTTCATATCCTTCATCCATAAATATTTTCCCTCTATGCCTACTCTTAATGTAATCTTTTCATCAATCCCAAAGATCCCAAAACCATTCTTTAAACATATCAATAGTTCTGTCCTTGCACTCTTCTCTATATTGGTCTAGTTTCCTACTTTTTTCAAAATATCGGTCTTCTATCTCTTTATATTGCGTTTCCATCGTTTTATCTTATCAACCGGCTTCTCAAAACCTTTATACTTTTTCTCAATGCATGTTTTTCCTGTTTTTTCAATATTCATTTCGCTTCTTATACCATGTAATCAATAAACTTATGCCTTTTCTCATATATATTGTATTGGAGATTAATTCCATTGTATATAAACCCATGGTTGATAAATTAGAAAATCGCTCTATCAAAATGATTAAATAATAGTCCCAGAAACGGGTAGCAGGCATCCGTGGGATGCCATGCTTGCGACTCCGAGCTCTGCGAGGGATCCCGCATCTCTCGGCTTAAAAGGCCGGTGCATATCCGCTCTGCCAAGGAAGCATAATGGGCCCGGGTGGGGGATGAACCACCTCGCAGGGATTTTCAGTCCCAAGCTCTACCAGTTGAGCTACAAGCCCTTAGAGACATAGGTGGGATTCGAACCCAGATATCTGTGAGGAATGTCGGTTTTTCCCCTGCGGGGACTAGCTTCGCGTCGCTCCCGATGCTGTACCAACCACGCCAACTCTGCATATTTCTAGGCAAAAGAAAAACCGCTTGCCTTTTTCATCTAAGGTAAGCGGTACTCAAACATGTTTATCTATAAGCTTCTGATCCGGTCTCTATACTATCCGGTTCTTTGCCAAAACAACATTTTCTCGCATTTGCCTATCCTTAAATGAGCGCATGAAATTAAACATCCACTCTGATTTGCTCTGGAGTGATGATTCATAACTTTCGCTATAGAGGCAATAATTGCGATTCATTGTTGTCATGTCTCTTTCTTTTCCTTTCCGGGAGATCTTATCTGCTCCGCTTATCTCTTTCTATATCGTATAGTAACACCGGCAACTTTAGTTGTCATTATATTTGTAGTATAAAATAATCAGCCCCCAAAGCGATATTCCTTTTCTTCCTTCTCATTTGGAGTTAGTCCAAAAGCCTCTATTATCTTATCAGCAACCTGCTCAGGTGAAAGATTTGTATTGTCAACCTTAAGATGGTTTGTAAACCACACCTCACCCTCATACGAATTTAGCCTGTGATTCTTATTGTCATCTAAAAGATTAGTTCTGCTCCACTCCACATTCTTCTTCGAAGCTTTTTTCTCCATTCTATATGGAGTCTCGTTGCGAGCAAGCCTGGTCTCAAGATCAGCACTGAGCTCCGCAAAGTAGAAGTCCCCACCGCTCTTAGTAAATAAGTCATGAAGACTTGTAAGATAATCTCTTTCCTCCTGCAATTCGAATGCTGTAACGTATGTAAAGATAAGGTCAACATCATACTTTACAGCCAATTCGAATACCTTTTCACGAAAGAAAGCGTTGAATTCCTTCTGCGCAGGCGTCGCAAACCCGAATATCTTGTCAGAAATCTCGATACTGTCATGATTGATCATCAGATTGTATTATTGATTTACACTTAAAATTGACCCGGGTTTAATACTTAAAACTGACCCACCCCAGATGGTGAGCAGTCAGTATAAACCATTTCGATAATACACTGTACCTTGAAAATTTAATACTTAGAATTGACCCACCTCTTTGAGGTTTTATAGAATTCTTTCCGTATGTAAAAACATATGGAAGGAGGAAAAGAGGTGAAAGATTTGGAAGACTGGGCGGCAGTACACAAGGTGTACAAACAGACAGGCTCCAAAAGAGCTACAGCAGATATACTTGGAATAGCCAGAAATACGGTCAGACGTCTATTGGAAAAGACTGAACCTCCTGTCTATAACCGGACAGAATACAGCTCCAAGATTGATCCGTTCAAAGAGCAGATCATCACCTGGAGATGTGACCCATTTAACTTCAATGGCACCAGGATATTCAGTGAATTACAGAAACGTGGCTACAAAGGCAGCATAGGACCTGTCTACTACTTTTTAAGAAGAGTGGATGAAGATGTCGGAGACAGTATCAGCAGCAAAGCAACGACAAGGCATGAAAGCCCTCCGGGTGACCAGGCTCAGTTTGATTGGAGTGAGTATCAGGTGCTTATAGCAAACAGATACATGACAGTATACTGCTTTTCCATGATACTGGCAGCATCAAGAAAGAAGGCGATATGTTTTTCTTTACGAGAAGATGCTGATGCTATTTACGAAGCTGTACAGGAATTGTTTGATGACCTGGGAGGAGTGACGCTGGAGCTTCTTATTGATAATCCCAAAGCGTTTGTTATAAAAAACAATCCAAAGTCAGAGGAAGAAATAAAGTACAATCCTCATGCATTAGCCATGGCTCTGCATCTCGGCGTTGAACTAAATGCATGCCCATGCTACTGGCCACGTAAAAAAGGGAAAATCGAGAGGCCATTCAACTATATCGAAGAACAGTTCATAAAAGGCAACACTTTTGCAAGTATGGAGGATCTGAATTCCCGGGGAAAAGCTTTTATAAATGAGTGGTGCGATAAGAAACATTCCACCACCAAAAGAATTCCAAACCAGCATTACCTGTTGGAAGAAAAAGCGCTATTACAGCCGCTTCCTAAGGAACACTACTATGCAAACAGCAAGCTTAAGCGGAAAGTCAGTCCTGACAGTTATCTCAGTATTGACGGTAATAAATATAGTGTTCATGTCAGATATGTTGGAAAAACACTTTTCTACAGGCTGAATTATGGATTCAGGATTATGCTGTATGACTCGCAGGGACATTTCATAGAGCATCAGGAAATATCTTATGGCAAACATGAGATCCGCACTAATCCAGATCACTATGAGTCTATAGCAAAGAAGGTCTCAACTTCTGTTCCGCAGATAAGACGAGACTTCACTACCCGCTTCAGTAATGGTGCACGTTATCTTGAAGCAGCCGGTCGTAAGTTTGACCAGCCTACATTCCATGCCAGAAGAATAATGGAATTGCAGGATCTCTACGATGATGATACTCTGAACAGATTTATCGGTATAGCTGTTGATGAAGGAAAGATGGATATCAAGTCATTTAAGAAGATGCTCCGTGAGTACAACTCAGGAGAACGAAAAATCCCAAAGGATAACAATGCTGAATCCACAACCCTGATAATCGATGCAGCGCCTTCTTCTGAACTTACAAGAAACTGCAGCTACTATGAAAACTATGCGAAGGAGGTCCTGAATGCTTAATGACACAGAACACAAAAACGCATATATAGAAGCAAAGATGAAGCAGTTCAAGCTCGTAGATATGCGCACCCAATACAGAGACATCATCCAAGAGGCAGAACAGGAATCACTGGGATATATGGATTTTCTTTTAAGACTATTGGAACTTGAAGATAGTGGAAAGACAAGCCGTAGGACAGAGAAGCTTCTTGTTAAAGCCGGTTTTGATAGTGCATCTTCTCTTGAGGACATTGATTACAGTTTTAATCCGTCTCTTGATAAGGATAAGATTGATGAACTCGGAAGGCTTACATTCCTGGATAACCGTGAAAACATCATAATCATAGGACCACCCGGAGTTGGTAAGAGCATGATTGCTACAGGGATAGGTCGTAATGCCTGCAGAAAATGAAGGAAAGTCCTTTTTGTTAATGCAAAAGAACTTGTCGACAGGCTTTATGACGAGATGCTTGCCGGGAATCTACAGCAGATGCTTGATAAACTGAACCGTATTGAACTTCTGATCATAGATGAACTTTCATACATAAAAATGGACAAAGAAAGAGAGAGCCTGTTTTTTCAGATCATCCGACAACGATACGAAAAAAGCTCCCTCATTATCACCACTAATCTCCCAATGGGCAGATGGGATGAAGTATTTACCGGACAGCTTGCGGCAACTGCAATACTTGACCGCCTGCTGCATCACTGCCATGTGCTTAGTATAACGGGAGACAGTTACCGTGTCAAAGGGTCAAAAATAAGTGTTAAAAAACAGAAAGGTACAGAAAAATGAACTTAATAAGCGATAGGCAGCGATTCCTGCAGGATGAACTGAATATATATGAAAAAACAACACAGATGAATGAAACTGAAAGAAACGCTCTTCATGAATGGGTTGCAGCTGGTAACAGTGTTCATGAGAATACATGTAATGCTGAAGATGGTCATGGAAACTACATTGATTTCCTTGACGTATACAGAGAAGAACAGGATATCCGTGATACTCTGAGCGCACTGAGCGATGAGGAAAAGGAAGAATATCTTGCTGAACTAAGAGGCGAAGACACTATTAAAAGCCTGAAAAAGCGTCTCGATGAACTACTTTACAAAACCGATGTATATGAAAAGGTCCTCCAGAAACATAACCTTATTGAAGAGGCTGAAACCCTGATGGAAGAAGGACATGCTCTGTCCAGAGCGTTTGATGAATGGGCTGAAGCGGAAATGGGTAAACTGCCGGAAGGAGAACTGTCATGGTTAAAATAAAAGATAGAAATCTTCCGGAACTTGCAGAAATATACAATAGTGGCGGCAAAGACGCTCTTTATAAAAAGCTCCGAGAGTCATTTGGAATAAAGTATCCGTGGTCAACTTTGGACAGGATGAAAAACATAGATTATCTGGGATATAACGAAGCTACAGACAGATTTAGTGTCACACGAACAAACAAACTTTGTTCACCGGTAAAGCCACAGCATATATGCGAGGATAAAACAGAAAGGAACGCCCCTAAAGCAGAAGTAATGGAAAAGCTTGTTAAAGAGCTTATTGGGGACAGGCTTCTAGAACTTAGTAGATACGTTGTCATTGATACAATAAACAAGACAATGATCATAGACAAAACAGCACTTACCGATGCTGGATACACACTGGTAACTCATTAAAAGGTGGGTCAATTCACAGTGTAAAAATCGAGATTTATAAACAAAACTGACCCGCCTCCAAAATCACAATGACGGATCTAGGGGGGTCAGATTTAAGTGTAAAAGTGGGTCAATTTTACTTGACATTCAACATGTATTTCAATTTATCCCTAAGGCTCTCTGCCACCACCATCTTGCCAACAGCCTGAGGGCCGCACACTACTATAAGATTTGCCATTCTTACCACCACCCTAAAAAAAATAGACCTTATCAAAACTATTTTAGCTTGATAAGGTCTTAATACACTTGTTTAATGAATCAAAAAGTTTACAGATTCATCATATAGCACGGCCTCATCTCGCATGGTAATCTAAGCCCCTGAATATTTTCCACGGACATATAATTGACCACCATTCCATTGACGAGACGTGTATTTGTCATATAACTGGCATTCCTCCAAGATTATTAGTTGTAAGTATAGACATAGCCCTGTTAGCTGTCAATAACTTTTTGCCCCTCTTTAAATCTCTTTATCACTTCAGCTTTGCGCCATCCTTAAAAGCATTGCCCACCTTTTCTCCAACTCCGTAATATCCATTACCAAATGGATCAAAGCTTATAGGCTTAAGTTTGGTGATATCAACCGCTCCATCTGTCACTACGCTTTCATCTGCAGAGACATTTACGATTTCTCCAATCAGAATGCCATCCTCAAAGCTCTTTACCTTACACTCAAGAGCAACAGGAAGTTCATCAATCAAAGGTGCATCAACAAACTCACTCTTTGTTGCGTGAAATCCAGCCTTTTCAAATTTATCAGGTACTTTTCTTCCTGATTCTATCCCAACATAATCGCAGGGAATCACCTGGTCTTCAGTAGCAAGACTTACTGTGAAAGCACCTCTCTTTGCGAGATTGTCAGTAGTCTTGTGTTCAGACAGGCTGATTGAAATCTCTTTAAAGTCAGTGGTTATACCCCAGGCTGCGTTCATAGCATTCGGTACTCCATTCTCATCATATGTTGCAATGATAAGAACCGGCTGCGGGTACATAAGTGGTTTTGCTCCAAAATTAACTCTGCTCATCTGTTTCCTCCTTTAGCACAAACACTGTTACTCGTCTTCTTCCCATCCCTTGCACACATCGCACCAGCCCTCGGCTCCGGTAACAGCTTCAAGCTCTGAAGGTGTAACTTTAACAGAAGTAAACTCATTACCTCCTGCAGGATGGACATATTCAAATCTCTTCATGGATACATCCAGCCAGATAGGGATGTCATCAGCCACAGCAAAAGGACATACTCCACCTGGCTGGAATCCCGTGATACTCTCTACCTGATCTCTGGGTATCATGTGTGGCTTAGTGTGAAATAGTGATTTGAACTTAGAACTGTTAACCTTACCATCGCCTGCCATTACCACAATTACAGGCTTTTCATCTACCACAAAAGACAATGTCTTTGCAATCTCCGGTTCGGTGCAACCTATCTGCTGTGCAGCATGTTCAACTGTATCAATCGTCTCTGCATGCTCAGTAAGCCTATCACCAAGATTATTGGAGACAAGAAACTCTTTTACCCTTTCATTAATCATGTCTGCTTACTCCCCGATCATTTAAGAAGCTTGGAAAATTCCAAAGCCTTCCCTACATCACCGTCAACCTTAAGTTTGCCGATAGTAAAAGCTGCTATAGGATCTAACTTTCCACTGATTAGCTTATTAAAATCATCGGACTTGATTGATATAGCGCAGTTCCTGTCATGGTAATCGTAAGGCTCTATATTGATCTTGTGGTCCCTAACTTCAACGTAGAACACTCCGGGATCCTGATCTGTCAGATTCACCTGAACGGCAAGAAAATCCACATTTGAAACATCGGCATTTTCTGCCAGCTTTCTAAGTTTAGTAACTACTGTATCACGCTTCATATTCGTCCTCCTCACAATATGTATCGGTCTCTGTTACCATTATATAGTTAGTAGCGCTTACTCTGCGTATGTATTTACCTATGGCTGATTCCTTTTGCAATAAGCATATTCATAACTCCAAGTATAACAATTATGATGAGTAAATACCTGCTAATCAATGTTCCTCTCAGCTTATCTACTATGAAGAACATAATAAGCGGTATCAGATTTAGCCATTTTAGATATTTCATCTCCATCAAATAAGCACTCCTGAAAAATGATCGATTTCATGTTGGATTATCTGTGCCGTAAAACCATTGTATTTCCCATGCTTTGGCTGAAAGTCTTGATCCAGGTAATCAACCTCAATCTCTTTATACCTGGTGCACGGTCTTACGCCATCCAAAGAAAGGCAGCTTTCCTCAGTCTGATACTCTCCGGTCTTCTTGGTAATTACCGGATTTATCATAGGGAAAATAAATGGTCCCATAGCCACCACAATGATCTGCTTCTTCACACCGATCATATTCGCAGCCATCCCAACACATCTGTCCTGATTTGCTCTTAATGTATCCAAAAGATCTTCCACAACCTGCTTGTCTGCCTCTGTTGCAGGCTCAGACTTTTCTAACCACACTGATGCTGCTTTTTCATAATCCATTTCCCACATTTTCTACTTCATTGCCACCAATACGGCACCCCTTTTACAACTTCTCCTTCATTTCATCGAATTGACCGAGTATATTTACATCTAGGATAACTACTGCATCCAACAAATCTGCCATTCCTACCATTTCTTTCAACAAGCCTGCTACCGCATTCGGGACACACGGTCGGATCGTATCTATTAGCATTACTTTCCCTATGTGGAATACTAATTTGTACTGCTGCCTTAGGATTGTTCCTGGAGCATTCGATACATGTTCCCAGATTCACATGATTCTTCCCACCATATGAAGAAAACTCCCTATCCATCGCTATCTTTCCGCAGAACTCACACTTAACCCATCTGTTCCCATCGGGATCTTTAATAGGCTTCTCCTGTTGCTCAAAACCAGCAGCCATGTTGCGGGCAAATTCTTCCCGGGCTCTGCGCTTTTCTGACTCAGCAGCCTCCTTCTCTCGAAGCAACTGCTCCTCACGTTCTCTTATCTTTCGCTCGTATTCCTCTTGGAGTTTCTTTTCTTCTTCCAAGCATTTTTGGCGTTCAGCCTCGCGCTTTTCCTGCTCCATGATACGTCTGTCGTGTTCACGATCCTGCTTCTTTCTGAATTCATAATATGCTTTATCATATAAAGTATCTAAACTATCTCTGTGAAACAATAGGTTATTATTCTCATCAAAAGAATAGTCACGGAGCCTTCCTTCTGTAACAATTATTTCACACCACAGTCCATCTATATCCTGATCGTAAAAGGCTGCTTCCAGGCGAGCATCTTTATAATCAATACCATCTATCGACAAAAACAGACAATAACCCTGTCTGCTTTCAATTTTCATCATCCATTCCGGAAACTGACCTTCGGAGCCACAATTCATGATATCAGCAATATAATAAATCTTGATATCCTGTGTATTCATATCAAGAATATCAAGCTTTTCATCTGTGATGTTTGCCCTGTCATGGAAGTAGCTGATTGCAAGCTTATGGAGCTTTGATACAAAAGAAAACTCATACTTCCTGTCAGTGCTGTCATCAACTGCATTTATAGGCACTCTGGTGTCTACATCCCCAGTTCTAAGCTTATCATCAAGCCAACATTTCAATACTATTTTTGATTCTATCGAAGCCCTTCCTTCAGTTACTGCTGTGCACTCAAGCTTTGTATCAGAATCCTTTATCCTGAAATGTTGTTCCCTAAGATTTCTATCCCCAGCCACAAGAATAAGATTAGCACCGCAACCACACGGGCAGAACAATTCTCCGTTTCTGCTCTTTTCTCGCACCCAGTTCAGCTTCGCAGGTATATTGATCTGCTTACCGTCAATGACTGTATATATAGATTCAATTCCTATGGTTCTACCCTGATATATTGCTTCAGTCCTCTGAGCCATCGTGTTCTGCTCCTTACATCTTCATTCACATTCTCTACTGATATCCCGATAGTATGCCAGATGCATATGAAAGTTGGATCTTCTGACATCCTGCAACAGAACTCCTGGATTCTTCTTATCTTTTTTGATTTTCTTTTCAAGCTCCCAGAACTTGTCAGATGCAAGTCCGTCGCCTTTAAGAGCTCATTGGTGCTGAGCTCATCAAAGTGCTTCACTATTAATTCCATATGCAGCTCCCCTTTGTCCGACTCTCTTAATTATAAGCAAAAAAGGACTCTGGCGCTATATGAGTCGTCAGAGTCTATCTATGGTAAATCCACATAATGTATTTCTATATCTGCCATATCATTTTCCTCTGCATCAACATGCATGGACACGAGATTATCAGCCGCCTGCTTTTTGCGATTCCGATAGTTGGCTTCTCCCGTTTTACATCCATTAAGGGTTCTACACTCTTTAAGGAGCTCTGACCCAGCTGCCCTATGGATGCAACCATCCACGCCACCGCCTCCTAAGAGTGAGCTGTTAGCTGCATTTACTATTGCATCAATCTTTAGTTATATCTCCAGCATGATATTTGATAGAACTCATAGTCCTTCCCCGCTTTCTTAGTTCACACAAGCACTTCACTTACCTTATCAAGAATCCCGGGCATTCTGCTACAGTCGATACTAGCAACAACTCCACATCGCCATATAAGCCACAATCATCACCCGGGAGTTATGGCACCTATATTTCCATTACAGTTCCTGAGTCTGAATATCTTCTTCCCAATACCCTGGAACATGTTTTGATATCGTTATTATTCCCTCCATTTCTTTCCAGGCATCATACCATTCATCCGGGATCATGTCATCCAGTACAACTTCACTAATAGTATCAACATATGGACCAACACAAGCCAGACTTTTCTTTAATTTTGTCCGAGCCCGTGAAGTCTCGTCATTTTTCAGCAAATCAAGAATGCTA
This sequence comes from Butyrivibrio proteoclasticus, assembly GCF_900115735.1. GTDB lineage: Bacteria > Bacillota > Clostridia > Lachnospirales > Lachnospiraceae > Butyrivibrio > Butyrivibrio proteoclasticus_B. The sequence goes on from NZ_FOXO01000047.1 coordinate 14,175, forward strand.
ATTGCATTTTCCATATCAATAGCATCATAAAGAGCATAATACTCCCCTTCAGCGCAAGGAAAATCATGCCAAGTCCTGGAAATAATTATCGGATAATCTACGCTATCAGACACCGCAATTACGTATCGTTCTGTTTTCTTGTTTGCAACAATGACTCCATATCTCAGATGAATAATAGGCCACTGCGAGCCAACATCAAGATCGTTGTCAGTTAGCCACTCATCCTCTACAGTAACGCTTTTCTTCTCACCTTGTTCATTGACGAGCGTAACCGCTACTTTTGGCTTTTCTCCCGGTTGTAGCTCCTCACATCCATATTCGCCGTCAAAAATCTGCTTTATCGTCCACATATTAGTTTACGCTCCGCTTTTATTGCCTAAAAAACATTATATCCGCTTTACCACATCAACTAAAGCATCTTTTCACATCTCATCCATCTCATCTTCAAACTCAAGCTGTTCAGCGATGACATCGGTGGTGTAAATGCGGGTTCCACACTTGTCATAGCTGCCGGTCTGGATGCGGCCTGTGATCAGGAGCTTGACTCCCTTTTTGCCGAACTTCTCAAGAAAGTCAGCCTGATTTTTGAAGGCAACGATGCTGATGAAGTCTGCAGACTGATCTGTATCGTCCTTTTTAAAGAGTCTGTTCACTGCAAGGTTGCAGCGAGCTACCTTGTTTTAGTCATGAGCTGAAGTTCAAATCACTTTTTCTTCTTCTGCGCAAATCAGAACCACCGGCTTAGCCGGTGGTTTGTTCTGGCCCTATAAGGGCCTGTTGCCGGCACTGAGTCTAAAGACTCGCCGAATGGTTCGCCAGCCGCAACATCATTTTCCTACAGAGCCCCCTGGGCTCATTTTTATTTGTTTTGCTTTACCGGCTCACCCGTGAACGGGTCAATATACTCTTTTAGTGTCATTTGGTCGTACTCTAAATCCTCTTTTAACTGATTCTTTATGTACTCCTCTATTTTCTTTGCATTTTTACCTACAGTATCTACGTAATAGCCTCTGCACCAGAAATGTCTATT
>NZ_FOXO01000053.1 GCF_900115735.1 Butyrivibrio proteoclasticus
AGCTACGAATGAACCGTAGCATACAAGCAGAAGGTTCGTTTGCAAACGTGAAAGAAGATATGAATTTCAGACGATACCTTTATAAAGGAAGTGAGAATGTTCTGGCACAGAGTACACTTTTGGCAATAGCTTTTGACATCAACAAACTCCACCATAAGATTATGTCTGAGCGAACCGGAACACATCTATTTGAACTGAAAAAAGTGTCATAAATTTTGAATTTTAAAATAAAAAATTTGTATCAGCGTCGATAATTCAATCGGCTTATTAAAGTACGCCCAAAGATAGAGTATATAAAAAATATATAGTAAAAAAGCCGTTTTTAAGGCATGAAAAAGGGCCATCGCCCAGATGATTTAATCATCTAATGCGACAGCCCCGTGCCGTATCATTTAGGTTCCATGATAAATGATCTTCTTAACATGATTGCAACAAAGGTTCAGGATAAGGGATTAAAACTTGAAATAAATGTGGATGAGACAATTCCGTCTTCGCTTTTTGGAGATGAAATAAGAATCAAGCAATGTGTCACAAACATTCTTACCAATGCGGTGAAGTATACGGAGGAAGGCTCTGTTACCATGAATGTATCATATCGAAAGGAAGATGAAGATAACATTTTCCTGAAATTTCAGGTGGTAGATACGGGAATAGGAATAAAAGAGGAGGATCTTAACAAGCTCTTTTCACCGTTTGAAAGAATTGAAGAGATAAGAAACAGGTCCATTGAGGGAACAGGACTTGGGATGAGTATTGTAAAAAAGCTTCTTGCGCTGATGGATACTAAGCTGGAAGTTAAGAGTGTTTACGGAGAAGGGTCTGATTTTTCTTTTGAAGTAAGGCAGCAGGTATTATCGTGGGAAGAGCTTGGAGATTTCAAGCAAAAATATAAGGAATATTTAAACAGTCTGAAAAAATACCATGAAAAGTTCAGAGCACCGGAGGCAGAGATCCTGGTTGTGGATGATACTGTTATGAACCTGACGGTTGTAAAAGGGCTTTTAAAGAATACACAGATAAGGATTGATACTGCCGAGAGCGGAATGGAAACTCTTGAAAAGGTTAAACAAAAGCATTATGACGCTATTTTTATAGATCACAGGATGCCGGAGATGGATGGAGTTGAGACTCTGGCAGCAATGAAGACACTGGAAGGCAATAAGAATACCGGAGTTCCGTGTATTGCTCTTACTGCAAATGCCGGGGCAGGGGCAAGAGAAGAGTACATTGCAGCAGGGTTCGATGATTATCTTTCGAAGCCGGTAAATGGTGAAACGCTGGAAGATATGCTCTATAAGCTTCTTCCAAAAGAAAAACTGCAAACTGCAGGCAGTGCGGACGAGGCGATAACAGAGTCTTCTGATTCAAAGCTGAAAAAAGAAACAAGTCATGAGGATTTCCTCGATACTCTTGAGGGGATTGATCTTAAGGAAGCACTAAATAACTGCGGCAGCCGTGAGGTTTTGACTACGGTTGTAAAAGAGTTTTTGATAAGTCTTAATAAAAAAGCTGATGACATAGAAAATTTTGCCCATATCAAAGACTTTAGAAACTACACGGTTGCGGTTCACGCTCTTAAGAGTTCGGCAAGGCTTGTGGGAGCTATGGAACTGTCCAAAGATGCAGCATACCTTGAGAAGTGCGGCAATGATGAGAATGAAGCTGAGATTGAAGAAAAAACGCCACAGCTGCTATATCTTTACAGAAGTTATAAGGATAAATTCAAGGCAGCAGCTGAAAACGAAGATGATTCGGATTTGCCGGAAATTTCAGAGGATGAGCTTTTAAGTGCATTTTCAGATATCAAAGAGCTTGTTGAGGCCTATGATTATGATACTGCGGATGGAATCATGGACATGCTGAAAGGATATAAAATACCGGATTCCTACAAGGAAAAATATAAAAAGGTAGCGGAGTTTATGGCTTTAGTAGATAGAGATTCACTACTTTCTATTCTATGACAAGGAGAGCTTAAATGGAAAAAAGAGTATTACTTATAGGCGGCGGAAAGAGTTTTATGGTCACATCAATTGCCAAGGAGTTAAAGGAAAAGAATTTTGAAGTGGTTCAGGCAAGCGCAAATGTAACAGAAGTGGAGAGAATAGAGAATAAACCAAAGGTATATCTTATCTATATAGATGATCTTGAGGATATGATGGAATTTTTGGTTTATGTAAGAGATCAGGCTGTTGAAGACGATTTGTCAATAAGCATTATCGGATCTCCTGATGAAATAAACAAGATAAGAGTCAGTGTGCCACAGGACAGGATAGCGGCAATTTTTGAGCGCCCTGTGAATGTAAAAGAACTTGGAAACAAAATGATTGAAGTTGTGGAGAAAGAAGATCTGCGCCTTCAAAAAAAGAAAATTCTGGTTGTAGATGACGATGGAACAATGCTTCGAACTATTAAGAGCTGGCTTTCTGAAAAATATCAGGTTTTTATGGTTAATTCCGGAATGGCAGCCATAACCTTTTTGGCAAAAAATGAAGTTGATCTTATACTTCTTGATTATGAAATGCCGGTTACTACAGGACCTCAGGTTCTAAAAATGTTAAGGTCTGAACCTTCAACCAGTAGTTTGCCTGTAATGTTTTTGACTGTAAAGAGCGACAAGGAAAGTGTAATGCAGGTCATTGATCTTAAACCTGAGAAATATCTTTTAAAGACAATGCCACCTGCTGAACTGATTGCCAATATTGATGAGTTTTTTGAAAAACAAAAGGCAAAAAAATTCAGCTGAAAAATGATTGAAAATGCACAATATTTCCGAGGTACTTTTTTACAGAAAAATATTTATAAAAAAATAATAATATTTATATGATATTAAGTGTATTCTTGGTGATTTTTAATGTGCTATAAAGTAAAATTAAATTGTTACCGTATTATTGTTGTATGTGGAGGTGTTATATGGCAAGTAACAACAGTTCACAGAAAAAAGGACAGAAACACATTAGTGCACAGCTTCTTTTGGTTTTGATTCCTATGGTTGCAGCTGCTCTTGTGATACTTACGGTATTTATTTCCATGAGGGCCAAGAGTGTAATTGAACAAGAGGCGACAAATGGGCTTTATCAGGAATCAAGAGCTAATGCAGCTGACATTGCCCAAATGATTGAGGGTATAAAAAAGTACTATGACGGTACGGCAGATCTTTTGGAGAGTTCACCTTACGTAACTGATGCTGATATATTAAAAGCTCTGGAGCCCGGAATGAGTGAATATTCCGGAGTTGTAATAGACAGCTATCTTGCACTTGGAAAAGATGCATTTTATGATGGCGGCGGTTGGGTTCCCGGTTCGGATTATGATCCGACTACGAGAGCATGGTATATTAACGGCTCAAGTTCGACATCCATCACTCTTGGAGATCCATCTGTTGATATGACAACAGGACAGATGGTTGTTTGCGGATCAAGATCAGTTAAGATGCTTGATGGAAGAAGCGGTGTGTTATCAGCTGATATAGTTCTACAGGGGATTTCTGATACGGTAAGTGCTTATACTCCTTCAGGAACAGGTAACAGTATGCTTGTTGGCGGCGGAGTAATTATTGGTCATGTTAATTCTGATTATGTTGGAAAATCAGCATCTGACCTTGGGGATGATGCATTTATTCAATCTGTTGCAAACGTTGTACACGCAGGCGGAACAAGTGAAATCAAAACAATCAAAGGAGCTGATGGTAAGGCTTACTACGTTTCTTTTGATCCTGTGGCCGGAACTAACTGGACCATGATTTCTTACGTGAAAAAAGATGATGTACTTGCTCCACTTTCTGCATTTATAACAATAAGTGTAATTCTGGCAATAATCATGGTTGTTGCTGTTGGTGTAGCTCTTTACATTATCATAAGCAAGATGATCACAAAGCCTGTAACAAAACTTACAGACAACATTACAAGAATTGCTGAAGGGGACTTCAGTGTTGATATTGAAAGCGACGGAAGTACTAATGAAATCGGACATATGAATGATAAGATGTCTGAGTATGTAAAGAGCATGCGTAAATCCATGGGAGATATGAAGAATATCACCAACCAGCTTACGACAGAAGCCGGAAATAGTAAAGACGCATCAGAAACTCTTAATGTTCAGGCAAATGAACAGTCCAACGCAATGCAGCAGATACACGGGGCAATGGACGGAATGGCTCAGGCGGTTACAGAGCTCGCAACCAATGCTACAACGCTTGCCCAGGAGGTATCAGTTCTTTCTGATAAGAGCCAGACTACAAAAGATACAATGGAAAGCCTTGTCACCAAGGCGCAAAACGGTCAGCAGGATATGGCTAATGTTCAGCAGGGAATGCAGTCAATTGCTGAATCCATGGATGATATGAATAGTGTTGTAAGTACTGTTGATGAATCTGCCAAGAGGATTAACTCTATCATTGACATCATTGCATCCATTTCTTCACAGACAAACCTTCTTTCTCTTAATGCTTCAATTGAGGCAGCAAGGGCAGGAGAAGCTGGAAAAGGATTTGCGGTTGTTGCAAGCGAGATTGGATCTCTTGCACAGAATAGTGCAGATTCAACCAAACAGATTGCTGATATTGTAAAAGAGATTACAGAGCAGATTCAGGAACTTTCAAGAAAATCTGAAGAAAACAAGGAAAAGATTGACAGAAGCGTTGAGGCTGTTAACGTTGCCGGAGAAACCTTTGAAGAAATCTTTAAGAGCCTTGATGAAGCAGGAACTATTGTTGGTGAGATGATTGAGAAAGTGGCAACTGTTGATGATATAGCAACATCTGTTGCAGCTATTTCAGAAGAACAGTCAGCAAGTACAGAAGAAGTTACAGCAACTACGACCAATCTGGCATCCAGTGCGGAAGCCGTAGCAGATAGCAGTAAAGGTGTTGAAGGAAGCGCAACAACAGTATCTGATTCTGCTGATCAGATTGCAGCTTTCCTTGATACATTTAAACTTGAATAAGTATTGCATTACTCGGATAACGTTAAGAATTAGAACTATAAAGAACGCTACCATCAAAAAAGATGATAGCGTTTTTTGATCAGTGTTTTTCCGGAGACGCTGGAATTTGTGTATTGTATTTAAGCGTTATCTGAACGCAGTTGTCTGTTGAGGTATATAGATATCCATATTTTGCTGAAAGGTAAAAAAGCTCAGGGTGGTCGCTATATACGGCTTTTATTATTTCTACAACATCTGCAACAGACACCTGTGAAACGGGAACAAAGGAGTCTTCATATGCTATTACAGCGTACACACCATAAATAAAGTGATGACTACTGTTGCGTCCGCCACCCTTGACTGAATCTGATGGAAACGCCGTCTATTTCTTGCCGAAGGTGAGGATGATGGGAACAGTAATTCTTCACTCACCGTCGGACACAGCATTGTAGCGTTTCCATCAGAACCAGTAAAGGGCAAGCACCTTCGGTGTGGCTGGTCATTATGCCTCGGGCTCTGAATCCGAGAACAGTAGGGGTGGCTGCTTTCAAGGCTCCATGGACGCAGCTTTCGAATGCTGCATACAAAGCATTAAAGAGTTGCTTTGATATATAGCTTGCTTTAAATAAGTCGTCCACTCGCAATAAAACGTGATTTGGGCATATTTCCTGTTTTCCAAGATTACCACACCCCTCGCCAATATTTTTGACTTGCGATTTTGGGTATATACGGCATTTTTGAAGTTTACACATCCTTTTTATAGATGATTGATTGTCTTGAATCACTCATCCAATGGATGTGTAAATTTATTTTTTCTCGTATATACCCATTTTCACTTCTAGAAAATTCTGCCGAGGGGTGTGGTAACTTAAAAAGTATAGCTATATACCCATTTCACTGTGACAATCCGGAGATGTTGAAGAAGATGTCGGAGAGATGTGGGATAAGTGCTTAAATAATGTGCTTTTTATCCTATGGATTTGACAGTTTGATAATGGATTTTGCTCATGAGTAGGATAAACGTTTGACTTTTACTCTTTTTATCCTACACTTCTCATGGTTCTGACTGAGAATTGTGGGATAAAACAATTGATTTTTTCACGATTATCCTACTTTCTGGACAATAACAGTGCTCTGAAAGCTAAAAATGTGGGATAACTTCAATAGTTTTTCAGGTTTTATCCCACAACTCTGAAAATCGGCTTGGATAGAATGGGATAAATAATATAAATCTATCGCTTTTATCCTACATCACAGCAAGCTCGATAGGACAGAATAGGATAAATATTACAGTTTTTTCAGTCTTATCCTACAGCTCAACTAATCCCATATTGTTAATATCACAATTACCAAATTTAAATCTTCCATAAGTAACTATACTCGCTTCCGCATTAGAATTGCACTACAACCTTCCATGCTGAAATTGACCTTTTGGGCATATAGCGCTTTGGAAAGCTCCTAGCCACCTCTGGCCTTTACTATTTTGTCTTTATAGCAACTTTTTGCGATGCCAGCCCCCTCATGGAAGTTCAAATGGGCTTATAGGTCGATTACAAGACTTAAATTGCTACCTGTAGAGTGGACACATACAAACTCCCTTTAGACACCCCCCTTTTCAACATGCATCATAAAAGAGCTCCACACCCATGCTTCCTTGAAACTAGCCGCTTAGCTGTTTCTGAATTCATAACCCGACGCACCATAAATTTGCCGTCCCTACTGTTCCTGGATTCAGAGCCTGAGGCAATAAAAACCAGCCACACCGAAGGTGCTTGCCATTGACGGGTTCTGAGGGAAACGCTACAATGCTGAATCCGACGGTGCGTGAAAATCTACTGTTCCCATCATCCTCACCGTCGGCTCGCAGGCCAAGGCGTTTTCCTCAGGTTCAGTCAATGGTGGCGCACGGAGCCAATCACTTACGTTTATGGAAAGAAAGAGGATTCCTGTACAACCAATAATGTTGGCGGGAATCCTCTCGTAAATCTAAAGCGAGAAACTGATAGCTGCGAAAAATCAATTATTACTAAGCAGCTTTCTTTGCGCCATGATCATACATGATATAAAAGCCTTTTAGCATAAGTGTTCCTATAAGCACTGGGTGTTAGCCCGGTACTTTTTTTAAACGCTCTTGAGAAATTATGTACGTCTGAGAAGCCAAGCTCTGAAGCTATCACAGTAATATTTTTATCGCTGTCGGTTAAGTAGTAGCAGGCAGTGTCTATTTTCTGAGACATGATAAACTGCTTTAGTGATATACCACGCACTTCGCTAAAGAGGTGGGATAGGTATTTGGGACTGTATCCAAATGCATCAGCAATATCAGTTGTTTTAAGATTTTCAGAAATATTTATTCTGATATAGTCAGCAATATCAGAATAAATCTGTTTGCTTCCTAATGGATCGGATTCGTTTTTCTCTGCCTGTAACTGACCGTACAGCTCAGTTAGTATAGCTGTTACTGCAGCATTTAATGAAATACTTGGGTATTTGTTTCTATCAAGATCCTGAAGCTGTTTCATCTGAACAACTAGTTTAGCAGGCTGTGGTACAGCGGCTTTTTGAGGCATCAGAAAACAATTAGCTCTTTGACAGGATTTTATATCAGAAGAATTTATTCTGGCAGGAAAAGCTCCGGTATCTACAATGAAGTGAATCCAGTAAAAGGCGCAGTAATCCTTTTTGAAACCCTCTCTATTAGAATTGCTTGGAGGGAGTATCAGATATTCTCCACTCCTTACAGTGAATTCTTCATCCATATATCTAAGGTATAGTACACCTTCTGTAACTACTATCAGTTCGTAATCGAACTGAAGTCCCATTTTTGCGTGTTTCCAGTCTGATGATAAAGCGATAAATTTACCGGTTCTAAGATACTGGAACAGCTGATTGCTAGGAAAGACCATTTGCATTATTTCTTTATTCTTTTTCATTGAGTTCTCCTAAAAAAGAAGTTTTGACACTAATGATAGAAAAATGACACTAAAAATTAAAAAAATGACACTTTTTATTGATACATTGTGCATTTTACCACAGATAATGGGCTTTTTAAATATATGTCAAAATGACACTCTTTCTATCATTGTTACATTTTACTAAACGGGCGAAAATGCTAGCATGAATATAGTGCAATGTGCACAAGGGGTATAGAAAAAAGCAATGATTAGGAGGGTTAGAATGAAGAAAAAGGTATTATCTGTAGTATTATCTATGGCTATGGCCGCAGGACTTCTTGCCGGTTGTGGAAGTTCAGGGACATCTGGCGGAGGCGGTGAATCAGCTTCATCAGGTGAAAAAGTAAAACTGACAGCATTGTTTTGCGCCCATGCTCTTACAGCAGACATCAATGAATTCAAGTGGCTTCAGGAATTTGAAGATGCAGCAGGTGTAGATATTGAATGGGAAGAAATTCATTCGGACTGGGATCAGACTAAACCAACGAGATTTGCTTCCGGAGATATTCCGGATCTTTTATTCTCAGCAACAAATGATGCTGATTACATTACTTATAATGGTTTGTTTGAAGATCTGACACCTTATATCAGTAAGGAAACAACACCTAACATTCAGGCAATGTTTGACGAAGAACCCGACACACTTGTTCTTGCAAAAACACCCGAAGGAAAGATATATGGTCTTCCAAAGTTTCAGGGAAAATGGCCGGGAACTAATGGCGTTTTATTTATAAATAACTGAAACTTCGCAGTAAAAAAATAGCGTTTGTACCTTGAAAATTCAATAAAAAATGGCAAAAAAGTACCATCATGCAGCCCTTAGTTGACGCTGCATGGCGGGGGTAAGTGCAGATATGAAGGTATCGATCATAGTTGAGATTTCTTCTTCGTCAAGATCGAATTTTTCAGTCATCATATCTGAGAACATTTTCATAATCAGAGTGAATGCATGGACAAATGTAACATCTGCCATTTCCTCTACAAGATATGTAAACAGTTCTCCAAGGGTTCTTGGATCTTCTGCTTCACGATTCTCAACAGCGAGCATCATATACC
>NZ_FOXO01000030.1 GCF_900115735.1 Butyrivibrio proteoclasticus
GCTTCCTATGATATAAAAAATCGCTCCGCTAAGGAAGCGCACTCGCGCGAATGGAAAATGTTGCATAAATGCAACCGCGCTCGGCGCGAGAATGTCGCAAGCGACATTCTTTTTTATTATCTCATAATATTGCTATATACTGAATGAATGGTATAGGACTTGCTAAAGAATAAAAAAACTAGCTACTAAAGTAAAATTGAAATTAATTATCATTATTATGATAATTCAAAAAGAATACACAAAGATTACATAGAAAGTCCTTTAATTGATGCTAGTGTAATTTCGTAAAATTAGATTATAACTGATTTATGAAGTTGAGGAGCCTATATGAGAAAAGAAGAATTTTTGAAAGAGTTAAATAATTACGGCTATGAAGCTGAGTTAACAGGAAGTGTTTTGACGGTAGTTGTAGATAGTGTTGCAGAAGTTCCGTCAATAAGGAGTCTAGCTAGAAGCTGTGGGTACAATTACAGTTTTGGAGTGAGGACAAAACATAACAAGTGATTTTTTTAGCCAACTGGAGGTGACTTCGGTTGGCTTTTTTTCATTATTTGTATATTAGCATATTCTTGAAACAGTATTTGTTAGCGAGCTATACTAAATACAATCATAGTCAAAGTTTATTTTATGGCTATGAGTATTAGTAATATAAAAGAGGAATAGTACAAATGTTTGACAAAAGATTGATGAAAATGTGTCCGGAAAGTAAAAGATATATCGTTGGAAATGTAATATTTCAATGGGCGGAACTTTTTACAAATGCTGTTATGATTAGTGTTATTGGAGCATTTATTGATGCACTATATGAGAAGAAAATAACAGCAAATTTTATTTCCATCAACTTATTTATTCTTTTTACAGCGTTAATACTGCGATGTTTTGCAACTTATGGGGCAACAAGGATGAGCTATTTTGCATCAAAGACAGTAAAAAGAACTATGCGTGAGCAGATTTATAAAAAACTCTTAAGGATGGGAAATTCTTACCGTGAACATGTTACAACAGCAGAATTGGTGCAGGAATCAGTTGAAGGTGTTGAACAGCTTGAAAGCTATTTTGGGCAATACGTTCCACAATTTTTTTATGCTTTCCTTGCTCCTCTTACATTATTTTTTATGTTTGGCGTTGCAGGAAGTTTTAAAGTTGCAGCAATTTTACTTGTTTGCGTTCCGTTAATTCCAGGAGCAATTATGATGGTCCAGAAGATTGCAAAAAAGCTTCTATCAAAATACTGGGATCAGTACACAAAGCTGGGGAGTACTTTCCTTGAAAATCTTCAGGGAATGACAACGCTTAAGACTTATAAAGCAGATTCATATAAGAATGATCAGATGAACGCAGAATCGGAGAATTTTAGAGTTGTGACAATGAAGGTTCTGACGATGCAGTTGAATTCAATCATTATAATGGATTTTTTCGCGTATGGTGGTGCTGCTCTTGGAATTGCTGTTGCAGGTAGAGCATTTATTGAAGGTAAAATCGGACTTGGCGCAGTAGTATTTATGCTTCTTCTATCGGCAGATTTCTTTTTACCAATGAGAAGGCTTGGAAGTTACTTTCATGTGGCGATGAACGGAATGGCGGCGAGTAACAAGATTTTTAATTTTTTATCAGAAAACGAGCCAGATAATAAAGAGAAAGATTTTCCTAAGGATATAACAGAGATTGTTTTGCATGATGTTTCTTTTACTTACGATTCTGAAAGAGAGGTTTTACATGATGTTTCAATGAATTTTAAAGTAGGGGAGTTTACCGGGATTGTCGGTGAAAGTGGAAGTGGAAAGTCTACAATTGCTTCAATTATTATGGGAAGAAATACTGTACAAAATGGTGAAGTTAGTATCAACGGAGTATATGTCAGTGAAATAAATGAAGAAAAGCTATTAAAAAATATTACCTATGTGGGGCTTGGAAGTGTATTTTTTAAGGGAACAGTAAAAGAAAATCTTCTTATAGCAAAGGCAGATGCAACAGATGAAGAACTTTGGTCGGTGCTAGAAGATTGTGATTTGGCAGATCTTTTCAAAAATGAGAAAGGGCTTTATACCGAGCTTACTGAAAATGCAGGGAATTTGTCAGGAGGACAGAAACAGAGACTTTCTCTTGCAAGAGCGCTTCTACATAATTCACCAATATATATATTTGATGAGGCAACAAGCAATATAGATGCTGAAAGCGAAGAGGACATCCTTAATGAGATAAAGAGGCTCAGCAAGACCAAGACAATTATAATGATCACACATCGTTTGGCAAATGTAATATCTGCGGATAAAATTTACTGTCTTGAAAATGGAACGATTAAGGGAGCTGGTATTCATGAGCAGCTATTAGAAAAATGTCCTGAATACAGGCATCTTTGGAATACTCAAAAAGAGCTGGAGGATTTTAGAAAGGAGGCTAGAAATCATGAATAAAACAAGCAAAATAAAAGTTCTTTTTAGATTGCTAATACTTGTTAAGCCTCTTTCCGGATTTATGATTTTGGCTGTTTGCCTGGGAACACTGGGTTTTCTGACGGCTCAGTTTATACCAATTTTAGGAGGATATGCTGTTCTTTATGGGCTCGGGTATGAGACAGGTTTAAAATTTGAGACCATAGTAGTTTTACTTGTTTCGTTTGCAATTATGAGATCCATTTTCAGATTTTTGGAGCAAAGGACAAATCATTATATTGCGTTTACGCTGCTTGCAATTATTAGAGACAGAGTTTTTAAGGCTCTTCGAAGGATATGTCCTGCAAAACTTGAAGGAAAGGATAAAGGAAATCTCATATCGCTTATAACTTCAGACGTTGAATTGCTCGAGGTTTTTTATGCCCACACTATTTCTCCGATATTCATCGCGATTGCTACAGAAACAATTATGTGTATTTTTATAGGGCAGTTTCACCTGATTTTGGGATGTGTTGCATTAGTTTCATTTGTTCTGGTAGGTGTGATTTTGCCAGTAATAATCTCAAAAAGAAGTGGATCTTTGGGGGATGAGCTTAGGTCAGAGTCTGGCCAGTTATCGGCGCATATGCTTGAGAGTATTCGCGGAATTGACGAGATACAACAATATAATTATGGTCAGCAAAGGTTAAAAGAGATAACGGATAAGACTAATACTTTGTCGTTTAAACAAGGGGCATTGAATCGCCTTACCGGAACAAATATGGCGTTGGCAAATTCTATTATTTGGTTATCGGATATTGTAATGCTTATAGTTAGCTATTATCTATACTATTCTGGAAAAGTCAGTTTTGAAGGTTTTATATTACCGGTGATTGCCTTAATGTCATCATTTGGACCGGTAACCGCTCTTTCTGCGTTGGGAACTACAATACAGAGCACTGTGGCTTCAGGCGCAAGGGTATTGTCTATAATAGATGAAGAACCTGAAACAGAAGATATTTTTGGAGAAGAAGATATTTCTTTTGATGGAGCTAAGGCAGAGAATGTTTCTTTCTCATATGGAAATGAAGAGGTACTTGATAATATTTCAGTGGATATAAATAAAAATGAGATAATTGGAATAGTAGGACCAAGTGGTTGTGGCAAATCTACTCTTCTTAAGTTATTTATGAGATTTTGGAAAACAAAAAGTGGACAGATCAGGGTTTCAGACAAAAATATAGAACAGATCAACACAGAGAACCTACGTGATATAGAAAGTTATATGACTCAGGAAACACAGATATTTAAAGATACAATCATTGGGAATATCAGGATTGGAAAGCTTGATGCAACGGATGCTGAAGTAGCAGAGGCTTGCAAAAAAGCATCTATTCATGATTTTATTATGACTCTGCCGGAGGGATATAATACAGAAGTTGGTGAGTTGGGCAGTACATTATCCGGAGGGGAGAAACAGAGAATTGGATTAGCAAGAGCGTTTCTGCATAATGCACCATTTATGCTGCTGGATGAGCCTACAAGCAGTTTGGATAGTCTTAATGAAGCTGTCATATTGAGAGCGTTAAAAGAATATTCAAAGGATAAAACAGTTCTTTTGGTTTCACACAGGCAGTCTACGATGTGCATAGCAGATAGAACGCTATCAATTGAGACTTTGCAATAGAATTTTTATAAAAATACAGAAACATAATAATAGTCTTTTTCAAAGTTTAGACTAATGATATAATTATCGTGAAAACGATAATAGTGCATAATTATTATGCGGAAAGAAATACTATGGAGTTAAAGAACTGTACAACATGCCATAGAGTTTTTCAATATCAGGGATATGGGTATATTTTGTGCCCTGAATGTCGTCGGACAGATGAAGCTCAGTTCCAACTTGTTAAGAAATTCCTAGACCAATATCCGGGAGCAGAAGGGAAAGAAGTTTTTTTGGCAACGGGAGTTCCAATTAATACTCTTATCAAGTGGGTACGTGAAGGGAGACTTATTTCATCAAATGCAGTGAATCTGGGAGCTGTTTGCGATATTTGCGGAAAGCCTGTTTGTACGGGAAAGCTTTGCCCTGATTGTAAAAAAGATATAGTCAAAGAATTTAAAGAATCTGAAGCTGAAGATATAGAAAGAATTGAAAAGATAGTACCCAAGTCGGAAGGTAGAGGAATGAAATTTCTGCATTGATTTTAAAACAGGAGACAAAGTTAACGTACAAATGACTTTGTCTCCTACTTTTTCACTGATTTAGAGGCGTATTTATTTCGCCGGCAATATTAATTGAGTAATAATCTCGAATTTCTGAAGAATTATCTGTCATTCCAAGTATCCACATCAATTTCGTGAGTGCAGCCTCACTTGTCATGTCATGAGCCTGTAAAGCACCTATTTCAAGAGATCTTTTTCCGGTCTCATAAACATCCATTTTTGAACCTTCGTAAGGACATTGAGTTCCGATAACAACTGTTATGCCATTGCTAATCAATTTCTCTATAGTACTGATAAAATCGTGTTTTACAAAAGGAAGACCACCGATTCCGTAGGCTTCGATGTAGATGCCTTTATAGCCCTGTTCGGCCAAAGATTCCAAGAGACTTCTGTGCATTCCAGGAAACATTTTTAACATACATACCTTAGTAGAGTAGGAATCTGACAGATGAAAAACTCCGTTTCTTACAGGAACAGCTTTTTCATCAATACTCATACCAAGCGAGCTGATAGTTGCCACATTAGGGTAGTTGATGCTCTCAAAAGCATCAAAACTAAGTGATCTGACTTTTGAGGCTCTACATCCAAGTATAACCTTTCTGTTAAAGGCAACAAAAACGCCGGGAATACCGCTTGCAGCCATGTGGATGGCGCATCTGCAGTTTTCCATTGCATCGGCGACAGGATTGGTAATAGAAAGCTGTGATCCGGTTACAACAACAGGAATGTTTATGTTCCTGAGCATAAATGAAAGCATGGAAGAAGTGTAAGCCATGGTATCAGTGCCGTGAATTACAACAATTCCATCATGATCATTTCTTACTTCACTTATCCGTCTGGCAAGTTTTGCCCAATCCTCAGGGAAGATGTTTGCACTGTCTAAAGAGCAGAAATCTTCAATCTCGAGGGTGGTGTCTCCTGAAACCATATGAAGTTCTTTTTGCATATCTATGGTAGTAAGACCTGGAGCCAGACCATTTTCTTTCATGACCGAGGATAAGGTCCCACCTGTGTTTATAATAAGTATATTTTTACTCAAGATGAATTCTCCTTAAAATATAAATCATTGATTATTAGAACATACAAATTCCTTAATGGCAAGGTAAAAAAGATATACAGAACGTAAGAATCAATATGGAAAAAAGTTTTTTATAATATGTATATTCATTATTAAATATGTAATGCTTTATACAATACATTTTTATCTAAATTAGCACTCGGCATTGACGAGTGCTAATTACGGTGTTATAGTGTTTATAGAACAAAGGAACAGAGAAGACCGTTAGGACTTTAAGATTCCAATGATCCAAACCCTCCGTCCCAATGCTCATTTACAAATAATCAATTGTTTATGTGCAAAGGAGGTAATTGTTATGTTAGCACCTAGTATTTTTGAAGAAAACATTATGGATGATTTGTTTGGATTCCCGTATATGAAGGAATTCGACAATATGGAGCGAGGTCTTGAGCGTAAGCTCTATGGAAGGAAAGCTTCAAGAATGATGAAGACAGACATCAGAGAAAAAGATGACAATTATGAAGTTTCCATTGATCTTCCAGGCTTCAAAAAAGAGGAAATAGCAGTAGAGCTTGACAAAGGATATCTGACGATTAGTGCTTCTAAAGGTATTGATCACGATGATAATGATAAAAAGGGAAAGCTTATTCGTCAGGAAAGATATGCAGGATCAATGACCAGAAGCTTTTACATTGGTGACAATGTTAAGAAAGAAGATGTGGAGGCAACCTACAGGCATGGCGTACTTACCCTGACAATACCTAAAAAGGCTATGGAAAGGACTCTCCCGGAAAAGAATCTGATTGCAATTGAAGGATAATATATAACAGGTAATAGCATGTTCCCCGGCACTCATACAGTGCTGGGGATTTTTTATGTCTTATTGAATATTTCTTGTGCATAATTGCGACAAAGGGTATAATTAAAGTTGGGTTACGTTATTTTTTTAACATTATAAAGGAGGTATTTCAGATGTCACGTTTTACACTGCCCAGAGACGTTTACCATGGTAAGGGAGCTTTAGAGGCTCTTAAGACATTGGAAGGGAAAAGAGCGATAGTTTGTGTTGGTGGAAGCTCTATGAAGAAAGGCGGTTTTCTTCAAAAGGTAGAGGATTACCTAAAAGAAGCCGGCATGGAAGTCGAACTGTTTGAAGGAATTGAACCAGATCCCTCTGTTGAGACTGTTATGAAGGGCGCTGAGGCAATGCAGAAGTTTCAGCCTGATTGGATTGTTGCTATAGGTGGCGGTTCACCAATTGATGCTGCTAAGGCTATGTGGATCAAGTATGAGTATCCTGATACAACATTTGAGGATATGTGTAAGGTATTTGGACTTCCCAAGCTTAGAACAAAAGCTCATTTTTGTGCTATTCCGTCTACATCTGGAACAGCTACTGAGGTTACAGCTTTTTCAATTATTACTGATTATCAGAAGGGAATTAAGTATCCTATAGCAGATTTTGAGATTACTCCGGATGTTGCTATAGTAGATCCTGAACTTACGCATACAATGCCTGTAAAGCTTGTTGCGCATACTGGTATGGATGCAATAACACATGCTATTGAAGCATATGTTTCTACAGCAAACTGCGAATATACTGATGCGTTGGCAATTCATGCTATTGAGCTTATCCAGAATAGTCTTGTAAAGTCATATAACGGAGATATGGATGCAAGGGATATTATGCATGATGCGCAGTGTCTGGCAGGAATGGCATTTTCAAATGCACTCCTTGGCATCGTTCATTCTATGGCTCATAAGACTGGTGCTGTATTTGCCGATAAGGGGGCTCATATTATCCACGGAGCAGCTAATGCCATGTATCTTCCTAAGGTTATAGCGTTTAATGCTAAGGATCCTACAGCTAAAAAGAGATATGGTGTAATTGCTGATTACATGAAGCTGGGTGGATCAAGTGACGATGAGAAGGTTAAACTTCTTATTGATTATCTTCGTAAGATGAATGATGATCTTAATATTCCGCACTGTATTAAGCATTATGGAGCTGATGGACTTCCTGCAGAGGAAGGTTTTGTTTCTGAGGAAGTATTCAATGAACGACTTCATGATATAGCAGCTAATGCGATTCTCGATGCTTGTACAGGCTCTAATCCTCGTCAGCCTAGTCAGGAAGAAATGGAGAAACTTCTTAAGTGTTGTTATTATGATACAGAAGTAGATTTCTGATAAAAAATGGAGAATGATATGGCAGGACGAGAAGAGCTTATCAACCAGCTGGCTGCATCTATGGGAGCAGGTCAGTTCGCAAAAACATCTTATGAAGATTCAAGATTTGATGCTGATACAGGTACTTTATACTGCAAGGGCATGGCAATAACAAAATCAACTGCAGAGAAGGCGCTACAGCATTTTGAATTGTTGGAAAAGAAATGTGATGTTTCTGACCCTAATCAAAGGCAGATGGCGATGATTTACAGATGTGCCATTGAATCCATAAAAATGATGCAGAACCCTAGGGTTAAAGCAGTTATAAAATCAGAGTTTCAAGAAGGAACCTAAAGACTATATGTTAACTTAAAGTCTTTAGTGAGACAAAAGATATTTCATATAAATTTTGCGAAAAGGGGAGCAGGAAATGCTTCCCTTTTACGTTCGGATAAGAAGAACCAGTACTTTGCACACAGAGCAAAGTCTCTTTTTGGCATATCTAAAGGATAACAAGATTGGATGGGCAGAGGTTTATGGAGTATGATAGATATATGCTGAGAATTAAAGTACATCGTGGAACACATCAGTTAGGTGGAAAATGTCTGTGCGTGGTGAATATAAACGCACCTCGAATTCATGGAGCAATAACAAGAAATGGATATACGCTTTTTTGAGGGGAATATTGCTAATATACAAGCAGATGCTATTGTTGTTCCTTCTAATAGTGCGCTAAAAGAAAGCAATGGAGAATCAAATGCAATATATGACGCTGCCGGAAGAAAGAATTTATGCATTGAATGCGAAGCATTAGTAAAAGGTAATGGTAAGTATGCCTATGGAGATGCCGTTGCAACAAATGCATTTCTTTTAGATGCTCAATTCCTAATTCATGCCGTTGTGCCAAAGCTACGATACGGAAATAAAAGTGAATGCGATCAAATTGCCCATGCGTATACTAACTCACTAATAGTTGCTGATGGCTTGAAATGCAAGAGCATTGCCTTTCCACTATTAGGAATACGAAATGGATTTGATGTAAAGACTGTTTATAGGATTGCATCGGAGCAAATTCAGAAGTATAAAGCTAGGTATATACAAAAAGTTTTTATAGTAGTACATGACAAAAAGACAGTTGACATTATTACTTATGAAGGAAACAGGGTATATAGTTTAGATGGGCTTCATAGCGGAGTATATTCCCTTAGAACAATCTGTAATAAACAGAATTATTTATCACAATTAGAGGAGAAAGATATAAAAGAAATATGTAGTATTATCAATGGCTTTTCGTTAAAAAATGAGATTGGATTACTATTTGATGACATTGTAGCATATAGGAACCTACCGGAGAACTATATTATACAAAAAAGCCGTTCTGGGAAATGCCGGGTTATAAGAGACAATAAAACTATAATACGCTGCTGCGATGAAAGAATACTATGCTATTATTTAAATAATAAAATTTGCGAAAAGAAAAAATTGTCATCTCTTAGTGACAAGAATTATGGGTTGGTACTTTGCGGCGGTGGGGCTCGCGGTGCATATCAAATTGGAGTATGGAAGGCTCTTATAGAACATACATGTCTTTCATTTACAGGTATTTCAGGAGTATCAGTTGGAGCACTCAATTCATTACTTTTTGCACAAGGGAATTATGAAAAAGCAGAACGTGTTTGGATGACTATTGAAGAAAAAGATCTAAAAGATTTCAATGAGTTATTAGAGTTATTAAAAATTGGAGGTCTGAAATTATTGGAGTCCTTTTTGTCTGTCGCACCAAGTGTATTTCTAGGTTCTTTATCCACGTTGGCTTATGATCAGGCTTTAGAAAATGAGGAAAATAAACAGTTAATCATGAAATTCAGATTAGCAAGTAATAATTTAAGTAGTATTATTGATAGTGCAATTGATGATTGGACTTTAATTGATAGGAATAAAATACTGTATTCATTTGTTAGCAGAAATTTTGTTTTTTCAACCCCAGAGAACATACCTTTAACAGGACTAACAGTAAATGAGATTAAAGACGTTGTACTATCATCTGCATCGCTTCCAATCATTTATGGTTCTACGAATTATAAAGGAAAAAAATATTTCGATGGTGGACGGATTTCAAATGTTCCGTATGAAATTCTTGCAGAAAAAGGATTCAAAAGAATTCTTGTCATTCATTTGAATCCTAACGACAGGAAAAAGAAAAAATATAGTTTATCATCGTATAATGATGCAGTAATCGAACATATTTACCCTTCAGAACCGCTTGGAGGTTTATTAACAATTAGTAAAGAAAAAACTTTGGAAAGAATGAAACGGGGGTATTTCGATGCTGTAAAATGGATAGATTCAAATGAAGCAAAGACTTTTTTATGAAAAGATTAGCATTCAGTTACAATTCATTCACATTTTGTTTAATGGGAGGAAAAGAATAGAAGATATCCTGTATATATCAAGTAAATGACTTGATTTGAAAATAAAAAAGTAAAACTTCTTTTTCATAACGAGCTGTCAGATAAATGGCAGCTCATCCTCCCAAAAACTACCGGTCTGAATGACCGGTTTTAATTTTTTAGGAATGATGGTAAAACTATACGAATGGAGAAGATGATGGGACTGTTATCATGGTTTAAGAAAAGAGATTCAAAGATAAAGAAGCTATCGTGCTGTATGATCCTGGTTGCTGTTTTGCTTATGATCATGATTACAGGATGTGCTGAGAGTGATAATGCTCCTGAAGTGGGCGAAACCTATGACCAGCCTGTGAGGGAAACGTCTGTAACGGCATCAGATGATACATTGTCATACGAAGCGGAAGAGGATACCGATCAGGACACTTTTGAGCCACTGACAGAGGCAGATCTTGAAGAGATCACAGAGTATATAAGACGTATAGATGTATACGGATTTCTCTGTTCAGAGTACGGCAGGCCTGAAGATGTTTCTCTGACAGATGTCTTTTTCGTGGGGGCAGGCCTTCAGGAACAGGCAAATGATGAGGAAGTCGCTGCATATCTTAAGGCAAATGACCAGGACGAGATCTATACTAACTGCGTGAAGTTGGATGCGGACAAGGTAAAAGATCTTTTATCAAGGCGTCTTGACTGTGATATAGAGTCCCTTGACCTTAGTGGGATTGGGATATATCTACCGGAGTATGATGCTTTCTTCAGGGAAGAGGCGGATGTAAACTATGTGGATTTTACCTGTGAGTCAGGAGTAAAAAACAGTGTAGGCGGATTGGATGTTATTATCCATGCTGAGGAGCCCAATGTATATGGAATATCTGAGCTGAGAACGATCCTCCTGAAAAGAGGAGATGAGTTCCTTTTCATATCAAATGAAAAGATAGGGTCTTCTGAAGATAGTGAGGAAAAGATCACATATGACGAGGCATACCTTGATGAGCATGCAGAAGAAATGTGGGATATCCTCTATAAAGAAAAGTTCTCTACATATGAGCCTGTCGAGATGAGACATGGCTTGGGCGCAATATTCTCTGTTGTGCTGCAGACGGGAGTTGAGAGCTTTGATGAAAATACCAAGGAGATGACATATGAGAATATAGTAAGTCTTGAAGATTGTGATGAGGACGGACGTTTTCAGTTTAAATGGCACAAGGACTACTATGAAGATGAAGAACTTTTTGGAGAAAAGACTCTTGGCTGGTACTGGGTCGATGGACAGACTGGAGAAGTAGTGGCTGTACCTTGACCTTGCCCTGATTGGAAAATAGAATGACGCCCTGCAGCCTTTTTATTTCGAATTTGTAGAGCGATTAAATTGATAGATGACTGTGAAGAAGCAGGAGCAATTTTCTATGAGAGAAAATGACAAGAGAGTAGTAGACAGATTTACAGAGCTTGCGCTGGTAGACGGTGAATCCTTTAATGAGAGGCTTGTCGCTGATTATCTTATAGCAGAATTCCAAAAGCTGGGAATAAAGCTTATTGAGGATGATATTGCCGGTAAGATCGGTGGTAACTGTGGGAATCTGTATGGCTTTGCAGAGGGGCGGGGAAAGTATGCAGACTCTGAGCCTATTCTGTTCTGTGCACATATGGACACCGTATCTCCGGGGAACAATAAGAAGATCATATTAAATGACGGCGGAACAATCACAAGCGATCATACGACTGTCCTGGGAGCAGATGACAGGGTTGGCATAGCAGGAATTATCGAGGCGTACACCAGAGTAATCGAGGAAAATCTGGATCATCCGCCAATAGAGTTTCTGTTTACGGTGGCAGAAGAGGTTTACGGCCTTGGAAGCGCGGCTCTTGATTATTCAAGGATTCGCTCCAGGATAGCCTTTGCTCCCGACTGCAGCGGAGAATATGGAGTCTATTCATCCTGCGAGCCGACACTCATTTCATTCGAAGTACATATAAAGGGTAAGGCTTCCCACGCTGGTTATGAGCCTGAAAAGGGAATAAATGCAATAGCAATAGCAGCTGCTGCAATCAGCAGAATAAAGCAGGGGTGGGCTGATGATCACACCACGCTGAATATCGGAATAATAGAAGGCGGAAGTGTTACCAACGCTGTTCCGGAAAACTGTTTTATAAAAGGTGAGATAAGAAGCGGTGTCCATGAAGATGCACATCGGACAATAGACTTAGTAGAAAGCATTTTTTCAGAAGAAGCGAATAGAGCAGGTGCAGAGCTTTGCATAGATAAAAAAGAAAGAATCACCGTTTACAGGATAGATCCCGAAGCCGCAGAAGGAAGTGCTTTGGATAGATATAAGAGAGCATTAGAGAAACAGGGAAGGAGAGCCGTGGCAAAGAAATCCTTTGGAGGAAGTGATATAAATTCTTTGATAAAACACGGAATGGACGGACTAAATATATACGGTCCCATGCATAACATACATACAACTGAAGAATGCACAACTGTTCAGGAAATAGCAGACTTCACAGAACTGATAAAGATACTTATGACACAACCATGAGGAACAATTTAAAGGCTTTTGCGAATATAAGGGGTAAAAATGAGAAAGAAACTGGTTTTAGCAACGATTATGATGGTAGCTGTCTTGTCGTTTACGGCATGTGCTTCGTCCGGAAGCACCGGAGGGAGTGGAGAAGGGTCAGACCGTGAGGTTCTTTTTCAGGTTTCATTGCTTCAGGGTTTAACCTTCGGTGATTATCATGGCAGTATTACTGCTGTGAACTGATCACAGGGGCAATCTACCCTTTCAAATCCTACAGTAAATTTACGCCGTCGAGACACTACGTGGCGATAGCCATCGCGTAAGCGATTTGGTACAATATAAGAAACGAGCTACTGGCTAAAACTGTTATTGACGGATTAAAATTGAGGAATATGACAGGCTATTACGTCAGTGATAAAGAAGAGGCTTTTGTGCCTGGCATAAGAGCTAATTCCTGAAGGTAGCAAGGTTTCCATGGGAGGTACGGTATTATTTATACATATTTAAAATTATCATACGACGAAATATAGTATAATTCTAGCGATAGAATAGATATATCATAATGTAAAGCAATCAGTGGAATGAAAAGAGAAGATGGATTATCTGTAAAAACAAAAGATATGGATATATTTGAAGAAAATGAAATTAAAGCAAACTACATTGTCGCACTGGCTCTTCTTATGATGGCGGTGGTCTTGATCCCTGTTTTTATAATGCTGGAGATTGGAGAGTTCGATGCGCCAAGATTTGAGTGGCGGCCGGCTATGATCTTTTTGGAAGCAGTCCTCATTTTCGGATTTGTATTCGAGAAGAGATATAACGGTCAAAAAGCGTGGCTTAAGAGTGTACTTCTTGCCATACTTGTTTTCTGTTGCGGCTCTTTTAACCTGCTTTTTACGTCATCTGCCGCGCTGTATTTATGCTTGCCAATCATACTGTCCATTCGTTATTTTTCTACGAGATTGTCAGTATATGTATCGGTACTAACCTTTATCGTATATGTCATCACCGGTATTTTGGGAGCGGAATATGGGATTATAGATTTAAATTATGTAGAGCTTCCTATAGGTACCAAGATAGTGATGGACGATACCACCTGGCTAATAGACGTAATAGAACGGATGGAATACGATCATTTCAGGTTTTTCATCAATAATGTGGAGTACGAGATATTTCCTAATCTGTTGATGTATTTAATACTTTCCCTTGTGAGTATTTTTATAACCAGACATGGGCGTATTCTTATCATAAGGCAGCATGAACTCGCTGAGACAACAGCGAGACTGGAAGCGGAACTTGATATTGCTTCTAAGATTCAGATTGGAAGTATTCCAAGTAAATTTCCTGCATTTCCTGACAGGCATGAATTTGACCTGTATGCGACTGTGAGAACAGCCAACGAGGTTGGAGGTGATTTCTATGATTTCTTTATGCCGGATGACGATCATCTGGATGTGGTCATAGCCGATGTTTCGGGCAAGGGAATACCGGCGGCTCTTTTAATGATGACTTCGAAAACACTTATCAGATCTGAAGCAGCATCGTTTCGGAATCCAAGTGAAATACTCATGGCCGTAAATGCGAAGATAGCAGAAGATAATGATGAAGACATGTTCGTAACAGTATGGCTTGGTATATTGGAGATATCCACCGGCATCCTTACCTATGCTAATGCCGGGCATGAACGTGTGGCTATATATCAAAATGGATCCTGGAAACTGGAAGAAAAAGGTCATAGTGGTGTGGCTATTGGTATGTATGCTCCCGAGGAGATGGATGAACTGCCGGAAAGGTATAAGATTACTGATCATAAGGTTCAGTTGTTGCCGGGTGATGTGATATATCAATACACCGATGGTGTGACAGAGGCGACAGACAGAAGTGAAGAGTTGTTCGGTGAAGAGCGCCTGATATCAGTTCTTTCAAGATCAGGCAGCACGGATCCTTTTGAATTGATTTTGCATGTTAGTGAGAAAATAGATGATTTCGTAAAGGATGAACCACAGTCTGACGATATTACAATGCTTGGGCTTAAGTACTTTGGAGCAGGGAATATCATAGGAAAGGGTAAGGTATAGAGGTATAGGATGATCAACATAACTACTGTGACTGAAGGGACGACATATATCGCAAAATTCGAAGGGAGGCTTGATGTTAACGCAGCGGCAAAAGCAGATGATGCTCTTTCCGAGATTGCGGGTAAAGCTGACAAACTGGTACTGGACTTTGAGAATGTTGAGTATTTATCCAGTACGGGACTTCGTGTAATAAAGAGAGTGAGACTTAAAATGAAAGACAAGAATGGTAGTCAGATTACCATAAGGAATTTAAAGCCGGAAATAAAAGATATTCTTGAAATGACCGGTGTGGCTGCAATGCTGGTATTTGAATAGCATAAGGTATTTTCAGTTGAGGAATACAATATGGAGAGTAATGTTTTTAGAAAGAAAACCCTGGACCGAATATCATCCCCAGAGCAGTTATCGGATTACCTTAAGGTTTCAAATCCCGGCATATGGATAATAATGTCAGCAGTGGTTCTGCTTCTTTTGGGAATTATCGCATGGTCAGCTGTTGGCGTGCTTGAATCCGTTGTGGCTGCAAAAGCTTTTGTGAAGGATGGAGAGGCAAAGATAGTTATCATATCAGAAGGCAGCAAAGAAATAAATACAGGCATGTCCATACGTGTGGCCTCCGATGAATATCTAATCTCCAAGGTCGTGACAGATGAGTACGGCAGAAGTATTGCCATTGCAAATGTATCTCTTCCGGATGGAGACTATGATGCTGAGATTGTGACGCAGCAGATACATCCGATAGAGTTTTTGCTCGAGGGGGGTTGATTCATTTGGGTAGTTCAAAAATATCGCCACCTCTTAATAAGGGTGTGGCAAAAGTGCCTTTAATCATGCAACTTGAGGCACTCGAATGCGGGGCTGCATCTCTTGCAATGCTGATGGCTTATTATGGAAAATGGTTGCCTTTAGAGCAGGTACGCTCAGACTGTGGCGTTTCCCGAGACGGTTCCAACGCAAAAAACATATATCTTGCCGCTCAAAACTACGGCTTTGACGTAAAAGCCTTCCGCAAATCTCCGGAAAAGCTCAGGGATAATGGTACATTTCCGTGCATTATCCATTGGAACATGAATCATTTCGTGGTACTAGACGGGTTTAAGGGAAAGAAGGTTTACCTAAATGACCCGGCAAGGGGCAGGGTGACAGTCAGCTGGGAGGAGTTTGACAGGGCGTTTACAGGCGTGTGTATTATCCCGGTTCCGGGAGAGAAATTCAAACCGGAGGGAAAGCCAAAGAGCACGCTTTCCTTTGCGAGGAAGAGGCTTATTGGTGCTGGCGGTGCTGTGGCGTTCGTCATGGTGACAACTATGCTTTCCTACCTTTTTGGCATAGTGAATTCCGTTACATCACGTATTTTTATGGACCGGCTTCTGACGGGAATAAACCGTGACTGGCTGTATCCTTTTATTAGTATCATGGTTTTTCTTGCAGTGCTCCAGCTGGTTGTTGCGTGGGCACAGGCAGTCTATTCACTAAAAATAAACGGGAAAATGGCAGCTATCGGAAGCTGTTCGTATATGTGGAAGGTACTTCGGCTTCCCATGGAGTTTTATTCGCAGCGTTATGCGGGGGATATCCAGGCAAGGCTTACACTAAATGAATCTATTGCGGGCACGCTGGTGAACACCTTTGCACCTCTTCTTTTAAATTCCGCCATGATGGTGTTTTATCTTGTGTTGATGCTTAGGAAAAGTCCTCTGCTGACCATTGTCGGTCTTACAGCGCTTTTTTTTAACATAATAGTATCCCGTATCATATCAGATAAGCGGATGAACATAGCAAGGGTTTCGATGCGTGATATGGGCAAACTGGAAGCAACTACCGTGAGTTGTTTCCAAATGATAGAAACCATCAAAGCGAGCGGGGCAGAGAATGGTTTCTTCGGAAAATGGGCGGGATATCAGGCATCTGCAAATCAACAAGATGTGTGCGCTCAAAAGATGGATCAGTTTTGGGGAATTATTCCTGCGTTTGTCAGCACAGCAGCCAATTATATTGTGCTGCTTTTGGGCGTTTATCTGGTGATGCAGGGGGACTTCACCCTTGGAGGTGTTTTGCTGTTCCAGGGGCTTCTCACAGCCTTTATGTCGCCTGCAATGATGTTAGTCAACGCAGGACAGACCATACAGGAGATGAGATCCCAAATGGAGAGGGTCGAGGATGTTATGGAATATCCCGACGATCCAGCTCTTATTGAAAATGCAAAAGCCGGCGAGATCTCAAAACTTGAGGGAAATGTGGAACTTAAAAACATTACTTTCGGCTATTCGAAGCTGGCTGAACCGCTCATTAAGAACTTTTCAATTTCTATAAAGTCTGGGGAGAGAATTGCCATTGTGGGACCTTCAGGATGCGGCAAATCTACCCTTTCCAAGTTGATTTCAGGACTGTACCAGCCATGGAGCGGTGAGGTGCTATTTGATGGAAAGGGAAGAAGCGAATACCCAAGAGATGTGATAACAGGATCCGTTGCCGTGGTTGACCAGGACATCATCCTATTTGAGGGCACAATTGCTGATAATATCCGTATGTGGGATGAATCCATAGAAGAATCCGATATTATTATGGCAGCGCATGATGCACACCTCCATGAAGATATCATGAAAATGCCGGGTGGTTATCGCCGTAAGCTTACTGACCATGGGCGTGACCTGTCCGGTGGACAGAGACAACGTATGGAGATAGCAAGGGTCCTGGCACAGGATCCGACCATTATCATTCTGGATGAGGCAACAAGTGCACTTGATGCTAAGACGGAATATGATGTGGTACGGGCCATAAAGGACAGAGGCATTACATGCATAGTTATAGCGCATCGCCTCTCCACAGTCCGCGACTGTGACAAGATACTTGTACTGGATCATGGTGAAATGGTCGAATGTGGCACTCACGATGAGCTTATACAGAAGAACGGAGCTTATGCAGAACTGGTTGCAAACGAGTAATGAAAGGGTTATGACATGGGGTGGTTTGAGGACCAAATAGAAGAACGAAGAAGGGCCGATGCCCAGGTACTTGAAGATTCGTTTCAAAAGATCGCTTCCGTTGTATTAGGCCAGCGAATGGCAGAGCAACTATCTGATGAGCGGATACTGACAAAGCGTGCCATTGATGAAGTGCTGAAAAGTTATCATCTAAAGCCGGTTGAGATTCCGGAAGATATACAATCAACGGATGAACAGATGGACTATTGTCTCAAACGGTACGGTCTGATGCGACGAGACGTTGAGCTTAAGAGCAGGTGGTATGAGGATGCATACGGTCCTCTCATAGGATTAAAAAAGAAAGATGGAACGCCGGTGGCATTGCTGCCGCAAAAGCTTCACGGATATTTTTATATTGATAACGAAACAGGAAAAAAAGTTTACCTTAACAGGAAAACTGAAAAGGAATTTGAAACCGATGCCATATGTTTTTATCGTCCATTGCCGCTTAGAGCACTAAAGATAACAGATCTTTTAGGGTATATGAAATCCTGCATCAGTGTCAGCGACATTTTTCTTGTTGTGATTGCAGCTTTGGCAGTGACATTTGCTGGAATAATGCTTCCGCAGATAACCGCCGCTGTGACAGGCCCGGTACTTTCAAGTGGAAGGACATCGGCACTTATAGGCGCAGCAATTTTCATATTTTGCGTAGCCTTGTCCTCGCAGCTTTTTTCCGCGATAAGGGGACTGCTTAGCAGCAGGGTGCAGACAAAGCTATCCATTGCAGTGGAATCATCCATGATGATGCGTATTATATCCCTGCCTGTTAGTTTTTTCCGCGCCTACAGTCCAGGAGAATTAAAAAGCCGTTCCATGTCTGTTAATGAATTATGCACAATCATGCAGAATATGATATTGAATACAGGACTGACATCACTAGTCTCACTTTTATATATCCAGCAGATTTTCCGCTTTACACCTGCACTTGTCATCCCTTCCTTAAACATCATACTGGTAACTGTCAGTTTTTCTGTTTTAGTGACACTTCTGCAAGCCAGAATCAGTAAACAGATAATGGAGAAAGCAGCAAAGGAATCGGGATTAAGCTATTCTCTGCTAACCGGAGTTCAGAAGATCAAACTTGCCGGGGCGGAGAAAAGAGTATTTGCGAAATGGCTGAATCTGTATGCTGAAAAGGCTGAACTAACATACAATCCTCCTACAATTCTGAAGGTTACAAATGTCATAACTACGGGTATCAGTCTGTTTTCAACAATTATTCTGTATTTTATGGCTGTAGAAAGCGGCGTTGATCAGCCCTCCTACTTCGCATTTATGTCTGCCTATGGAATGGTAATGGAAGCCTTTACCGCACTATCAGGTATCGCCCTCCAGGCGGCTCAGATAAGACCTCTCCTGGAGATGGCTGAGCCATTTTTAAAGACAGTTCCGGAGACGGCACTAAACAAGGAAATAGTGACAGGGATTTCCGGAAATGTGGAGTTGGATCATGTATCATTTCGCTACAATGACAGTAATCCCTATATTATTGATGATCTCTCCTTAAAGATTAATCCCGGTGAGTATGTTGCTATTGTGGGAAAAACAGGATGTGGGAAGTCTACGCTGATCCGTCTTCTGCTTGGCTTTGAAACTCCGGAAAGCGGGGCTGTCTATTATGATGGAAAGGATATAAGAAGTCTTGATCTAGGGACACTGCGGAGAAATATAGGAACCGTAACACAAGACGGCGATCTGTTTTCCGGGGACATTTATTCGAACATTGTTATCACAGCTCCGCATATAAGCATGGATGATGCATGGGAAGCAGCTGAGAAAGCTGGAATCGCAGATGATATCAGAGCCATGCCGATGGGAATGTTTACGATTATATCAGAGGGACAGGGCGGCATCTCTGGCGGTCAGAAGCAGAGGCTCATGATTGCCAGGGCAATCGCTCCCAAACCCAAACTCCTCATATTTGATGAGGCTACCTCGGCCCTCGATAATAAGACTCAAAAAGCAGTATCAGAGTCTCTTGATGCCATGGGATGTACCCGTATCGTTGTGGCACACAGGCTCTCTACCATCCGTCACTGTGACCGCATAGTGGTACTGGACAAAGGTCGTATCATTGAGGATGGCACCTATGACGAGCTGATTAAAAAGGGTGGATACTTTGCTGATCTGGTAGAAAGGCAGCAATTGGATACAGCGGGGGAAGTAGAGAAAAAGCCCTGATTTGTTGAAATTCCAGTACTGGAAATCGCAACCTTCTATACCTCTCATAATGCAAATACATTCTTGCTGGTTACAGCAGTATCGTAAGCGCTTTATATTTGGGTGCTACATTTCCAACCGTAGAGACCTGATATAATGATGACGCTTTTTCGAAGTTTCTCATGGAAAATCATGGTAAATCATGCGGATGACTAACTACCGAAAATACTTGTGCTTACGCAGTTTCTATGTGATAATTATATTAGCTGTTATTATTCATTGTTGTTATTCATTAAGGAGGATTTATCTATGAAAACTTTACAGGAACTACATAAAGAGATTTCCGCAAATAAGGATTTACAAAAAGCATATGCTGCGGCTATCGAGAATGATGCAGTGCTTGATTTTGTAAAGGCTAATGGCTGTGATGTAACAGAAGATGATATCAAGGAATATATTAGTGGAATAAAAAAGGATGATGATACACCTTTGTCTGTAGAAGACATTGAGAATGTATCTGGTGGAGGTTTGATCTGTAAAACTGTTTCTGTATATAAGAAAATGTCAAAAATGGCAAAGAAAAAAGGGTTAATTCCTGATTGGTATCCTTGCTGATGAATATTATGATTAAGAGTTTTATTGATGAACAAATAGAACGAGTGAATTCTTGTCCGCAAGCAAATATGCTTGCGGACAAAGTTTTTGTGCACCTTGAAAACATGTTAAATAGTATTGGCGAGGATATAGTTACTAGCACAACAAATGGTTTTTTTATTGAACCAGACATTTATAAAAGCGGAACTATTTCTACTACTTTAAAGGAAATTCTGAGGAAAAGACTTTATCTTGTGACAGATGCTTTTATAGAAATGCTAATTAGGCTTGAAAGGGATAAATGTGCTATAAGTGATGCGATATTTCCGGATAAGGTTTATTCAAAGATAGAAGATGTGGGTTTTATTAGTGGGGACACACATAATCAAGGACGAAGTGTCACCATTATTAAGACTGATATTGGAATATTTGTATATAAACCAAGAGATTCAAGGGTGGATAAGTGCATTAACGAATTGATAACTGAATATTTCGATGAATATATAGGGATACCCAAATGTTATGCATGTGGAAAAGAATATGGCGTAAATGAATATATAGAACAAAAGAGAATCATTGATGATGATGATGAAGTGAGAAAGTTTTTTCGCAATTTAGGGGCAGTCACTGCTTTTGCCAAAATACTGGGAACCGCTGATATGCATAGTGAAAATATACTTTTCATTGGTGCTAAGCCCTATATTATAGATCTGGAAACCAGCTTTTCACCGATATTTATATTTGATGACGAGGATGAATGTTTCCCGAATTTGATAAGTATAAAGAATAGAACTTTGGATGGCTATGGCATTTTGCCAGCCAGAATAAATGGAATGGAATGCAGTATTTTGATGCCGACAGGCAACAGAAACTCACCAGTTTTAAACGGGAGATCAGTTACTATATACAGTTATTTAGATGACTACCTAAATGGGTATAGGACTTTTTATGATACAGTTGCGGCCAAAAAGGAGATAATCATACAAAAGATAAACAGTTTTCCCAAGGATATTCCGATAAGAGTGATTCTTAGGAGTACAAAGGATTACGATGATTATATAAGAAAACTATATCATCGTCAGGCTGTTTCAGATGATGAAAGCAGAAGGAAAACCATTGATTTATTAAAACGGATTTTATACAAGAATACAGAACTGAAATTTCAGTCGATGATTGAGAGTGAAATTAGTCAACTCCTGTGTGGAGATATACCATATGCCTATACCAAACTTGATAGTTGCTCAATATATATGGATAAGGAATGCGTTGTTAGTAATGCTATAAAAAGTAGTTCATTTAAGCACGCAATAGATATAATTCAGCATCTGGATGACAATGATAGAGAATTTGATATAGGCTTTATAAAACGAGCTATACTACAGTATCCTGCATTATTGAATGCAGAAGCAAAAGAAAACATCATATCAACTTCCGGAGAGGTTTGTTCTGAAAGGATAGCTGTTAATGAGGCTGAGAGTATACTAAAGGAAGTATATGATCTTGGCATTAAAGGTAAAGATGGACATATTTATTGGGGATATAATCGTGCAGATGGGGGGAAATTTGGTTTTTGTAAGGCTGATTTAGCGCTTGGCTTATGCGGGATGGCTGTTTTTTCCACTGCCTGTGCAAGCGTATCCGCTGACGAAAAGATAAAAGATATATCGTCACAAATACTAGATGAATGTATATTTTATCTTGAGCATACACACGACTATATAAGACTAAAATACATAAATAGCGAAAAATCTCCTGATTTAGGTGAAGCTGAAGGAATAGGTGGAATACTTACTGGCTTAGCGGTAATAAGAAGATATTACGATTCTTCTGAAATTCGAAGTCTACAGCAATTATATGTTAAGCTTTTGGATACAATAGATTATTCCTTATGTAATTTACCTGACAGAATGTGTGGATTGGCTGGATTGCTATCAACATTATGCAGATTTGAAGAGTACAGGAATAACAAAGTAATTTTAAAAATACTTGCCGACAGGTTACTGGAATTAAAAACATTAGAGTGCGATGGAATGAATTTATGGAAATCCTTTAGTAATAATCCTTGCGCTATAAGTGGCGCTGGCCACGGACAAGCGGGTATAGCAGAGGCGCTTTTTTCAGTATCAAAAATTTTGGAAGATAAGATATATTTTAAGGCTGCGTACGAAGGAATCATATATGAACATGAATTGCATAATAAATATATTTCTCAGTTTGGGACTTGGCCTGATTTGCGCAAGGTTCCAACAGAAAGTTATATGAATGGGTATTGTTCTGGGCCACCTGGCATAGGAATAATGCTGGAGAGAATAAAGGCAAATGGAATAAATAGTGATGTGCTAATGGCGCTTGAAAAAAAAGTTAAAATAAGTATTGCCAAGCTTCCGTTAAATGTACGAGATCATTTGTGCTGTGGCAATTCCGCTATTGTGGAATACTATGTGTCTATTGGGGACTATTCTATGGCTAATAAAGTTCTTAGTGCAATGCAAAAGCGACGCGATGATGAGGGAAGCTATCGCTACAATTCATATATGTTTAATAACGGGGCAACACCATCACTGTTTTATGGCATAAGTGGAATTGGTTATGAAATGCTCCGATTCGCTTTTCCTGAAAAGATTATATCAGTTTTGTGAGGTGACATAATGTATTTCAGAATCAAAGAAGATTACGCACTTAGAAGCTGGAAGGATGTGAAATATGCCTTTTATGTAAAGTATTTGCCAAATCCATATCCGCTTACAGTAAAGCAGGCAGATGTTTTATTGAAATGTGATGGTGAACATGATATGGATTTGGATGATGTTGTACAGGAGTTATTATACAAAAAAATCATTGCATCTTGCGAAAAAGGCGAGCATCCATCTAGCTGGTCTTCTTTTCGTAAATACGAAAATATATGTTTCCCTAGAATAAACCTGACTATAACAGGAAAGTGTAACTATAATTGTCTCCATTGCTTTAACGCCGCTGATAATGCACCCATCATGACAGAGTGGAGTTTGGAAGAATTACATCGTTTGCTTGATGAGGCAGAGGAATGCGGGGTACATGCTTTTACAATTACCGGTGGCGAACCTATGCTACACAAGAATTTTATGAATGTTGTTCGTGAGATTTACAGTAGAAATATGATAGTAGATGAGCTTAATACAAATGGTTTCTACATTACTCAGGGCATACTTGATCAATTTAAAGAAATAGGTGCTTATCCACAGATGAAGATATCGTTTGATGGAATCGGATATCATGATTGGATGAGAAATTGTAAAGGCGCTGAGCAAAAAACTCTTGATGCAATAAGATTATCCGTTGAGAATGGTTTTCCTGTTGTTGTTCAGTCTCAGGCTAATAGGACAAATGTAGATAGTCTTATGGATACAGCAAAAAGACTTAATGAGATGGGTGTTATGGGAATGCGTATTATCCGCACCACTGAAACACCTCGATGGAGAAATAATGCCCCTGAGGGAACCCTCAGCTTAGAAGAGTACTATAGTTTGATGTTGGATTTTTGTGAAAAATATATTCATAGTGGCATGAATATGGATATTATAGTATGGCTATTTATCAGGCTATATCCTGCCCAAAAAAGTTTTAGATTGGTGCCTGTAAATCGTCTGGAAAGTGAGTATCGTGATGGTTTTCCGGCATGTCAGGGAGTCAGAGGGATGATTGCTCTTAATTCTGATGGCGAATTTCAGCCATGTATGCAAACATCGGGTATTCTGAAAGAGCATGGGATTGTATATGAAAATTTCCACGATACAACACTTAAAGCTGTGCTAACCGAGAGTCATTATCTTGATATTGCATGTAGAACAGTAGGTGATGTGAAGAATAATAATTCTAAATGTGGACAATGTAAGTATTTCAGGTACTGTACAGGCGGTTGCAGAGTATTGGGATTTTTGTACTCAGGCGAGAAAGAAGATTCTTATGGTGAAGATATAACTAAGTGCTATTTCTTTGAAAATGGGTGGTATGAAAAAGTATGTGATGCGCTAAAGGATTGGAAGAATGCGGGGGAAATCCAGAGTTCCTTCAGAACCGTCTGACAGTTAGGATAATCATCTTTCTGTAACATAAGAAGATCATATTAAATGACGGCGGAACAATCACAAGCGATCATACGACTGCTCTGGGAGCAGATGACAGGGTTGGCATAGCAGGAGAGAAACAGGGAAGGAGAGCCGTGGCAAAGAAATCCTTTGGAGGAAGTGATATAAATTCTTTGATAAAACACGGAATGGACGGACTAAATATATACGGTCCCATGCATAACATACATACAACTGAAGAATACACAACTGTACAGGAAATAGTCAGCTTTGCAGAACTGATTAAGATTCTTATGACACAACCATGAGGAACAATTTAAAGGCTTTTGCGAATATAAGGGGGTAAAAATGAGAAAGAAACTGGTTTTAGCACCGATTATGATGGCAGCTGTCTTGTCATTTACGGCATGTGCTTCGTCCGGAAGCACCGGAGGGAGTGGAGAAGGGGCAGACCGTGAGGTTCTTTTTCAGGTTTCATTGCTTCAGGGTTTAACCTTCGGTGATTATCATGGCAGTATTACTGCCGGAGAACTTAAACAGAACGGAGATACCGGGCTTGGTACTTTTGACGGACTTGATGGCGAAATGATAGTACTTGACGGTGTTGTTTATAAAGCAAAGAGTGATGGCTTAGTCGAAAAGGTAAGTGATGATGAGACAATCCCTTTTTCAAATGTGACTTTCTTTGACGAGGATGAAAATGTAACGCTCGAAGGAATCACTGATATTGACGCATTAAAGGAGCTACTGAATGAAAAACTTGAAGGGAAACTCCCGAATGGGTTCTGCGTTATACGAATCGATGGTAAATTTAAGGAGATGAATGTCCGCAGCGAATATAAGCAAAACGAACCTTATAAGCCACTTGCAAAGGTTCTTGAGACAGACCAGACATTTTTTGATTATTCCGATATAGAAGGAACTGTGGTGGGATTATACTGTCCGCCATATATGGATAAGTTAAATGCGGCAGGATGGCATCTGCACTTTATTTCAAAAGACAGGGAAAAAGGAGGCCATGTACTTGGCCTGAATATTGATAAGGCTGATCTTGCATTGGATTATACCCAGGGATTTGAAATGAAACTGCCTGATAATGAGATGTTTGATGGCTTTGATCTGACTATAGACCAGTCAGAAGATATAAAAGAAGTCGAGACTGGTGAGTAATGGGCGCAATATAAAGAAGATGCATAAAAAGTGTATATTAGTTGTAGACTTTTTATAATTGGTAGTCGTTTATCCCGGAATTTAAATGAATTATTAGCCATTTTCGAGGTGCAAAAATCCTGCGAAAATGGCTATTTTTCTTGATTCTTATCATAAAACAATTCCAAATGAATTGTTTAAGATTAAGGGATGCCCGATTTTGGAGCTTACTGATATATCCGTAGCTAATGAAGATCTTATTTTCAAGGGAACCATCAACTATCGATGGATTTACTGTTTGAATTATAAAGTTTTAAGTATATAATTCTATATGCTGAAATTATAAAAAAGTTTAAAAAGATGGGAAATATCTAAATGAAAAGGTTTGCACTTATAAAAGAAATATTTGTTTTGACAATGGCAACAATAATAATCGGAGCGGCTGTTTACTTTTTCCTTATGCCAAGCCATGCATCAGTAAGCAGCATTTCTGGATTATCAATCGTTCTTACAAATTTTGTTCCTTTGCCGGTTTCTGTGATAACAATGATACTGAATGTATTTCTTTTGATAATAGGTTTTATTACCTGTGGACCTGAGTTTGGGTATAAGACAGTGTATACGTCTATTTTACTTCCTGTGGTAATTGGCATATTTGAAAGGACATTTCCTGATTTTGTGTCTTTTACAGGTGATGCTACACTTGATGTTTTGTGTTACATATTCTTTGTAAGTATCGGAATCGCAATTCTTTTTAACAGAAACGCTTCCTCAGGTGGATTGGATATTGTAGCAAAGATTCTCAACAAGTACTTGAGGATTGATTTAGGAAAGGCAATGTCAGCGGCAGGGCTTTGTGTGGCAGTATCTTCGATCCTTGTTTATGATTCAAAAACTTTGCTGCTTAGCATTTTGGGGACATATTTTAATGGTGTAATCCTGGATCATTTTATTTTCGATCAAAAGCTAAAGAGAAGAGTATGTATTGTTTCACCTTTTGAGAAGGAAATTCGGGAATTTATACTGAACGAGCTACACAGCGGAGCAAGTATTTATAAGGCTATAGGCGCTTATCGCATGCAGGAGCACGACGAGATCATTACTATCGTGGATAAAAACGAATTCCAAAAGCTGATGGCTTTTATAGATAAAGTGGATCCACAGGCTTTCGTTACAGTATATAAAGTAAGCGAAATGCAGTACAGATCCAAATCTATGCCTGAGAGGGTATTCGAGTGATAGCTATAGAAAGGATGTAATTTATGTCAGATAAGTTTTCAAGAACTGAATTATTATATGGCGCGGAAGCTATGGAAAAACTTGCTTCTGCCCGAGTTGCTGTTTTTGGAGTAGGTGGAGTTGGCGGTTATGTAGTTGAGGCTCTTGCCAGAAGCGGAGTAGGCGCGCTAGATCTCATTGATAATGATGAGGTTTGTGCTTCAAATCTCAACAGGCAGATAATCGCAACAACAAAGACCATTGGAAAATACAAGGTTGATGTGGCAGAGGAAAGAATTCACGATATTAACCCTGATTGCAAGGTTCGAACATATAAGACATTTTTTTTACCGGAGACAAAGCACCAGTTTAATTTCAGCGATTATGATTATGTTGTGGATGCAATTGATACTGTTACCGGAAAGCTTACGATCATAGAAATGGCAAAAG
The DNA here is from genome assembly GCF_900115735.1 of Butyrivibrio proteoclasticus. Taxonomy (GTDB): domain Bacteria; phylum Bacillota; class Clostridia; order Lachnospirales; family Lachnospiraceae; genus Butyrivibrio; species Butyrivibrio proteoclasticus_B. Next base: position 27,422 of record NZ_FOXO01000030.1, read on the forward strand.
AGGCAAACATCCCGGTTATATCTTCAATGGGAGCAGGAAATAAGATAAATCCTTCGATGTTTGAAGTTGCTGATATATATGAGACCTCCATATGCCCGCTTGCCAAGGTAATGCGACATGAGTGTAAAAAAAGAGGAATCAGAGATCTAAAGGTTGTTTATTCAAAGGAAAAGCCAATACAGCCACAGGCAGATACGTCAAAAAGTGAAAATGATAACAACACCGTTTCTCAGGAAACAGCAGGAAGAGATTCCAAACGCAGGGCGATTCCGGGTTCAACGGCATTTGTTCCTTCTGTAGTAGGACTCATCATCGCCGGTGAAATCATAAATGATATTACAGGAATAAAAAGATAACCATAATTTATGGTTACAGGGGGATATGTTATGAAAAATAAAAAAGCAGTTGCTATTGTTATGCTTGCATCTATAGGCCTTACTGCGTGCACAAACGTAGGTAATACCTCGGACGAAAGCGGAAAAGCTGTTACTTCAGAATTTGTAGAAAGTGGTGAAGTATCTGAAGAGACAGCTGAAACAAGTGTAAATACAGGTTATCCAATCACACTTGTTAATCATGCTGTTACATCAAGTAATGAAGAAAGAGAATTATGTACCGGAAGCTATACAGAGATTGTTTTATCTGACGAGTATAAAGAAAAGTATCCCAAGCTTGCTGAATATGTTGCAAGCTACAATGACAATATCAGCTATGAAATACCTGAGAGGATTGCTGAATATGCTTCCTGGGTTTTAGAAGATACTTTTTACGAAGATGCTGTTTACTATGATGATAATAATGTGAGTGTAGCAAGGATTGATGATCGTCTTTTTTCAATGGAAGAGCAATATGAAAGCTTTTCAGGAGGTGCGCATCCCAATCATGGCAGTGCCTCTATCAATATTGATCCTATAACGGGCCAGATGTTAAGGCTCGATCAGGTTCTAAATGACAGTTCTATACTTTCAGAGGCAATCAGAACAGAACTGGAAAGGGCTTATCCGGGAATCATGGAAGAAGTGGATAGCTTTTATTATCAGGGGGAGGACGAAGACCCTGATCAGTTTGTACAGAAACTAAAAGATGATACCTATACCTGGATCATAAATGCGGAGGGGCTTAGGATTCACTTTTCACCATATGAGATAGCTTCTTATGCTACCGGTGATCTTGATATTGTTCTATCTGTAAAAGATTATCCGAACCTCATACAGCCTGCTTTCCAGATGAGTGAAGCACAGGATATGACAAAGATTGTGACAAGGACTGAGGCAGAACCTATCAAGGTTGAACCAAAGGAAAGTGAACCAATTCCTGATAGCGTTAAAATAGCAAACCCTACATGGAAGAGCTACAAGGCTGAAGGCGTGGTTGCGGGTACTGAACATATCACTCTTACTAAGACAAAAGAGGAAAAAACAGATTTCCTTGATACAGAAGTGTGGGCAGAAAAGCACGGATTTATGCAGGAAGGACTTACTCATGAGGATGAGAATTATTTTTACTCAGGGGTAAATGAAGTATCTTATGGTAATACATTCCAGGGGCTTCAGATTTATGATACCAGTATGGAAAAGATGTATTACAATTTTGACCTTTCAGAACTGTGTGATGGCCCGGATTATGAGGAAGAGAGAGTATCAGCCCAGAATCAGTTCATCAGATATGCTACTGTAGTTGATAACATTCTTTATGCTGAGCTTGGACACTGGGGATATGCATCTGAAGAGCCATGGTCAAGCTATATTGTAGCTATTGATGTTAACACAAACGAGCTTTTATTCAGAAGTGAGCCGCTTGTTGCCAATGCAGGGAACTTTAAAGTGGTTGGAGATACAATAATCTGTGGCTACGGTTTTACAGCTGAGCCTGACTATATTTATCTTTTAGACAGATTTACGGGAGAAAAATACGATTCGATACCTGTCAATTCTGCAGCTGATCAGTTCCAGATCGTTGATGACACGCTCTATGTTGCTACATACAACACTGCATATGAATTCAGTATTGCGCAATAAAAATGTTTAAAATTGCAGTATTACGCACAATAGAAACGAAGGGCGTATAGACCATATGGTTTATACGTCTTTTTCTTTTGTCTAAAATGTAAAAAAAGATCTTGTCTTTGTTACATGATGATATTAATTGCACCTTATACATCAGAAAATGCAACTTATGCAAATCTTAAGATATGAGAAGTGTGTTTTTGATAAAGTAAAAATATCTTAAGGAAGGGAGTAAAAACAAATGAAAAGAAATATAATTGGCAGGGTGGTTAAAATCATATTAGGAGTAGTTGCTGTACTGATAGTCACAGGAACTGTTGGAATGGCCAAGCTGGTTACTGATGGCGTGTTTTATCAGAATAAAAACAATGATACTCAGGGCAACTCGGTTAAGCAGCTGGCAAAGTACGGATTTGACCTTGACGGCTTTATCGCCGGCACTCAAGGCAAAGAGATTTCTGTTACGGCAGAGGATGGCAATGTTGTTCCCGGAACCTTTTTTGATATGTACAGCGATAAGTGTGTAGTACTTGTGCACGGAGCAGGTGGCGACAGAGTAAGCACATATCCTCTTGCACAGCAGTATATCGAAAGAGGTTATAACGTAGTTGCTTTTGATGACAGAGGTCATGGATTAAATCCGGATGATAAAGTAACCTTTGGGATTCATGAGCTCCGTGATATAAAGGCGCTTGTAAGATATGCCAGAGAAGAACTTGGAAGTTCAGAGGTTATTGTTCATGGACAGTCAATGGGGGCACAGGCCACAGCAATTTATGCATCAAACGTAACACCTGGAACAGTAGAAGCAGCGGATGCAGTTATCTGTGACAGTCCTGTTCCGGGAATGGAATACATGATCAGAAGTGTGATTGCAGATGATGATCCGGAGGAAATGGAGTCATTTGTAACATCCTATCTTACAGAAGCAGGTAAGCTATATTCAAAGATTTTTTATCGCATCAACTGGAATGATGGTGATACAATCAAGGTTGTAGAAAATGATCAGCTGCCTACACTCATTTTTGTTTCACAAAAGGATACAGTCTGCCTTCCTGAAAAGGTTGAGGAAGTATATGAAAATGTTGGCAGTTCAGAAAAGAGCATTGCTTATGTAAACAGTGCACATATCGAAGGAGTTATTGATGATCCGGATGGATACATGGAATATGTTGAAACTTTCCTTGCCGGTGCCGGATTGTAAAAAGTGAGTATGAAGTTAAACCTGTTCGAAGACAAGAATAATAAAAATGAGCATGTGGATCTGTATTTCTCAAATATGAGACCACAGATAAAACAGATAATAGATATTGTGCAGTCCGAGAGAATATCTCTTTCGGGAAGACCTGCGGATGATGATCTTGACGATGGGGAAGAGATACTGATCGACCCCAAAGAGGTATATTATCTGGATTATGTGGACAGAAAACTTTTTATGTACACCGGGACCGGGGTCTATCGTATTATGAAAACACTGGCAGAGTGTGAGGAGCTCCTTTGGAACTATGGGTTTGTGAGAGTTTCCAAGTCTAATCTCATAAACATTTTCAGAATAAAACAGTTAAAGCCAGATCTTAATATGAAGGTTTATGCTTATTTTGATAATGGTGAGAGAATCTGTGTCAACAGAAGTTACAAGAAGGAATTTGATCAGTATCTTCAGAAAATGCGGAGAATGGTATAGTGAAAGAATATTTTAAGAATTTAGCCTTAATGATTTTTATGTCATACACAGTGGTTTCTGTTTCTTCTGCTGTCATCAACATTATTTTTGGCGGTCAGACAAATAATATGAATGAGCTGATGATGCTTGCTATCTGTATCATAGCCTCTGTTGTTTTATCCCTTCATAGGCTCTTTGACAGTATAAGCCCACTGGCCATGATGGTCATCCAATATCTGTTAGCGTGTGTACTGATAGCAGTAATGCTTTTAATCGTGAGTCACTTTGACACTATAACTATACAAGGATGGCTGGACCTATACCGCTCATTTACGATTCCATATGTGATTCTTGCAGGGGTATATTACTACAGTGTGTTTGCTGATACAAAGAAAAAGGACAGCATAATTAAGGACCTACAGAAACGGGCTGGATGATTGCCAGGGCGATAGTAGTTATGGAATTATATTAAGTTATATGCGTCAGGGGCTTTCTTTTTGAAGCGTTATGTATCCGTCGACAGGCAAGGAGTTATAGCAGATAAACGAAAATGATGGTATAAATGAATAGGACAATAAGATGGGAGACATATATGAGCACATCTGAGCGAGTTTTATTTATACTTGAATCCAATAAAGATAACTATACATCCGGAGAAGAGATGGCAAAGCAGTGCAGCGTTTCCAGGAATGCAGTGTGGAAAGCCATAAAGGATCTTCGAGAGAAGGGATACAATATTGAGGCGGTCAGCAACAAAGGCTATAGACTGGCAGATAATAATGACATTATATCTGTCGAGGGGATAAAGGCTGAATTACCGGATGATTTTAATAAAGCTGACATATTTGTATATAACAGTCTTAAATCAACCAGTGATAAGGCAAAAGAGCTTGCTATGGCAGGAGCACCGCACGGCACAGTCATAGTAGCTGCGACACAGACCGGCGGAAGGGGCAGAAAGGACCATTCATTCTTTTCTCCAGAGGGCGGACTGTACATGAGCATTGTTTTAAGACCTGAGCTTTTGTTTAGTACAGACAGTAAAGAAGTTACTTCTTTTACCGGTAGGGCTGTAATAGACGCCATTAGGGAACTTTCGGGTATAGAAGCCTATATCGGAGGAATCAATGACCTTTATGTTGAAGGCAAAAAAATCTGTGGTATTTTGCTTGAGTCCGGCAGTGAATTTGACAGTAATACCCTTCAGTGGATAGTTGCCGGAATAGGAATCAACTTTGATTCTGATATAAGCGGATTCCCCGAGGATGTAAAAGAGCGAGCGTCTAGTTTGTTTGAGGCCGGGAAGGCAACAATTACAAAAAATGCCCTTATAGCGCGAATAATTGAGAAAATTTTAGATTGTCAACCTAGATAATATAATTGGTTGACAATCTATTTTTGATGTGGTACCTTCATATAAGCGTTTTGAATCGTGTATTCGCGAATTTAGATTATAGTTGGAGGGCTAATACATCATGAGTAATGCAGAAGTAGTTAAAACACGAGAGAATTCAAAAGTATTGGATATGGTATACATAGCAATCAGCGCAGCACTGATAGCTATATGCTCCTGGATAAGCATTCCTACAGCAGTTCCATTTACACTTCAGACATTTGCTGTATTTTTTGTGCTTCTTTTACTTGGAGGCGAGAGGGGAACAATAGCGACTCTTGTATATGTGCTGCTTGGAGCTGTTGGAGTACCTGTATTTGCTGGCTTTAGCGGAGGAATCGGAATTCTTCTGGGAAGTACAGGCGGATACATCATTGGATTTTTATTTGTAGGTCTTATTTACATTCTATTTGAAAAATTTTTTAAGAAGAATATTGTTATGAAGATTGTAGCACTTGTTCTTGGGCTTGCAGTATGCTATGCATTTGGAACAGCATGGTTCATGCATGTGTATATTAAGAGCAGCGGCGAAGTTGGACTTCTTACAGTACTTGGCTGGTGCGTATTCCCATTCATTATTCCTGATCTTATCAAGATGGCACTTGCTGTAGTTGTAGCAAAGAGAATTGAGCCTGTGATAAAATAAAAAAATAAATTGATGATTATTTAAGAAAGTGTTGAGGCAAAATATGCTGCAACACTTTCTTTTTTCTTTTTCATTCGTATAAAATAGCATGACATCTTGAACTAAATTCCAGAAATCCGCATATACTGCGGATTTCGTGAGAATATGAGTGAAGAGTCAACCAAGCCTCATCGACGAAGTCGATTTTAATTGGCTTGGTTGATGCATTCTTGAATTGTTGATTCAAGAATGCATAGCTTGTAATTATCATTTCCACGTTTTGAAATGATTGCTATAATGTTATTATCACTTCATGATAAAGGAGAATAATTATGAAAAAGAGAAGCAGACTAAAGGTATTATCCACGCTGTTGGTAATGGTAATGATATTTGTTTGTGCAGGAATAACCGGATGTGGCAGCCAGAAAGGCAAGGCGCTTAACCAGTATTGGTCTGAGAATTCGGAAGCAGCAGAGAGCCTGAGAAGTTATGTAGCGATGGTTACCAATGAAAAAGATAAAGAGCATTTCATCCCTGTAGAGGATAGAATTGCTGTTTTTGACATGGATGGAACTCTGACTTGTGAAACATTCTATACATATTATGACACCATGATGTTTATCAATTACTGTCTGACAGATCATCCTGAAAAAGTATCAGATGAGCTAAAAACAGCCGCTGCAGAAATACGACCTGGATATACAGCAGGCGAAGAACTTGCGAGAAACTTTGCTAAGGCTTATGCAGGTATGACTATTCAGGAGTTATACGATTATGCTGTTGAGTTTGGACAGAAGAATACAGACAGCTTCCAAAATATGAGATACATCGATGGCTTCTACCTTCCGATGGTGGAAGTAGTAAAATATCTCTACGATAACGACTTTACAATTTATGTTGTCAGCGGAACAGAGCGAACAACTTCACGTGCCATTATTGCCAATTCACCAATAAGTGAGTATGTTTCACCGGCGCATGTAATTGGAACTGAATTTGAAGTTAAGCAAAGGGGTAATGAGGACGTTCCGTCAAATATGGATTACAAGTACGCTGATGGCGATGACCTGGTGTTTACAGGCGGATTTATCCAGAAAAATCTAAATTCTAACAAAGTAATCTATATAGAAAGAGAGATTGGAGTTCGACCGGTTCTTGCCTTTGGAAACAGTGGCAGTGATACAAGTATGATGAATTATGTTCTTGATAAGAGAAACCCGTATCCATCTCAGGCTTACATGGTCGTAGCTGATGATGATGTACGTGAGTGGGGCAAGCAGGATTGGACTGAGAAATCTGCTGAATACAGAGAACAGGGCTATGTACCTGTTTCAATGAAAAATGACTTTCTGAAAATCTACCCAGATACAATTAAGCGGTCAGAAGTACAGTTTGTTGAGCCAGAGGAGCAGGAAGAAGGAGAGGGAGCTGCATAAAATGGCCCGGAGGTACGGGTTAGTGGTTCGTTTTAGCAGGCAGTATAACAGATCTTAGTACTTGTTATGCACTTTTTCAGCAAAACACATGATATTTTTAACATTGATTTCCGTGTCATCATCAAGAATAGCAGTGCCACTCATTCTACCAAAAACCTGGTGCTGGTCTGAAACGATGATTTTGTAATCAAGACATGCTGCTCGGTCCAGAACAGGGACAAAATCCATTTCAAAACGGCCATCTGATGACGTGAATATCCAAGGCTCCATATAGCTGTTTTCTGGGATATGGAATGTGATATCATCGAGTTTGTGGGCTTTTCCATTGTAAAAAATGATATTTTCAGTTGCGGCTTTGGTGTTTCCAAAGCCGTAACCTATGTTAAAACCAAAGGAGTTACCATCTATATCAGCATTGCCTGATCCCCAGTGCCATGTATTGTCATAGGTCCAAACACCTCGTCCCCAATCAAGAGTGCCAAAGTCTGTGGAGGGGTTGAATTCATATTTTTTCCCATTAAACTCCATAAAGCCTGACGCACGCATGCAGTTTATCTTTTGATTATAGTAAAATGCGTGCTTTTTATCCCAAGGAGTGGCAATTACCATGGAATCCATTGGTGGCTGCGCAAGGGTAATGTCACAGGCAAAAGTTTTTCCTTCAAAAAAGTTCTCAAAATGGCATGTGATATGTCTTTTACCATCATTGGCTTCAAATTTCATCTGAAGCCTCTCATCTTCATAAAGGGTTACACCGGATTCGGAAGATGAAGGGAGAGCGAGCTTTCCCATAGGAAATGCGTTAAGTACGGTTTCTGTGTGTTCCCATTGATTGTCTCCAAATTCAAGGAGCGAGACAGATTGCAGACCAATGTAGCCATCATCAGAAATTGTGAAGGCACCGGCAAAAGAATCTGATAAAACGAGATAATAATCCCACTCTTTAATTCGCCACTTGGGAGCCTTTATCATTGCTCTGTCATATTTTTGCAAAAGAGATCTTGACCAGCCAGGTTCTATCAGCTCACCGTCGGGCCCCAGAAGTGGATGAACAGTTGTAACCTCATGATTTCTCCCCATAATCCCCTCCGTTTTCACGATTATTATTGATTGATATAATAATATTATCACTCGCTGAGTTTTTTTAATATACTGCGTGATACAATTTTGTTAATGGGCTAGCTCATAAGGAGGGCAGGTTATGTATACAGAGACTGAAGTTAAAAGAATAGTAGAAATGCAGCGAGATTTTTTTAGGTCAGGAAAGACCTTGGACATAGATTTTCGTATAAGGCAGCTTCAAAGGCTGAAAAAATTGGTATTGGAACATAGAACTGATATAGAAGATGCTCTTTATAATGACCTTGGACGTACTCCTCTTGAGGCCTATTTTTGTGATGTTGGAAGCCTTGTTCTCGAAATTAATGAGACAATACGAGGCATTAGGAAATGGGCAAAGCCGGAGAACCATTTCAGCGGTATTCACTGTTTCCCAAGCGTGATAACAAAAGCTTACAAGATGCCTTACGGAGTATCGCTTATAATCAGCCCGTTCAACTTCCCGTTTATGCTGTCAATAGGCGTTTTGATCGCAAGTATAGCTGGAGGAAATACTGCAGTTATTAAGGCCAGTTCCAAGTCAACTTCAAGCACTGCTCTTTTAAAAAAGATGATTGCTGAGATCTTTCCGGAAAAGTATGTAACAGTACTGGATGGCGGTCATGATGTTGCGGATATGTGCCTGGCACAGCGTTTTGACAAGATCTTTTACACAGGATCTCCGAAAGTTGGAGTTCATGTACTCTCAGAGGCTGCAAAAAATCTGACTTCAACTGCTCTTGAACTCGGAGGAGAAACAGGAAACTGGTGCATAATCAGGAAAGATGCGGATTTAAAAGATGCTGCAAGAAAAATCGCATTTTTTAAGCTGTTAAACTCCGGACAGATATGCACAAATATAAACCAGATTGCCGTTGCTGAGGAAGTCAGTGATGAATTTGTCCATGAGCTGAAAAAAGCTTTTTCCAAGCAAATAGGTGACGATCCACTAAATAATCCTGAGTATCCGCACCTCATTGGGAAAACTGCCTATGACAAGTGCGCAGGTATAGTAAATGACTATAGGGAGAGAGTGGTATATGGCGGAAAAGGTGATGAGAGCTCTTTAAAATACGAACCTACTGTTATATATCCGGTAGATATTGATGAAGAATTAGTTCAAAAAGAGCTTTTTTGCCCGATTCTTCCTGTAGTAAAATATAAAGACAGTGCAGTCAGGGATGTGCTAAATACAATTTCCGAAAGAGAGCATGGCCTTACGCTCTATATCTTTACTCGCAATGTGGAATGGGCCAAAAAGGTCATGCAAAGGATGCAGTTTGGCGGTGGATGCATAAATGAAGTATGCCTTCATATGATGGTCAAGGGCGTTCCGTTTAATGGTGTAGGCCACTCCGGTATGGGAGCATACCATGGCATATGGGGATTTGACGAATTTACGCATCCAACAACAGTCCTTATTGGTGCAACAAAAGGGAATCTGTCAATGCGGGAGCACCCGTATGGAAGAAGCTGGAAAAGAGCACTAATAGAGCTCTTTGAGCGATAAAGAGTGCATCCTCGTGGCACATAAATGAAAAAGAAAAATAGCTAATAATATCATACTTGATAGTTGGCTCTTTTAATGGATGTAATATATAATTATTATGTTGGGGAATAGTATAAAGGAAGTGATAATATGCTACGTAACAAACGAATGTGCGTGAACTGTGGACGATTGTTTCTTGCTGCAAATCATAAACGAGTGTTTTGCTCTTTAAACTGCAAAAAAATGTATGGCAATTCTATTTCATTTGATTGCCACACTTGTAGAAATGCTCATTGTACGGCTAGAAATATGTATTCAAGGATCACGCCTGCAGAATGTGAAAACTTAAAAAATAAAAATCGTGTATAAAAAGCCTTCTCTTTGACGTAATCCTTAATGTAGTCTCATCATAAAAATAGAATATTCATCATTCTGAAAATCAAGGTCAGGAGAATTTTCGCCGCCGCCATTGGTGCTACGCTTAATTTCTGCGTAGAATTCTTCTCCTTGATTTACTATATCCATAACACTTATCTGAATACCATATTCATTTGCAATGTCGCAAAAGTCGGCAATGGGGTTGGGAGACTGCCTTGTAGCTAAAAGTTTGTCTTTGAGAACACTGTCATTGCTGGCTTTTTCTAATAATGCGTCTAGTTTTTCTGTAATCTCCATAGTGCACCTCCTGCTAGTCTTTAGTATTAGAATACACTAAAAGTTTAAAAGAAAAAATAAAATATAGTATTGAATTTATCGCAGAATGGATTTATTATTTATTTAACCGGTTAAATGAGCGAGGATACTAGATGAAAAAAACTACATTAAAGGACGTAGCTGAACGAGCTGGAGTGTCAAAAGCAACAGTTTCGTACATATTAAATAACTCCAATAAGCCTATTACTGAGGAAACAAAGGCAAGAGTAAAAAAAGCCATGGAGGAACTGAACTATGTTCCGGATTTGGGTGCGGCATCTCTTACAAATAAAACTTCAAAGATGATTGGTGTTGTTATTCCGCAGACCGAGCCCGGTAGTCAACTGATGTTTCATAACAGTTTTTATAGTGAAATAATCAGCTCAATTGAATACTACGCAAGAAAGATTGGCTATCATATATTGATTTCAGGGACAAATGTAGATGAGTCCTACATTAAGCATATCTACGAGAGAAATCTTGATGCAGTAATAGCTATTGGCGTATATCCGGATGAGTTTTTTGATCAGTTCAAAAAGATAGGGATTCCTGCAGTTCTTATAGATAGCTATTGCAAGGATGAGGGATTTCATAACATTAGGATAGACGACGAACTTGGTGGATACCTTGCCACAAAATATATGCTTGATAAACATCATAAAAAAGTAGGATTCCTTTCCGGAAAGATGAAGGAAGATGGAGTAATTAAAAAGCGACATGAAGGCTACAAAAGAGCGCTTTCTGAATATGGAATCCGTTATGATAAGGACCTGATTTTTGAGGGGGAAGTTGATTTTGACAGTGGAATTGAGATTGCAGAGAGAATCGTAAGAGACACAATTCCAGTAACAGGAATCGTGACTACTGCAGATGTTTTAGCAATAGGCGCAATTAAAGGATTCCATAATAAGGGGAAAAATGTCCCGGCTGACTATTCAGTTGTCGGTTTTGATGACTTGGAAATCTCTAAGTATATTACACCGGGATTAACTACCATCAAGCAGGATATATATGGAAAAGGCCGACTTGCTGTTGAAATACTGTCAAGATCACTTGAAGATAAGTCTTATCCCAAACAGGACATAATTATTCCGTTTGAATTAATAGAGAGAGAAAGTGTTAGGGAGCTTCAATGATTAAGCTGGATATAGAAAAAGACAAAGAGGAAATTCAATTAGAAAAGGGCTTGCTGACAATAGAATATAGTAAAGACGGCCAACAAAGTTATGCCATTATCAGAGCCAGTTACAATCATGTATATGGCCTTGGAGAGAAGTTTGATCATATAGATCAGAAAGGCCATAAATGCATTAACTGTGTGGAAGAGAAGTTTTGCAATCAGGGAGAAAAAACATATTGCAGCGTTCCCTTTTTCTTTACTGATACAGGTTGGGGCTTATTTGTAGAGACGGATTGTGTTACTACATTTGAATTTAACCATGAGATCAGGTGTGTTCTTCCAAATGACGCGTCATTATTGCTGTTTAGTGGTTCGCCCGCAGATATTACAGGCGAGTTTAACACCTATCTTGGGAAAATCAGTGTTCCACCAAAATATGCCTTTGGACCATGGATTTCAGCCAATCGCTGGAATTCACAAAAAGATGTTGAGGATGTCGTCAAAAAACTTGAAAAATACGATTTTCCTGCGACAGTTCTGGTACTTGAAGCCTGGAGTGATGAGGCGACATTCTATATATGGAACGGTGCAAAATGCAGAGGAATAGATGGAAATGAAGAATTAAGATATGAGGATCTGGATTTTTCAGAAAGCAAATATTGGACCAACCCTAAAGAAATGGTCCAAAAGCTGAAAGAAAAAGGAATTCATACTGTGCTGTGGCAGATTCCGGTATATAAGAAGATGGAAAAAGGCGCATATAATTCCCAAAACATAATGGATGAGGAATACGCTATAAAGAACAAGCTTTGCCTGTATAAAAAAGATGGATTACCATATAGGATTCCTGAAGGCAACTGGTTTGCCGGATCTCTTGTACCTGATTTTTCTAATCCTGATACAAAAAGAGCATGGTTTGCAAAGCGCAAGTACCTTCTTGATATGGGAATAGATGGCTTCAAAACTGATGGCGGAGAGTTTATATATGAAGATGATGTAATATCTTTTGACCAAAAAACAGGAAAAGAGCTAAAGAACTCTTATTGTCAGCAGTACATAAATTCATACTATGAGACGCTTGGGAAAGAACACGTACTGTTTTCAAGAGCGGGTTATACAGGAACTCAGAGAACGCCTATTTTATGGGCAGGAGATCATCAATCAACATATGAAGAACTAAGAAATGTGTATACAGCTGCAATTTCAGCGGCTTGCTCAGGCATAATATTCTGGGGATTTGATATAGGGGGATTTGCAGGACCGTTGCCAGCTATGGACTTATATCTAAAATCAACTCAATTTGCCTGCTTTTGCCCGATAATGCAATGGCATTCTGAACCGGATGGCGGCCAGTTTAAAGAGTTATTGCCAAGTGCAGAAGGTAATAACGAAAGAAGCCCTTGGAATATCGCAGAATCATACAAGGCACCGGGCTTCATTGATGAAATAAGAAAATGGCATCATCTTAGGATGAAGTTATTGCCCTACATATATAAAGAAGCAGTAAAGGCGGCTGAAAATGGACAACCGTTGATGAAGCCTTTATTTATGATCAATCCGGAAGATTGCAACTCATTTGAATGGGAAGATGAATACTTTTTTGGCGAAGATTTGCTGGTTGCGCCTATATTTGAGGAGAGTATAAATAACAGACGGTTGTATTTACCAAGTGGAGAGTGGACAGGATTTTTTAGTCAAAAGAAATATGAAGGCGGGCAAATCGTAGATTCTATATTGGAAAAATATCCTGTTTTCATAAAAGGCGGCAAAGAATCAGATATTTGCGAGGAAGACTGCAGCTTCTTCGAAGATATAAAAAAGCATTTTTAGAGGGAGGTATTTATGAAACGAAAAACTATTTCTTTATTGACACAAGTAGCTATAGTAGCAACACTTCTGTCGGGCTGTGGGAGTGCGAATCCAGACGCAGCGCAGACAGAAGCGTCAACTGAAAAGGTAACTGAGACTGAAGCCTCAAAAGAGGCAGAACCAGCAGCTGAAACTACACAGGAGACTGCTGAACCAATCACAATTACATATGCTAATTTTAACGCATCCGGTGGCAACGAAGCAACGCTGAATTCAATGTATCAGGCTTTTCATGAGCAAAATCCTGATATTACTGTAGAAATTGAAACTATTGCAATGGATGATTATTTCACTACACTTCAGACAAGGATAGCAGGTGGGACGGCTCCGGACTGCTTTGAAATGAACATTGAAAACTTTGCAGCATATGCTTCAAAAGGAATACTGGCTGAGCTTTCAGAAGTAGATACAAGCTCTCTTAATCAAACGGCATTATCTGCTTTTTCATATGGCGGAAAGCAGTATGCACTGCCGGAAAACTTTTCAACAGTAATACTTGTTTATAACAAGGATCTTTTTGATCAGGCAGGAATTGACTATCCTACATCATCATGGACCAGAGAGGATGTTGATAAGGCAGCTGAAGCAATTAGAGCCCTCGGAGATAATATTTTCGGCATCTACCAGCCTGTCACATACAATGAATTTTATAAAGTTGCAGCTCAGTATGGCGGAAGTCTCATAAGTGAAGATGGTTCTAAGTTTACAATTAATTCGCCTGAGAATATTGCAGCTCTTCAGAGTATGGTTGACAGAGTTCAGAAGACCAATGTACAGCCTACAGCAGAGCAGATGGGCGGAATGGGCGACTGGGATTTATTTGAAAGTGGAAGACTTGGAATGATTCCTACAGGCACATGGTGCTTCAATACATTTACAGAGGCATGCGATTTTGCATGGGATATATGCGTTGAGCCAGGCCAGACTCAGAAAGCTACCCATTTCTTCGCTAATGCACTTGTAGTAAATAATGATGCCAGTGACGCCGCAAAAGTAGCTGCACAGAAATGGATATCATTCCTTTCATCAAGTGATGAGGCAGCCAAGATCCGTCTGGATGCAGGATGGGATCTGCCTGCTCTTAGTGACATGAACGCACTTTCAAGTTATCTTGAGATTACTCCTCCTGATAACAGAAAGGCTGTATTTGAATCACTTGATTCACTTGTATTACCGCCAATTATTACAGATTACAGTCAGATGTCAGACATTATTTCAAATGCAGTAAGTAAGGCAGCAAGTGGTGAGAGTTCCCCGGAAGAAGCACTTAATGAAGCGCAAAAGCTTTGTGAAGAGCAGATTACACTTCAGTAGAAACATGGAGCCTGCATCCATATTGGACTGCAGGCTCGTATATTGTATTTCAGTTTTGCTTAAAAAAGGTTGATATTATGACAAAAGAGAAGAAGAAAATACTACAAGCGATTCCATTTATGCTACCCAGTTTCATAGGAATGATAATATTTAGTTTTCTCCCAATTATTATGGCTACAGCACTAAGCATGACGGATTGGAGCGGACTGGAAAAATTTACGATCCATACTATTCCGGATCATTTTGTGGGATTCCAGAATTATATTCAGCTACTTACGCGAGAAGAGTTTTGGAGTACTCTTTTGCATGTTCTTTACTATATCGTCCTATATATTCCACTTGGATTCTTATTATCGATGGTAATTGCGCTTGTTTTGAATACTGAGAAAAGATTTACGGGAGTTATGAGAGTTCTTTTCTATATACCCGTATTAACTTCATGGGTAGCTGCGAGCCTCATATGGAAATGGGTTCTTAGCTCACAATATGGAGTAATAAATTCAGTAATCGGTGTGTTTGGCATGAAAGGACCGGATTGGCTTACGAACAAATACTGGGCTATGCCTGGTATTGTACTGGCCTCTGTATGGAAAGATATGGGATACTACGGCCTTTATATTTTCGGTGGACTTAGAGGAATCGATCCTACTTATTATGAGGCGGCAAAGGTAGATGGCGCCGGAAAAATGTGGACTCTGTTTAGTGTTACAATGCCGCTTTTATCACCAACACTTTTTTATTGTCTGATAATGTCGCTGATCAATGCATTTCAGCTTTTTCCACAGGTGCAGATCATGACTGAAGGCGGGCCAAATGGTGCCACGCAGGTCATGGTAGAGCGAATTTACACATATGCCTTTAGCTATTTCAAGATGGGGTATGCTGCAGCATATTCATGGTTACTGTTTGTGATAATCCTCTTGTTAACACTGATACAGCTTAAGCTGCAGAAAGTTTGGGTGCATTATGAATCATAAAACACAAAAGATAATCTTTAATATTTTGTTTTACCTTGGGGCAGCTGTATTGGTAGTTATTGTAACTGTTCCGCTGTATTGGATGATATCTACATCTTTAAAATCAAAAGGTGCGCTGATGGCACTCCCAATCCAGTGGATTCCAAAAAAGCCTACTCTTAATTCTTACAAAAAAGTATTTACATTATTCCCATTTGCAAGAGCAATGTTTAACAGTGCTTTTATTACGGTTATGTATGTTGGTATAACTATTATCTCTGCATCAATGGCGGCATTTGCCATTGCTAAGATAAGATTTAAAGGTGCAAATTTCATTTTTGCATTGTATCTGACATCGATGATGATACCGGTTCAGATAACGCTTATACCAATGTTCATTATTATGAATAAATTTTCTTTGATCAACAAATATGCAAGCGTTATTTCTCCGGCGATTTTCAAGGCGTTTGCTATCTTTTTGCTGGTTCAGAATATGAGAGCACTTCCGGACGACTATCTTGAAGCTGCCAGAATAGATGGGGCAGGGCTGTTCAAGATCTACAGGGATATTATCATGCCCATGATGGTTCCCACAGTTGCGACACTGGCAATAACAACGTTCATGGAGGCCTGGAATGATTACTTGTGGCCGCTTGTTATGCTATCTGATAAAAACAAGATGACACTGACACTGGCCTTAAATACACTAAACGGACAGTATGATACAGAGTATAATGTACTTATGGCAGGAAGCCTAATTTCGATGGTGCCGATAATAATTATTTATATAATTGCTCAAACCCAGATGAAACAGGGAATCACAGTAGGAGGAGTAAAGGGATAATGGTCAAAAAATACAAAATTGGTAATCCAATAGAAACAGATTCAGTCGTGGTTTCTTTTGACAATGAGACAAAAGAAATCCCATATTTTGAAAGAGTTCAGGGGAAAAATGAACTGAAATATAATATGGGTGCAAAAGACCGTGTTTTCGGACTTGGTGAAACTGTGCGCGGAATAAATAAAAGAGGGTATATCTACGTCAGCAATTGCTCTGATGATCCAAATCATACCGAAGACAAAAGATCTCTTTACGCCGCCCAGAATTTCTTTGTTATCTGGGGGAACGGTAAGGGTTTTGGAATGTATGTTGATACACCAGGCAGGGTCTCTTTTGATATAGGATATACGGATAAGGACGTTTTTTCCATTGCCTTTGAGGACTTCGATGCCTATGTTTACGTGATTGAAGGCGAGAGCATCCTTGAGATTGTAAAAGAGTTCCGCGGAATAATAGGAAAGAGCTATATTCCTCCAAGGTGGGCCTTTGGATTTGGTCAGAGCAGATGGAGTTACATGAATGAAGACCAGGTAAGGGAAGTCGTTGACAAGTACGATGAGCTGGACATTCCTATTGACAGCGTGTACCTGGACATCGACTATATGGAAAGATATAAGGACTTCACTGTCAGCGATGAGAGATTTCCTGATTTTAGTGCATTTGTGAAGGAAATGGCTGACAGAAACATACATCTTGTCCCGATCATTGACGCAGGAGTGAAGATTGAAGAAGGATATGACGTCTATGAAGAAGGGGTAAAGAATAATTTCTTTTGCAAAAAAGAAAATGGAGAGAACCTTGTTGCTGCGGTTTGGCCCGGAAAAGTGTATTTCCCTGACTTCCTTAACGAGGATGCCAGAAAATGGTTTGGCGAAAAATATAAAGTTCTTTTGGACTATGGAATCGACGGCTTTTGGAATGACATGAACGAACCGGCTATTTTTTATACCGAGGACCATTTGAAAGAGGTCTTTGAGCAGATAAAAGAGCTAGAGGGGAAAAATCTGGATATAAGCTCCTTCTTTAAATTTCAGGATATAGTTGGGGGACTTGCCAATAATGAAGAGGATTACAGGAGATTTTACCACAAGTATAAAGGTAAGATATATCGCCACGATAAAGTTCACAACTTATTTGGCTATAATATGACAAGAGCTGCGGGCGAGGCATTTGAGAGACTTTCACCAGATAAAAGAATTCTCATGTTCTCAAGGTCATCATATATTGGAATGCACCGCTACGGAGGAGTCTGGTGTGGCGACAACAAATCCTGGTGGAGCCATTTACTGCTTAATATCCAGCAGATGCCGGCGCTCAATATGTGTGGATTTATCTATAGTGGCGCAGATATAGGCGGGTTTGGAGCTGATGTCACAGAGGACCTGCTTATGAGATGGGCTGAATTTGGTATTTTCACGCCTCTTTTCAGAAATCATTCCGCAGATGGCACCAGAAGACAGGAATTCTACAGATTTACTGACAAAGAGAGCTTTAAAAACATTCTTAGGCTCAGATACGCGCTGATTCCGTACCTTTATTCAGAGTTCATGAAGGCAGTAAATAACGACGAAATGCTGTTCAGACCTGTATGTTTTGATTATCCGGATGATGAAATGGCTTACGAAGTAGAGGACCAGCTTTTTGTGGGCGAGAGCATTATGGTTGCGCCTGTATATAAACAGAATGCTACCGGCAGATATGTGTACCTTCCGGAAGACATGAAGCTTTGCAGATTTAGAAGCTACAATGACTACGATGTTGAGATCATATCAAAGGGTCATCACTATATCGAGGCAGCGCTGAATGAAGTACTAGTGTTTATCAAAAAAGGCCACGCGCTTCCCATTGCAGTACCTGCAGGTAGAACAGAACAGATTGATTACAATAACATTAGTTATGAATGCTATGACTGTGATAATAGCACATATGAGCTGTTTACAGATGATGGTATTTCCAGGTGATTATATAGTATTATATAGATACGGAAAAATTATATAGAATTATATAGGTAATGGTTCATAAACTGTCGATTTATGAAACTCTCATAAAAATGAGCTGATATTTATTGACACAAGCCACGTAAACGCTTATATTGTAAGTAGAAAAAGGTGCTACCCGTACAGCAACGGTTAGTCCGAAATTTGACAGTTATTAAAATAACCGCTTAGTTTGTGAGACTGGGGCGGTTATTTTAATGCTTGCTATTCCTACCGATGGAATAGCCAAGACCAAATAGCATAATTATAGCAATAATTTAAGCCTTGTAAATCCAAAATGTTATTAAGGATACAAGGCTATAATATTTCGTAAATGGTTCTCAATATGTCAGAAAAATTGCCGTTTGACAGTATAATTTACTGTTAAATGGCTCTTTTTCTGTTATAGTAAAAATATGTTTTTGTTGGAGGGCAATTATGGAATTTGGGGAAATTTCTATTAAGGATAAACTTGGCAGAACTGTAATACTGAGAAATGCAAGGCCGGAAGATTCAGCGGCTCTTATAGAGTATCTGAGAACAACTAGTGCCGAGACTCCTTATCTGATCAGAGAACCTGAAGAAATCACAATTACAGAGGAACAAGAGAATAAATTCATTCAGGCTAAAATAGATGCAGAGCGTGAGCTTATGCTTGTTGCCTTTATTGATGGTAAGCATATCGGTAATTGCTCCCTTATGAGCATTGCACCATATAAGAGGTACAGCCACAGGTGTGATGTTGAAATTGCTCTATACAAAGAATTCTGTGGATGCGGTATAGGGAAAGCTATGCTTCAGACTGTACTTGATGTTGCGAAGAACATAGGCTATGAGCAGGCAGAGCTTGAAGTTATGGCAGAGAATAAGGATGCCATTGCTATGTATGAGAAGTTGGGATTTGAGAAGTTTGGTACATTCCCTGATAACATGAAATATGCTGATAGATCCTATATGGATGCATATTGGAT
>NZ_FOXO01000070.1 GCF_900115735.1 Butyrivibrio proteoclasticus
CAATGCCAGTTTCCTAGCTTAACTAAATAGAA
Organism: Butyrivibrio proteoclasticus; assembly: GCF_900115735.1. Lineage (GTDB taxonomy): Bacteria > Bacillota > Clostridia > Lachnospirales > Lachnospiraceae > Butyrivibrio > Butyrivibrio proteoclasticus_B. The sequence goes on from NZ_FOXO01000070.1 coordinate 33, forward strand.
CTATTATGAGTAATCAGCTCAAATCAGCTAATCATGCGGATTTGAGCTGATTTTTGTCATGTGAATGGTCTGTCACCGGATTACAGTTCCAGTAACATAATTCATACAAAAAACTAAAAATATATATTGACATAGATATCAAAATGTGTGGCCCCATTCCTGATTACCACCAGGAATGGGGCCCCTTAATCAAGAACGTATTCGCATTCACTCATGATTAAGGAGGTACACATTATGAACAATTTCCCATCAGAAGTCAAGCAGACTCTGAACAATATCATCAATGATATGGCTGAGGTAGCATGGCTTTATTCAACAAAGCCTGGCCATAGTTTCACACGTTCCGGCAAACTCGGCTTCGCTAAAACCATGAGCCTTATCATTTCCATGGAAGGTGGCACAATTGGCGAAGAAATGATGGAGTATTTCAACTATGATCTTAATTCCCCTACGCCATCAGCATTTGTCCAACAACGCACAATGATAAAGCTTGAAGCTTTTCAATATCTGTTCAAAGAATTTACAAGCCGTTACCATACTCCTAAATATAAAGATGGTTATAGCATTCTTGCAGCTGATGGTACAAAGGTTGTTTACGCAACCAATCCTGCTAATGTTGATGACTATGTAAAGCCCGACAAAGAAGGTGACCGCGGCTATAATCATCTTCACCTTAATGCCTTCTATGACATAGTTACCGGATGTTATGTTGATGCCATTATACAGCCAGGAAGCAGGCAGGATGAGCGCGAAGCCCTCCACACCATGATTGATAACTATGATACTTCTGATCCCTTGCATACAATCATTACTGTGGATCGCGGTTATGAATCATTTGATCTTATCGGCCACATGCTTGATAAAGAACTAAGATTTGTAATGCGTGTTAAAGACTATACTGTATATTCATCTCTTCTTACTAACCTTACCAGTAGTTTCCCTGACTGTGACGAATTTGATGTTAACATCAAGAGGTTTGTAACCAGAAGCAGGAGTAAGATCAAACAAAGCCTTGATCCTGATGTCTACCTATACATAAAGCCACAGAAAAACTTCAGAAGTCTACCTCCTGAAAGTGATGATCTTTACTACCTAAATATAAGAGTTACCAGAATTAAACTCAGTGATGGTTCCTATGAATGTCTCGTAAGCAATCTTCCTATGTCAGAATTTACAGCAAAGGATCTAAAAGATCTTTACCATGCAAGATGGAATATCGAAACCTCTTTCAGATACCTTAAATATGCAGTTGGAATGACTAACTTTCATTCAAGGAAGGTAGAGTTTGTAAAGCAAGAAATTTTCGCAAAACTAACTCTATTCAACTTTTCTGCATTTATCACCAATCACGCATCAGTGACTAAGAATTCAAAAAAGTCTAAGAAGCATGATTATAAAATCAACTTCTCTATGGCAGCGAAAATTTGCCATAAATTTCTTAAAATGGCTAAATCTTTGCCGATACCTGATGTAATAGCATGGATAGAACGTAATCTAAGAGTAGATAAAACAGATGAGCGGCATTTTATCCGTAATCTACGAGGTATAGGTGCCTGTAGTTTCTTGTATAGAGTAGCTTAGTTCCTCAA
>NZ_FOXO01000001.1 GCF_900115735.1 Butyrivibrio proteoclasticus
GAGCAGCTTCACTGGAATCCACAGACAACATCTTTTGAAGACCTTGTAAGGATCATGGTTGAGCACGATATGGCCAAGGTTGCTGTTGAGAGAGCTAATGAGCATGTTGAATTTAACCTTGAAGAGTTCCTTGAAAAAGGTATTGATAAATAATTAAAAGAAGGTAAAAAACAATGATGGATTTTGATGCTAAGATTTATGTGGCCGGTCACAGAGGAATGGTTGGATCAGCCATTGTCAGAGAACTGCACAGACAGGGATATTTTAATATTGTTACAAGAACTCACAAAGAGCTTGATCTTACAAGACAGGACCAGGTTGAAAAGTTCTTTGCAGAAGAAAAGCCTGAGTATGTTTTCCTTGCAGCTGCAAAGGTTGGAGGAATCATGGGCAACGCAGAGGCTCTTGCAGATTTCATGTATGAGAATATGATCCTTGAGATGAATGTTATCCACTCAGCATGGAAAAACGATTGCAAAAAGGTTGAATTCCTTGGATCATCATGCATTTATCCAAGAATGGCTCCACAGCCTATGAAAGAGGATTGCCTTCTTACATCAGAACTTGAGAAGACCAATGAGGCATATGCTCTTGCCAAGATTTCAGGACTTAAATATTGCGAGTACCTGAACAAGCAGTACGGAACTGATTATATCTCAGTTATGCCTACAAACCTCTACGGACCAAATGATAACTATCACCCAACTCACTCACATGTGCTTCCTGCTCTCATTCGCCGTTTCCACGAGGCAAAAGAGCAGAACCTTCCTTATGTCACATGTTGGGGAGACGGAAGCCCACTTAGGGAGTTCCTTTATGTAGATGACCTCGCTAACCTCTGCGTATTCCTTATGAATAACTACAGTGGCAATGAGACTGTTAATGCAGGAACAGGAAAAGAGCTGACAATCAAGCAGCTTACTGAGAAAGTTGCTAAGATCATAGGCTACACAGGAGAGATAAGATGGGATCCTTCCAAGCCAAATGGCACACCAAGAAAGCTTCTTGATGTATCAAAGGCTAAGAACCTTGGATGGACTTACAAGACAGAGCTTGATGATGGTATAAAGCTTGCCTACGAGGATTTCCTTACCAATCCTATGCGTGCAGAGAGATAAAAAATAATTAGATTCAGAAGGAGCTGTGAAAAATGATAACTCATTTTTCACAGCCCTTTTTAGTTCAATAAAGTCCACAGGTTGAAAGACCATAGCTTTAAGTGTAAAATACTGAATAGAATTGCGCTTATTATGCGATACTAATATATTATCATGTGGGAGCAGAAAATGAGATTATTGAGTGTTATAGTGCCTTGCTATAACGAAGAGGAGAACATTGCAGATTTCTACAATGAGGTATTGAAGAACGAAGCTTATTTCAAAGGTCATGATGTTGACTTTGAATTTATCTATGTTAATGACGGATCAAAGGACAAGACAGTTGAAAAGGTAAAAGAACTTGCGGCTAAGGATGAGAGAGTTCATCTCATTAACTTTTCCAGAAATTTTGGAAAAGAGCCTGCTATGTACGCGGGACTTGAAAAGTCTAAGGGCGACTATGTTGCAATAATGGACTGTGATCTTCAGGATCCACCGGCTCTTTTGCCACAGATGTACGAGGCTATTGTCAATGAGGGGTATGACAGCGTAGCCACCAGAAGAGTAGACAGAAAGGGCGAGCCGCCTATCAGATCGTTTTTTGCAAGGATGTTCTACAGACTTATAAATAAGGTTTCAAAAACTGAGATTGTGGACGGAGCAAGAGATTACAGGCTCATGACCAGACAGTTTGTGAATGCCATCCTTTCAATGAAGGAATATAACAGATTCTCCAAAGGTATCTTTGGCTGGGTTGGATTTAAGAATAAGTGGATAGAATTTGAAAATATCGAGCGTATGAAGGGCGAAACAAAGTGGTCCTTCTGGAAGCTTTTTGTTTACGCACTTGATGGAATTGTGGCATTCTCAACAGTTCCCCTTGCATTTGCATCACTCATCGGAGTTTTGTTCTGTGTACTGGCTTTCTTCTTTATCATTTTTACGATTGTCAGAAAATCCCTTTACGGAGATCCTACAAGTGGATGGCCATCACTTGTTTGTATCATTTTGCTTGTAAGCGGAGTACAGCTCTTTTGTATAGGAATTGTGGGCCAGTACCTTTCAAAGACATACCTTGAGGTTAAAAAGCGTCCACTTTATATAGTAAAAGAGGAAATTTAATGGTCAGTATTGTAGTTCCTGTTTATAACGCAAAAAAATATATTAAAGACTGTATAGACATGGTTTGCGCCCAGACCTATAAGGATTGGGAGCTTATACTGGTAGATGATGCTTCCAAAGATGGAAGTGCCGATTACATTGAAGAGCTTATTTCTTCAATGGGCAAAAGAATCCGCCTCATCAGAAAAGAAAAAAATGAAGGCGCAGCAGCAGCAAGAAATACCGGTATCGATGCTTCGGCTGGGAGATACATTGCTTTCCTTGATGCCGACGATGTCTGGAAACCGGATAAACTGGAAAAAGAGATTGCATTCATGGAAGAAACCGGCGCAGCCTTTGCTTTTCATTCCTATGAGTTTGGAGATGAGAATGCCAGACCTACAGGCAAAGTTGTAAAGGTTCCAAAGGAGCTTACCTTTAGGAAGGCTCTTTCCAGAACAATTATATTCACAACAACTGTTATGTTTGATACAGAAAAGATAGATATGGAGATAATCCATATGCCCCAGGTTCCAAGTGAGGACACAGCCACCTGGTGGAGAATACTAAAGAGCGGCATTACCGCTTACGGGCTTAATGAAAATCTTGCTATTTACAGAAGGCCTGCAAAGTCTCTTTCTTCTAATAAATTAGTTGCAGTTGAGAGAATTTGGTTTTTATACAGAAATATTGCTAATTTATCAGTCTTGGAATCAATATTTTACTTTGGAGGATGGGCGGTAAGAGCTACACTTAGAAGGCTCTTTTGATCGCTAAAAGGGGAATTTATGAAACATGTGGAATCAGTGAAGAGAATCCTTGTGCTTTTTTTGGGATTTTTAGGACTTAGTATGCAGACTGCTGTGTACGCATGGTTTTGGTTTAGTACATATTATCCTATAGTTTCTTCTACTCGTATCAGTGTCGACGGATACAATTTAGGTAGTGGATTAAAACTGTATTTTCGTGGACATCTGTTGATTCTGGCAATATATTTTGTATTGCTTTTATTCTTCTCAAATACATATGGAGGTCTTAAGATTGGATATCTTAAGCCCATGGATGTGTTCTTTTCACAGATTTTTGCGCTGTTTATGGTGAACTTCATCTCATATTTCCAAATTGCACTATTGAGAAACTGGCTGGTAAAAGTTGTACCAATGGTTGAGATATTTGTAATCCAGCTCATTATTTCTTTTGCCTGGGCATATATCACCAACGCCATATATATGGCTATTTTCCCGCCAAGAGAACTTCTTCTTATAAGCGGCGAGTACTCAGTTGATGATATTGTTACCAAGTTCAATTCCAGAAAAGACAAGTATCATATCAAAAAGAAGATGAATATTGACGAAGGCATCGACAAAATATATGCAGAGTGCCTTGGTGATTATGACGGAGTGATTATCTGGGATGTACCAAGTAAGTTCAGAAACGGTCTTGTTAAGTACTGCTACGGCAACAACATTCGCATATATGTAATGCCAAAGATAACTGATGTTCTCTTAAAAGGCTCAGCGCAGCTCCACTTGTTTGATACACCTGTGTTGCTTATTAGAGAATACGCCATAAAGATTGAGCAGAGAGCAATCAAGAGATTTTTTGATATTGTAATTTCTCTCGTTCTCATAATCCTTACATCGCCAATAATGCTGATCACATCAATCATCATAAAGGCTTATGATGGCGGTCCTGTGCTCTATAAGCAGGTTCGCTGTACTGTTAATAGAAAAGAGTTCAGGATCATGAAATTCAGGAGCATGAAAGTTGATGCAGAAAAAGACGGAGTTGCCCGCCTTGCTGCCAAGAATGACTCAAGAATAACTCCAATCGGTAAGTTTATTCGCTCCTGTAGAATTGATGAACTTCCTCAGCTCTTTAACATCCTCAAGGGAGAGATGTCTTTTATCGGACCAAGACCTGAAAGACCTGAGATCATTGAGCAGTATCTTAAGGAGATGCCTGAGTTTGCATTCAGAATGAAAGTAAAGGCCGGACTTGCCGGATATGCGCAGGTTTATGGTAAATACAACACCACTCCTTATGACAAATTAAAGCTCGATCTTACTTACATTGAGAACTATTCAGTATGGCTTGATATCAAGCTGATGCTGCTTACAGTTAAGATTCTTTTTACCCCTGATTCTACAGAGGGCGTTGAATCAGGACAGACCACTGCACAGAAGAACTCTTGACATAAACATGCTTTTACAGAGGTGACAACATGGGAAGAAGTGATTTAAGACATATGGATGAAACTCTTGATCTTAGGAGTTTCTATTTAAGACTTATTAAGAAAATATGGATCATTCCCCTTGCTGCGATTATCGGAGCGGTAATTGCAGGCGGCATATACACGCTTGTTACCGTGACATTTGGCCCTGAAAAGACCTATAGCACTGAATCCAAGCTCTATATAAAATTTGCCTACGATGAAAATGCAAAGAGCCAGGTGGATTCCTATAACGCTTTTACCTGGAGCCTTTTGATGACTACTGACGACATTCTTGATGAAGTCATGAACAATCTAGGGAAGGCAGGAGCTTCAGAGGATGAGATAACAAGGCAGGAGGTGGCAGATTCTATTGCTGCCGAGATTCCTTCAGATGTAAGACTACTTCTTGTGACAGTAAAAAACAATAATAAAGACCACGCGGATTTAATTACTGATGCGACAGATAAATCCCTTGAAAACTACGGCGAGACCAATGACGCTTTCACATCAATTAAGCTCCTTAGTAAGTCAGAGGCTACCCTTGTAACATACAGCGATAAGACCTTTACGGCAGCAGCTTTTGGAGGAGTGGCATGTTTAGTTCTTGCCATATTTGTACTTTTGCTTATAGATGCGCTTGATGATGCGGTCTATGTTCCTGAAGATATAGAGAAAAGGTTTAGCATTCCTGTACTTGGAGTTGCAGGCAAAAATGAATATTTTAAAAATGAACTTCAGGCTGCCTTCGAAAAACATGTGGCAGGCGCTGAAAAGGTGATTTTCATTTCAACTGACAGCGCATTTGATGTTTCAGTTTCAGAAAAAGATCTTTTGGCTGTTAAAGAGTCCCTTGGAAGCAGGTTCAGTGCACAGACAGAGAATATCACGGCCATGGAAACTCCGGGAAATGTACTTGAGAACTACAGAAAAATCGGAACCTGCGACGGAGTTATACTTGGAATCCCTGCAGGAAAAAGATGCGGCACGATGAATGATCATATAGTTGCACAGCTTCAGAAACATGAGTGTCCTATCCTGGGAGTTGTCCTTGTCAGGGCAGATGAGAAGTTTTTGAAAAAATACTACAGACTATAAATAGAGGTAAGACGCATGCCAGAGAGGCTACAAATACTGGTTTCAGCTGTAAATAAAAATATAGACAGCCTTCTTGAGAATATGAACATTTCTTCAGATGCTGTAATCGTAAATCAGAGAATAGGTGAAAAAGCGCCTGACATCGAGGAAAAAAGAGAGTTTAAGGGAAAAGACATTCTGGTCCTTCAAAGAAATGAGAAGGGAGTTGGCCTTTCCAGAAATACAGCTCTTGAGCATTCAGACCACGAGATTATCCAGTTTGCTGATGATGACATAATCTATGATGATGGCTATGTGCAAAAAGTCCTTGATGAATTTGACAATCATCCTGAGGCTGACCTTCTTCTTTTTAACATAAAGGCCCAGGAAGGTAGAGAAACCTATTGGAATACCGACTTTGCAAAGGTTAACTGGAAAAATTATGGAAGATATCCCTCCTATGCAGTATTTGCAAGGAGAGAAAAGATAATAGATAAAAAGGTGAGATTTTCTCTGCTTTTTGGGGGCGGAGCTCCATACATGAACGGCGAGGACAGCCTGTTTTTACATGACTGCTTAAAGGCCGGACTTAATCTTTACAGAACTACAGTAGTTGTGGGACATGAAAGACCAAACGAGTCCACCTGGTTTAAGGGCTATAACGACAAGTTCTTTTTTGACAGAGGAGTCTTATATCATTTCCTTTACGGGAAAATGGCCAAGGTTCTGGGCTTTAGATATTTATTCAAAAACAGAAATATCATGTGCAATGAAATGGGACTTTTTAAGAGTGTAAAGATACTGTGGGACGGAGTTGACCACGGCAAGACACTAGAGAAGGTATAAATGGCTATATATCTTACACTTACCGCAGTAGTTGTGCTTTTGGCACTACTTCTTAGGCAGACGAAATTTAATATCGGGAGTGGCACAGTGACAAGGCAGGGAGCAGTAAATGCAATAGTTTTGCTCTTTATTTTTTCTGCGCTGTTTTGGGTTCCGGCCCTGAGAGTAAATGTGGGCAATGATTACGCCAAGTACGTAGAGTTCATGCACTTGGTTTTCAGCCACGCTTATGTGCCAACTGAGCCCGGATTTAATGCTCTTACCTATGCAATTTATTACCTCTGCGGATTTGAGAATTTTATTCTTGTTTTTGCTGTTTTTACATTTTTTACGGTTTTATTTTTTATGACTGCCATGTGGCAGCAGAGCGAGTGGTTTTCATTCAGCTTTATGATGTTCATGCTGCTTGGTTACTACTTCCAGTCGATCAGTACAGTCAGATATTATCTGGCACTTGGAATGGCGTTGTATTCAGTAAAGTTCGTTTTGAAAAAAGACTGGCCAAGGTTTATTCTGCTGGTTTTGATAGGCGCTCTTTTCCACAAATCTGTACTGGTGGTTCTGGTGTTATATCCTCTTGCCTCTATCAAATGGAGAAGGTGGATGTATGGACTTTTTGGACTTATGTGCATATCCTGCCTCTTTTTGCAAGACCTTTATCTTAAAGTAGTAGTGTTCCTATATCCTTCCTACAAGGACACGGAATATCTTACTGGCGGAACAAGCTACGTCAGCATCCTGAGATGCTTTTTGATACTGGTAATATCCCTGTGGCTGTTTAAAGATGTGGTAAAAACAGACAAGCGCTATATGTTTTATTTTCACTGTAATATCATGGCCCTTGCCCTTTACATATTTGGAGCTTTTTTACCTATAATCTCCAGAATAGGATATTATCTGACAGTTACACATATACTGTTTATACCTGCTCTGTTGCTTCATATCAGGGACGATAGGAAAAAGAAACTGCTGACAGTTTTCACAGTTCTTTTTTGCCTTGGGTATTTTGTCCTTTATATGAGGGGAGCTTCAGCGGATGGAGTAAGAATCCTTCCCTATAAGACAATTCTTTTTGATGAGATGCCTCTGACACTTTCAGAGAGAGGCTACTAAGGAGCGACATATGAAAAAGCCTTTTTTTACAATAATTGTTGTTTCATATAATCCGGGAAAAAGAATAATCGGCACCATCGAGAGCATCAAAAAGCAGACCTATGACAGCTATAGGGTTCTGATTAAAGACGGAATGTCTACTGACGGCTCTATAGATATGCTCAGGGAAAAGTATGGGATTTCCCGGGAAGGTAGAGACGCAGAAGGGAAGATAACTCTTGTTGAGAGCTGCGACAACGGTATCTATCATGCCATGAATATCGCGGTTTCCTATCTTGAGGAAAAGATAATTGATGCAAGAGGCAGGTACAGGGATGAGCAGACAGATGGAGTTAGGATCTTAAGAGCAGGCGAGGCTCCTTCCTATATCTATTTCTTAAATTGCGGTGACGAGTTCAGAGATGAAAATGTTTTGCAAAATGTACATGATTTTATTGTGAGTAGGCAGGAAAAAGAGGGCACAACACTTCCTACTATTTTTTATGGAGACATTTTTGACCAGACAACAGGAAACAGGATTCCGTCTAACCCGCATATTGACGACTATGCCTGCTATAGAAATGTTCCTTCACACCAGGCCTGCTTTTATGATGAAAGGCTGATGTTTGACAATCATTTTGACCTTAAATACAAGGTAAGAGCCGATTATGAGCAGTTTTTGAGGTGCTTCTACAGAGAAAAAGCTGTAACTGACTACATGGGCATAACTATTGCTAACTATGAGGGTGGTGGATACTCAGCTCAGAATAAAAAGATATCTGAAGAAGAGAGAAAAGAGATTATAAAGCACTACCTTACAGGAGCTCAGATCAGAAAATACGACTTCCTCAGAGTTGTGACTTTGGCCGGATTCAGGACCTTCCTTGATTCCAACAAGGTGACCTCTAAGGGCTACAATCTTGTTAAGAACGCAATTTACAATGCCAGAGGGAAAAGAGAGGATAAAAAGAATTGAGAGTACTGTGGCTTTGCAACATCATGCTTCCGGTATATGCCAGGGCAAAAGATATCTCTTTTTCCGTTAGAGAGGGATGGCTGTCAGGGTGCCTTGAAAGGCTCAAAAAAGCTGATGATAATAAGATAACATTAGCTATTTGTTTTCCGAAAGAGTCAGAGATAGTTCAGAATAAAGAGGAAATAGAAGGTATCACATTTTATGGATTTGATGAGGACCTTACTCACCCTGAAAACTATGACGAGTCTCTTGAAGGAAGATTTCGCGATATATTAGAAGATTTTAAGCCCGATATTGTCCATATATTTGGCACGGAATTTCCACATACACTTGCGATACTTAAGGTAATGGATTATCCTAAAAAAGCTCTTGTGGGAATCCAGGGCCTTTGCTGTGAAATAGAAAAAGACTATATGGCGCAGATTCCTGAAAAGGTTCAAAACTCAGCAACCTTCAGGGATTGGTTAAAAAAAGACTCCCTGCTTGATCAGGTCGAAAAGTACAAACTCCGAGCAGACCATGAGAGAAAGGCGATTTTGCTAACGGGAAATATCACAGGCAGAACTGCTTTTGACAGAAGTGTCACATCTGGCATCAACCCAAATGCCAGTTATTTTGCCATGAATGAGACCATGAGGCCTTGTTTTTATGATGGCAAGTGGGATGAAAAAAATGTGGAGCCCCACAGTATCTTTTTATCTCAGGGAGATTATCCCCTTAAGGGCTTTCACTTTGTACTTCAGGCTATGCCAAAGATTTTGGAAAAATATCCTGATGCCCATCTATACGTTGCCGGCAACAATATAATTGGCAAGGGAAAGAGTAAGTACCCATATTTTTTGAGAGCCAGTGCCTACGGCAAATACATTAAATCCCTTATTTCCGAAGGAAAGCTGAAAAATAAGGTGACTATGGTGGGACTATTATCCGACCTTGAGATGAAAGAAAGATACTTAAAGAGCAGTCTCTTTATCTGTCCGTCAATTCTGGAAAATTCTCCAAATTCAGTAGGAGAGGCCATGCTTTTGGGAGTTCCCGTGGTGGCATCAATGGCCGGTGGAATCCCTAGCCTTATAAGTTCAGGCAAAGACGGAATTCTTTTTGAAAGAGGAAATGTGGACGAACTTGCAGGGGCCATATTGCAGGTGTGGGATGAACCTGTCATTTCTTCAGTTTATGGAGAAAATGCAGCCAAAAAGGCAAGGGTCACTCATGATCCTGATGCCAATTATAAGAGGCTTCTTGAAATATATGATGAGATCAGCGGTAAATAAGGGGAAAACATGGTAATTACTTTTGTATCCAATTATATAAATCACCATCAGATCCCTTTCTGCAATGCTATGGAGAAGGTGGCCGGAAAAGGCTCTTTTACTTTTATCCAGACAAGTCCCATGGAAAAAGAGCGAATAGAGATGGGATGGGCTGTTGACCCAAAAGCTTTTTCCTATGTTGAGCTTTTTTACGAAGATCAGGAAAAGTGCGAAAAGCTTATTTCAGACAGTGATGTTGTGATCTTTGGCTGGTCCGATGAGCTTATTGAGAATCTTGAAAAAAAGAGACTTTCATCAGGAAAGCTCTCATTCAGGCTCAGTGAGAGAATCTACAGAGAGGGCCAGTGGAAGGCGGTAAGCCCAAGAGGCCTCATTAAAAAGTATCATCAGCACTTTGTTTACAGGGATAAGCCGGTATATCTTTTGTGTGCCGGGGCTTACGTGGCATCGGACTTTGATCTTATCCACTGTTATCCACATAAGAAGTTAAAATGGGGATATTTTCCGGAAGTCAGCAGCATAAATGTGGATAAAGAGCCGATATCCGGCAGAAAAGTTAAGATCTGCTGGGCGGGAAGACTTATCAAATTAAAGCATCCCGAATTTGCTGTAAAGGTTGCAGGACTACTTAAGGAAAAGGGATATGATTTTTCTCTTGATATTGTGGGAGATGGCAACAAGAGGCAGGCACTGGAAAAGCTTACAGCAGATAAGGAACTTACAGATGTTGTGAATTTTGTTGGACAAAAGAGCCCTACGGAAGTTTTGGATTACATGAAGGCTTCTGATGTATTTCTTTTTACCAGTAACTACCTCGAAGGCTGGGGAGCAGTTGTAAACGAGGCCATGGGCTGTGGCTGCGCGGTTGTTGCTTCAAGAGAAGCGGGTGCTGTTCCATTTTTGATAAAGAATGGCTATAATGGATATTCTTATGTTAATGGAAGCTTTGAGGATTTTTCCGGGAAGGTCCTGAGCCTGTTTGAAAACAGGGAAAACATAGAGAACTTTGGTGGAAAAGCAAGAGAAACTATAGGAAAATTGTGGAATGCCGAGAATGCAGCAAAGGAATTTGTGAGATTTTGCAGTGAATTTCTGGAAGGGAAAAAGCCTATCTCTTCGCCAGACGGCCCCATGAGCGAAGCTATTAATATAAAACCTGCAGGATTTATTAGGACCATGCAGGAAGATAATCACTTAGAATAATGAGGAAATTATGAGATCTATCGACAAGTTTTTTGAAACAGAGATTACTATTTTTGGAGTGAACATCACGCTTTTTGATCTGTTCTTTTTTACGATCATTGCGTGTCTTGGACTTTACTTCAGGCTATCACTTTACGACATTGCGTCAGGTGACTACACTCTTGCTTTTGCGGATTGGATGAGAGAGTGTCATGAGGCCGGCGGTTTTGCTTACCTTGGAATAAAGCCCGGTGTCAGTGATGCAAGCACCTTCGATTACAACTGCATGTTCCAGTATATAATTGTGATCCTTCACTACATTGGCGGAGGAATCGACGATATGTACCTGGTAAAAACAGTCTCTGTGATATTTGATTATGTTGCGGCTGTTACCATCATGCGAATTACATATAATGTTACAGCCGGAAGTGTAAGGAAGTCTCTTATGGCTTTTGCGGCAGTTATGTTCCTTCCTTCAGTTGTCTTAAACAGCGCAGCCTGGGCTCAGAATGATTCTATCTTTACATCATTCATTCTTTTATCTCTTCTCAGTGTTATCAAAGGAAAAGACAACAGAGCATTTATATATCTTGCGTTATCTTATAGCTTCAAGCAGCAGGCCATTTTCTTTATGCCATTTATCATAATCATGTGGCTCAAGAACAGAATTAAGATCAGATACATCTTATGGGTTCCTGTAGTTCATGTTGCAGCTATGATCCCATGCGCAATTGCCGGAAGAAGCTGGGCAGACCTTCTTGGAATCTATGGAAAACAGGTAACTATGTTTTCGAGGCTTTCAATGAACTATCCAAGTATCTACACCATTATCGCTTCAGACCTTTCTAAGGATATGAGAAAGATAATCATTTCAGCCGGAACAATGGCTACTGTCATTATAATGGGTATGATAGCTTACTATTCATATAAAAAGAAGTTTGAAGTTACCACAAGATTTATGATAACCCTTGTTATATTTACAGCGGAGGTATGCTGTTTCTGCCTTCCTGCAATGCACGAAAGATATGGATATCTTCCTGAAATACTCACTGTTGTATATGCACTTTTTAGCTACAAGAAAATGCCTATATGCGCGGCACTTCAGGTTATTACTATGATCACATATACAAGATTCTTGTTTGGCTCAACTGTTCTTTCACTGTGGCCACTTACATGCGCTATGCTTGTGATCATTCTGATCATCGGTTATGACCTTTACCTTCAGATGAATGTTCCTGTAAAAAATACGGAGATTGTAAATGGCTAGTTTAAATAAGTCGCTGACTGTAATCATACCTGCATACAATGTGGAGAAGCTTCTTGAAAAGTGTGTGGAATCTGTGGCAATGCAGGATTATCCAAAAGACCTTCTTGAGATAATCGTTGTAGATGACGGATCTACGGATGGGACACTTATAACTGCAGAAAAACTCGCAAAAAAGTATACCAATGTGAAAGTTATCCACAAAGAAAACGGAGGATCAAGCAGTGCCAGAAATGTTGGCATCGAAGCAGCTAAGGGAGAGTACCTTGGCTTTGTTGACAGCGACGATTTTGTTGATGAGCGTATGTATTCAACTTTGGTGCAGGCCGCAGAGCGAAATGATGCGGATATGGTGCAGATTTCAAGAGATGAGATAGCAGAAGATGGAACAAGACTTCCCAATGTTGTAACTCCACCTGCCACCGAAGAGATAATAAGTCCTGCAGAGCAGATGAAAAGGCTTCTTATGCACGTGGGAGATGCCTCTTTTTGCACCAAGATAACCAGGAAAAGGATCTTTGATCAGGGCTTTAGATTTCCTGAAGGCGAGCTCAACGAAGATTTTTACCTCATGATACATGTCATGAAGTATGTTAATAAGCTTGTTATCCTGCCTGAGCAGTATTATCACGTATTCTACAGGCTTGGCAGCAACTCCAGAAAAAACAAGGAAGATAGGGACTATTTTCCATCAGTCTTTACCGACATTGTGAGAAATGCTGATGTTGCGCTTGAACTGGTGAAAAAGGACTACCCTGAACTTACAAAGGTTGCTGAGAGATTTGGCTTTGTTCAAAGGCTTGATTATCTTTTGCACATACCTGTTTCCAAGATGACAAAAGACAATGGATTTTACATGGATGTTGTTAAAAATATCAGGGCAAACTTTGGAAAAATAGTGTCTAACCCACTATTGACCACAAAGCAGAAAATGTATCTTTGCATACTGGCGCCGGCCCCAAGATTTGTTCGAAAGGCACATGCCAGGGTAAGAGGACTATGAGTAATATCAAAAGAGCTTCAATCTACATAATAATGTTCATATCGCTTCTAGTCAGTGTGTACTATGGTTTTCAGAAACAAGGCTTTCACGAGGATGAGTACTATACCTACTACTCATCAAACAGAAGCCTTGGCCTTTATGAACCTGACAGACAGTGGCAGGACAGACAGACAATCCTTGACGAATTCGTAGTAAAAGAGGGAGAAGGCTTTAACTATGGGCTTGTGAAGCTTGTTCAGTCCTGGGATGTACATCCGCCTGTGTATTATATGATATTCCATACACTCTGCTCCTTTGTGCCGGGAACATTTACCAAGTGGACAGGGATTATTGCCAATTTGATAGCTTTTGTTATCTCATTTCTGACATTGACAGCGCTGATGAACAGACTTGGGATTCCTTACTATGTAAAAGTCATGACTCTTATATTTTGGGGAATTAATCCGGCGACCATTTCATGCAATATGCTCATCAGAATGTATGCCTGGCTCACAGCAGCGGTATTTCTTTGCGCTTACACCCATGTGAGGGTAATGCAGGAATATGACAGATATAAGAACAGAGTAAAAAATTTTATCATAAAACTAATGCTACCTGTAATGGCCGTTTCCTATGTAGGATTTCTTATCCAATATTTCTACATTTTCTTTTTTGTAAGTATTGGATTTAGCCTTGCGGTATGGATGTTCTTTTATAAAAAAGATGTCTATAATACACTGATCTATGTTGCTTCCTGTGCTGTATCTCTTGGACTTGCAGTGCTTACTTATCCTGCAAGCGTTCATCATATGTTTGGAGGATACAGGGGAAGTGATGCAGCAGGAAGTCTTTTTGATATAAAGAACTCACTTTTAAGGCTTTCTTTTTTCATCGGACTTATTAATGACTATGTTTTTGCAGGAGGACTTATAATAGCAGTTCTTTTACTGGTAATGGCCATTATGGCTCTGATGATAAAAAATAAAAAGCACAAAAAGATAAAACAGGAAGCAGTTCTTTTGACTATTGGATCTTTGGGATATTTTGTTTTGACTGCAAAATCAGCTCTTTTGGTTGGAAGTGCTTCAAACAGGTACGAGATGCCAATATATGGTCTTATTATCCTTCTTCTTTTCTGGGATATTTACTATGTGTTCGATGCGGCAGATAATAAGACTTACCTTTACGCATTTACTGCAGCTATGGCAGCGTTTCTTTTGAAGGGCCTTATCTATGATGGAAATGTGCTATTCCTCTACAAAGAAGATGTAGCCAAAATTCAGTATGCTCAGGATAACAAGGATTTTGTAGCAGTTGTTATGTATAATCCTGCAACGCCCTACAATGTGTGGCGTTTAACAGATGAACTATTAGAGTATGACAAGGTGTTCTATATGAATGAAGAAAACCTTGAGCCTCTAACTGACACAGGTGTCACAGACGCAAAAAAGATTATTCTTTATGTAGCTGACGAAGACTGTCAGGAGAAAGCTATAAGGAATCTTTTGGATTCTTGTTTGAGTATTGGAACAAAAACCTACATAAGCGGTGAAGATATGTGGACCACCTATGAATTAAACTAAGAATCAGCCTAGGGCATGATATAATTATGAAGCGAGGGAAAATATGAGAGCAGCAGTCATTGGCGCCAGCTCGGAGTCAATATATACAATTGGAAAAGCAAAAGAAATGGGCATTGAAGTGGTTGCCCTTGACGGAGATCCTAATGCACCGGGACTTAAGGCAGCCGATAAGTCCTTTGTCGTAGACATAAGAGATGTGGAAAAAGTCCTGGAAGTACTCGATGAAAACAGGCCGGATGTGATCTTACCGGTGCCCATCGGAAGGTACCTTACAACTACAGGAGCCGTCAATGACCACTATGGACTTTGTGGTGTTTCAGAACATGCGGCAAAGCTTTGCACTGATAAATATGAGTTTCACAGGATCTTAAGCGAGAGAGGACTTAGAAACGCAGAGCTTTATCTTATTCCTGCGGGTTGTGAATACAGCAATCCAGATGAGCTTAATGAGCAGTTTCCTGTTGTGGTTAAGCCCAGATTTGGCTCGGGAAGCAGAGGCGTTCAGATATTCAACACAAGAGAAGATCTGGTAAAAGGCTTTTTGCTTGAGCAGCCTTATGATGAGGATTACTGCATTGAAAGTTGTATAGAAGGTCCTGAATATGGAGTTGACGGGGTATTCACTGACGGAATATTTCATCTGATTCTTCTTAGGGGTAAGAGAAATACACTTCCACCTTACAGGGAGTGTGTAGGCTATTATTCTATAATTGAGGATGAGGAAAACAAAGCCTTTTTTGAAAAGGTAAAAGACCTTATGCAGAAGACTGGAGAGGCTCTGGGCTTTGAGAATAACCTTATCCACGCTGATATCATCAAAGACGTAAATGGAAAGCCATTTATCATTGAGACTTCAGCAAGACCATCGGGTCACAATCTGCACAATCTCTTTACTCCAATGGCAAGCGGAGTTGATGAGGTTGTAGAGTTTATAAAGTATGCACTTCCTGACCTTGGAAGAAGATATGTTTTTGAACCCAATGTTAAAAAGCACATGGTGATTAGGTATTTTGATTTTGAAAATGTCAGAGTAAATAAGGTGCCGGATGAAAATCTTCTTAGGGAAAAATATCCTTTGAAGGCATGGAATTGCAATATAGAAAATGGCATGACTCTCGGAAAAGTGACAAACGGTGCTTCAATCATGGGAAGAGGCTTCTTTATACTTGAAGGCTCATCCAAAGAAGAACTTGACCGTTTGTGCGATGAGATAAAAAGCGAGTTTGAAGTGGAGCTGGTTACCGTTAGCGACCGTATTTAGGTCGGTTACGGTATCCGCATCCGATCGGATTTAGATAGGTATAAATTGATGTATACGTAGGAGGTAATGGAGTGACCAGCGTTGCAATTATCACAGCCAGGGGCGGAAGCAAAAGAATCCCCGGAAAGAACATAAGGGAATTTTGCGGAAGGCCCATAATTGCATATTCAATATCTGCTGCTATTGAAAGCGGAGCATTTGATGAAGTAATGGTTTCAACTGATGACGAGGCTATAGCTGAAGTTGCCAAAAAAGCCGGAGCGAAGGTTCCCTTCATGAGGTCCAATGAGACTTCAGGTGATTTTGCAACAACAGACGAAGTAATTGCTGAAGTCCTAGGTGCCTATAAAGAAAGAGGCATTGAGTTTGACAGATTCTGCTGCATTTACCCAACAGCTCCTTTTATTACAGCAAAAAGACTCTTAGAAGCTATGAAATGTCTCGATACACATGAATCAGTAACGCCTGTTACACAGTTCTCATATCCTCCACAGAGGGGCTTTGTTATAGAAAACGAGAGACTTGTGAGAAAGTATCCTGAGTTTGCAACTACAAGATCCCAGGACCTTGAAAAGCTCTATCACGACAGCGGCCAGTTCTATGCCTGCAGGACTGACGCTTTCTTCAGGGATAACACAACAGATGTGGATGATATGGTCCCTGTTATCCTAAGCGAAGATGAAGTTCAGGATATAGATACATTTGAGGACTGGAGAATTGCCGAGGAGAAATTCAAAGCTCTCAAGGCCAAAAAGGAAAGAGAAGCTAGCGCTGAGAATAAGCTCTTTGACGATGCCTCACTTAAAACACCTTATTATAGGATCGATGAGAGCGCACTTGATGCGGATATCAATATGCTGAAAACCGCACTGCAGGACAGTTGGAATAATTACATCTGTTCTTATTCAGTAAAGACTAACTCCCTTCCATGGCTTCTTGCTCACTTTAGGGATAACGGCTTTTTTGCTGAGGTCGTTTCAAAGGAAGAGTACGAATTATCCAGAAAAATAGGCTTTAGAGCCTCTGATATTATCTATAACGGACCTATTAAGGACAAGGATACCTTTAGGGAAGTTCTTTTAAAGGGTGGCCTTGTGAATATGGATTCAAACTACGAGCCTGAATGGTTAAAAGAACTTTCGGGGTCACACCCTGATAAGACATTTAATGTAGGTGTCAGGGTAAATTATGACATAGCAAAGCTTATTCCTGATGAAGTTCTGGCAGATGAAGAGGGAAGCAGATTTGGCTATTGCTATGAAAACGGAGAGCTTGAAAGGGTAATAAACAAGATCAAATCTCTTTCAAATGTAAGAGTTGCGGGGTTGCACCTTCACTCATCAACAAAATCAAGATCTACTGAGGCTTATAAAGCTCTGGCCAAAGTCGCTGTCCTTGTGGCAAAAGAGTTTGACCTTTCTCTTGACTATGTGGACATGGGAGGCGGCTACTACGGCGGAGTAGAGGGAAAACCCGACTTTAGAGATTATGTACCTGCAATAGCAGAGGTGCTTTCAGAGCATTTTGATGTGAATAAGACAAAACTTGTTATGGAACCCGGTGTATCCATGGTTTCATCAAGCTTTAATTTTGTGACGAGTGTTATTGATACAAAGGATGTAAGAGAGCATAGATATGTAATAATTGACGGAAGCAGAGTCAATATGAATCCCCAGGTTACCAGAAGGTGGTATCCACACAGACTTGAGTATAAGGGGGAAGCAACTGACAGATCTGTTATCCTAAATCAGATGGTTTGCGGTGCTACATGTATGGAATACGACAGAATGTTCCCGGTTGAAAAAGCTGCGGAATTAAAGGCAGGAGACAGAGTAGTGTTCACAAATGCGGGTGGATATACAGTTTGCCTTACACCACTTTTTATACACTATTTTCCTGCGGTATATGTAAAAAAGAGTGATGGTTCTTTTTACGAAGCCAGAAGTCCATGGACTAACGAGGAATTCATGATGAAGAACCATATCCAGGGAGGATTTTAAATGCCCAGATTTGAGTTAAACCAGAGGATCAGGATTGCTGATCACTACATTGGCAAGGACGATCCTGTGTATATTGTTGCTGAGATGTCAGCAAACCATAACAATGATTTTAACAGAGCAATTGAGATTATACATGCGGCAAAAGAGGCAGGAGCAGATGCAGTAAAGCTTCAGACCTACACAGCCGATACTATGACAATTGACAGTGACAAGAGTTATTTCCAGATAGATGGCGGAACCCTTTGGGATGGGAAGACTTTATACAAGCTTTATCAGGAAGCCTACACCCCATGGGAGTGGCAGCCAAGGCTTATGGAAGAAGCCAATAAGCTTGGCATGGACTGTTTTTCAACTCCTTTTGATAAGACTTCCCTTGATTTTGTAGAAGAGATGAACATGCCGGCCATCAAGATCGCGTCCTATGAGATTACGGATATTCCGCTCATTAGACTCTGCGCAGCCAAAAAGAAACCTATGATCCTGGCAACAGGAGTGGCAAGAATGGACGACATCAGACTTGCAATCGAGGCATGTCTTCAGGAAGGCAATAAAGACATCATCTTACTTAAGTGTGTTTCAGCTTATCCAACTCCTTACGAAGACGTTAATCTCAATATGATACAGGGACTCTCGGATGAATATGGCTGTATCATGGGACTTTCTGACCACACAATGGGAGGAACAGTTCCTACAGCAGCAGTAGCTCTTGGAGCCAGAATGGTTGAGAAACACCTGACCTTAAGAAGAGCAGATGGCGGAGCAGATGGCGCTTTTTCTATGGAGCCTGAAGAGTTTGCTGATATGGTAAAGAGTATCAGGATAGTTGAAAAAGCTCTTGGAAGCAGGGATTATAAACTGACTCCATTTCAGGAAAAGGAAAGAGAAGGAGCAAGATCTCTTTTCATAGTTAATGACATTAAAAAGGGAGAGGCGCTTACACCTGAGAACATAAGGTCTATAAGACCTCAGCAGGGAAATGGCCTTCCTCCCGTAGAGTATGATAATGTAATAGGTAAGATAGCTTCAAAAGATTTGTTTAGAGGTGAACCACTTCACAAAGAAGATTTTTGCTGAATGGAGGCGCAATGGGAAGCAAAAAGATCTGGATCAAAGCAAATGCAAATGAAACAATCGCACTTGGACACATGAGAAGATGTATGACTATAGCAAAAGAGCTGAATGACCTTGGGGCAACAGTCATTTTCATCCTGTCTGACGAAGAGAGCCGCGATATTTTAACTTCTTTGTCCCAAAAGGATGGCGTGAGCTATGAGACAAGAGTTCTGAATACAATTTTTTCTGATCCAATGGAAGATTTCAAAATCTTAGAAGATATGTTTGTTTCAGAAAAGCCGGATTTCTTTTTGATGGATTCCTATTATTTGGAAAAAGAGTTTTTTGACAAGCTAAACGACATTATAAAAAAGCATTCGTTATCTACTAAAACCGGATATATAGACGATCTCTATAAGTTTGATTACCCGGTTGATCTGATAATAAATTATGACCTTGAGATTCCTGAGGGCTTTTATAGTGCAGAAAAACAGCTCCTTGGAGTTAAGTATTCTCCCCTTAGAAGTCAGTTCTCAAAAAGCGACTACGAAGTAAGGGAGCATGCAAGAAAAGCCTTTCTTTCATCTGGTGGGACAGATCCATACCACGTGATTGGAAATATATTAGAGGAGATATATTCTGAGAACAGCCCTTGCAGAAAGGTGCTTGCTTACAATGATTTTGGATGCCTTGTCATAGTTGGAGATCTTTTTGAAGAGGATTATAAAAAGAAATTAAGAGAGTTTGCCGCAGCAAATCCATCGGTTACGCTGTATGAAGGCGTTTCAGACATGGCTGATATCATGAGGCAGGCGGATCTTGCAATTTCCGCAGGAGGAACCACACTTTATGAACTGTGCGCAATAGGTGTTCCAACAGTAGTTTTCAGCATGGCAGACAATCAGATGGAATTTGTAAAAGCATTTGATAAGGCCGGAGCAGTAAGGTATGCAGGCGATGCAAGATATGACCACAGACTGGTTCAGAAAATAGTTACCTGGGGCACTGCATCTGTTGATAATAAAGGCTTTAGGAAAAGAATGAGCGATAAAGCCAGAAATCTTATCGATGGTAAGGGCGCAGAAAGAATTGCCGGGGAGATATTGGAGATGTTATGAAACTTAGTATTATAGTGCCTGTTTACAATATGGCCGGAGATGGAAAACTGGATTTTTGCTTAAAAAGCCTTGTGAATCAGACAATTTCTGATTATGAGATCATAGCAGTTGATGACTGTTCTACAGACAATTCATATGAGATATTACAGCAGTTTCAAATAGATTATCCGGACAGATTCATAGCTGTTCATTCACCTGTTAACCTTCATCAGGGGGGAGCCAAGAACATTGGCCTTGCCAGGGCAAAGGGAGAGTGGCTTGGATTTATTGATGCGGATGACTGGATCGTTCCTGATTACTATGAAAGGCTCATTAAAAAAGCTGAGGAAACAGGGGCAGACATGGTTGGATGTGACTACTGCCTTACAGATGAGCACAGCTTTAAGGTTGGTAAGATAGTCCACAACAACAATGAAACACAAACAGGTGTTATGGATAAACAGCGTTATAAAAATCTTCTTCTTGAAACCGGAAGCCTTGTAGTTAAGGTATACAAAAGAGATCTCATAGTCGGAGATTATGAGCCGGGAACCAAAGAGAAGCTAGAGGTTTTTCCTGAGAATATTTTTTATGAAGACAATGCCGTGAGCAATACGTGGATGCTAAGGTCCAAACACTTTGAGTACATACCAAAGCCTTTGTATTTTTACTACCAGCATCAGGCATCAACTGTCCACAGCATTTCCAGAAAAAATCTTGAAGACAGGATGAGTGCCGGAAGACAGATAATACAGGAAGCCAGAGATAATGGCTATTTTGAGGACTATAGACCTGAGATAGAATTTCAGTATACAGTGTTATTTTATGTGAATACGTTGTTCTCAGCTATGCCTAAGCAGTCAAGGCTAAAAGGGTGTTACTCTTTTACCAAAGCACTTGCAAAAGAAATGAAGGAGACATTTCCGGATTTTCAAAATAACTCATATTATTTAGAAAAGATCCACCCTGAAGAGAAAAAGCTCATAGCTTATCAGATGAAATCACAGTTGTTCTTTTATTTGTACTACAGATTACTGTGGTTCTACAGGGGATTAAGAAGCGGAAAAAAGAATTGAAATGAAAGACAGAATATATGTATGCCACACCTTTTATCATGTGTATGTGGCATGTTTAAAAGAATTTCAGATTGCAGACGGCGGGAAGGCTACCCTTGTTCTTTCCAAAATGTCCAATAACTTTGGCAGAATGGTGGAGAGAGCTAAAAAGAGCCCCATATTTGACGAAGTTTACGAATACGATGAAAAGCTTGATACATTTTTCCCTGAGCTTGCGCCTCTTAAGGAAAACTCAGGTAACATCGCAGTAAATATGCTCAAAAGGATAAAGTTCTGCAGAAAATTTGGTCAGCTTCAGGAGCAGTATGTACCTGTGGATTTTAATGAGTACAAGGAAATCTATGTTTTCTGTGATTCCGATCCTATAGGGTATTATCTGAATTATAAAAAAATAAGGTACCATGCCATCGAGGATGGCCTTGACTGCATAAGATACTATGACACAGCAAGGTACGATAACAGAGGACACTTTAAGCTTAAGGCCTTTATTGCATCCCTTGGACTTATCCACATTCAAAATGGATATGGAAGATATTGCATCGATATGGAAGTAAATGATATATCCGTGCTTAAATATCCGTGCCCTAAGTACGTGGAACTTCCAAGAAAAGCATTGACTGACAGGCTTACTCAGGAAGAAAAGAACCTTATGCTTGAACTTTTTGTGGATAACCCAAAAGAAATCCAGGAAAAAGTGGAAGGAAAGGGAAAAACTCTCCTTGTTTTATCAGAACCTTTATGTGACCTTGACACCAGGGCTAAAATATTTAAGGATATTATTCGGGATTATGGAACAATAAATGGTCAAAAATCAAGTGTTATTATAAAACAACATCCAAGGGATCTTTTAGATTACAAAAAGGAATTT
The DNA here is from genome assembly GCF_900115735.1 of Butyrivibrio proteoclasticus. GTDB lineage: Bacteria > Bacillota > Clostridia > Lachnospirales > Lachnospiraceae > Butyrivibrio > Butyrivibrio proteoclasticus_B. The sequence continues at coordinate 22,042 of NZ_FOXO01000001.1, forward strand.
CCTGATGCTTGTCTTCTTGATGGTTCTTTTCCAATGGAAATGCTAAACTTCATTGAGAACGTCAGATTTGACAGACTTGTCTCTGTGTACACTGTTGTTGATTCCATTCAATTTGTGGATGAGAAGATATATCTGGGCGACGACTTCATGGACAAATATGAAGCTCCCGAGATACACAGACAGAATGAGGCTATAACAGATTAAAATCAGAAGGGTTTATTTTTATGCGTAAGATTTACAAAAAGGTTATGAAGCTCCTTGATGCCAGACAAAAGAAGCAGATGGTGGGCATAGTTATAATGATGCTTATAGGTGGTGTTCTTGAATCCATGGGAATAGCGCTTATAGCTCCTGTTATGCAGGTGGTTGTTGATCCTGAGCAAATCCAAAAGAGCAAGGTGCTCTCATTTATTTATAACCTGTTTGGCTTTACATCTCCAACTCAACTTGCAGCCCTGATCATGGTAATGCTAATTTTTGTGTTTGTAGTTAAGAATATCTTCCTTTACTTCATGAACGTTGTTCAGCTCAGATTTGTATATACCAATCAGTTTGCTACATCAAGGCGCATGATGATCAACTTCATGCAAAGACCTTACGAGTACTATTTAAATGCTGACACAAGTGTTATTCAGAGAAACATAACATCTGATGTTAATAACATGTATGGCCTTATCCTCAGCAGCCTTCAGCTCATAAGTGAGATTATCGTATTTATCTGCCTTGTAGCTATCCTTATCAGTCAGGACGCAGAGATGACTATTACAATCGCAGTTCTCCTTGTGGTGGTACTGCTTGTTATCAAGTACTTCATTAAGCCGGTCATGACCAAGGCAGGACAGGAAAACCAGGATTATTACAGCGGACTATATAAGTGGATCGATGAGTCTGTTACAGGTATAAAAGAAATCAAGATTGCCAATAAAGAAAATTACTTCATAAATGGATATGCAGACTGTGGAGCAGGCTATGTAAATGCTGTTCAGAAGTACAATCTTTACAATTCAACACCAAGGCTTTTGATCGAGACTATAGCTATTGCCGGAATGGTTGGATATATGCTGGTAGTTATGGCTAGAGGAACCAGCCTCACACAGCTCCTTCCTCAGCTTACAGTCCTTGCAGCTGCTGCAGCAAGACTCCTTCCAAGTGCCAACAGAATAAATAACTACCTTACATCAATTGCTTATTTTGAGCCATTTCTTATGAATGTAAGTGACAATCTTCAGATGGAGATACACGATGGCTCTATATCTTATGACAGTGCAGACTACAGGAAAAAGAAAGACGTTGAAAAGCTCCCTGTACTTAAGAGTATCAACCTTGATAAGATTTCCTATAAATATCCGGGAACAGATAAACTCATTCTCGATAATGCCGATATGGAGATACCTGTTGGGAAATCAGTTGGTATTGTTGGAACATCAGGCGCCGGAAAGACGACTATTGTCGATGTTATGCTGGGACTTTTAAAGCCTGTTAGTGGCCACATCTATGCCGATGGCGTCGATGTAATGGAGCACTATCCACAATGGCTTAAAAATATTGGATATATTCCTCAGACAATCTTTATGATCGATTCAACTATCAGAAAAAATGTGGCTTTTGGCTACGCTGATGATGAGATCGATGACAACAAGGTTTGGCAGGCCCTTAAGGAGGCATCCCTTGATGAATTTGTAAGAAGCCTTCCTGAAGGACTTGATACCAAGATTGGCGAGAGAGGAATCAGACTCTCAGGTGGACAGAGACAGCGAATCGGTATTGCCAGAGCTCTTTTTGAGGATCCGGAGGTACTTGTTCTTGATGAAGCCACATCTGCCCTTGATAACGAGACAGAGGCAGCTATCATGGATTCTATCAATCGTCTTCATGGCAGAAAGACACTTGTTATTATTGCCCACAGACTTCAGACTATTGAAAAATGTGATATGGTTTACAGCATAACTGACGGAAAGGCCGTGATCAAATGACAAAAAGAAATGCTAACTTTGAACTCTTGCGAATAATAGCAATGGTTATGATATTGGTACTACATTATAACGCTCACTGCGATACGCTGCTTCACCTTGGAGAGCATGTCACGGGAGTTCAGGCCTATGCCACTATCCTTGAAGCCTTTTGCATCACGGGACTGAACACCTATGTATTTATAAGCGGTTATTTTCTCTCAGGTTCAAAGGTCAAAGTCAGTCGTATCCTTCAGCTTATTTGTCAGGTTTATTTTTATACGATACTTATTTCCATTTCTTTGATGATTGCGGGAACATATGTGGTTCATCCTGCTGACAATATCTATAAGATTGCGCAGTATGTTTTCCCGATTTCTTCCGAGCACTACTGGTTTGTGACAGCTTATATCATCATGTACGTGTTGTCACCTGTACTTAACGCAGGTATTCATAATCTTTCAAGAAAGCAGATGAAAGCCGTTATAATAGGGCTTCTTATATGGTTCTGTTTTATAAAGAGCTTTGTTCCGGTAATGTTTGTTACGGACCACTGTGGCTATGATTTTGGATGGTTCATAGTCCTTTACCTTATTGCGGCATATATCCGCAAGTACAATGTAAAGGTATTTTACAATGCAAGAAACAGCATGATTGTTTTCCTTGTATCAGGCGTCATAATTGCTGTTATGAGTTTTGTTTTATACTATATTAATCTGGTAACAGGTGGTTTTATCTATTACGCAGAGGTTCCTATTCACCTTAATTTCTTTTTCACTTTGACAGGGTCCCTGGGATTGTTCTCATTCTTTAGATATTACAGGGTAAAAGAAAATAAGGCAGCGGATGTTATCAGATTTGTTGCGCCATTTACATTTGGTGTTTATCTGCTTCATATGCACATTGAAATGAAAGACAGATGGGTTGAGTGGATTGAGCATATAATCGGCGAAGTTCCGATTTACAGCGTACCTCTCTATGCTCTTCATTTGGCAGCTTCGATTGTGATCATATTCGCGGCGGGAGTATTTGTTGACTGGGTTCGCAAAATGATTTTTGAATACGTAGGCAGAGTCTTGCATAACACTTGGCTCTTTAACAAAATAAGACAGTTGGATCAGGACTTATGTTAAAAAATATCAGAAGCTATTTTTATAATTTCAAAAAGTATCAATCGCCGCTGGAAAGATATCTCTTTCCGGTGGTTCTGCTATTTTACCCTTTAATTGGTGTCAATCAGGGGCTTGATATATCTGACACCATGTATTCCCTTACCAATTATGAATTTATAGAGACGCTAAACCCTATGTGGCTCTTTTCAACATATTTGAGCAACGTTTTCGGCGCAGTGATCATGCACTTTCCCGGCGCAGATACCATGCTTGGCTTTAGCATATATTGCAGTTTTGTAACCAGTATTATTGCCCTTGTTTCTTACTATTTCCTAAAGGGCTTTATGCCGGGATGGATGATATTTATCGGTGAGTTCATCGCAGAGAGCATCTGCTTTAGCCCAAGAGTTATACTCTATAATTACCTGACGTATCTGTTTTTTACCCTTGGGACGGTTTTTCTTTTGCTTGGAATATTTGCCTGGAAAAGGCAAAATCTTTACCTCTTTGTGGCAGGAGTTTGTCTTGGACTCAGTGTTATGGTAAGGTTCCCCAATATTGTTGAAGCTGCACTGATCCTGGTTCTATGGTTTTACGGATGTATAACAAAGGACAAACTTCAGGAAATACTTAAAAGGACGGGCGTTTGTATACTTGGATTTGTGGCAGGATTTGTTGTTCCCTTTATATTTACTGTTGCAAAGTACGGCATTAGTGCTTATGTTTCCGGGATCATGGGCCTTTTTGGTATGACAGAAGGAGCATCTGATTATTCTTCAGGTGGTATGATTGGTCTTATTATTGAAGCTTATATGACTTCAATTTCTAATATGGTCATAATGGTGCCATGCGTTGCAGCCGGAATTATTATGTTTTTGCTTCTTCCTGAAAAGTACGTGATGATAAAAAAGATTCTGTTTATCTGCGGAATATTAGTTCTTACAAAGTACTATTTTGCAACCGGAGTCTTTACAAGAAACTATTATTATTATGACTCCATGTTTCAGGCAGCAATGATGTTCATTATATTTGGCATCATTTTATCCATTATTGGAAGCCTTGGAATCTTAAACGGAAGCAGACAGGAGCAAACCCTGGCGTTTACTGCCCTAATGCTTATACTGGTAACACCGATCGGCAGCAATAACTATACGTTTCCGATACTTAACAACTTATTCATCATTGCACCAATAGTTCTGTGGCTCTTTAGAAGAATGATGCAAAGAGCAGGAGAGGCCCATTTTAACTTTGCGTGGGAAGCAATATTCACATTTATTCTTGTAGTTCTTTTTATTCAGGGAGCTCTTTTCCATTTTGGATATTCATTTATGGATGGTGCTGACGGAACAAAGAGGGATACCTTAGTAAATGTGGAAAAGGCCCAAAATATGGTTACTACACAGTATAATGCAGAGACTTTAGAAGAACTTTCGGGGATTCTTAGTGAAAACGATCTTTTGAAAACGAAAGTTATTTTATTCGGCGGAATTCCGGGAGTTTCATATCTTTTTGACTTGTACCCGGCTATTGACACTGTCTGGCCGGATCTTGACAGTTACAGCGTTGATAACTTCGATAACCAGCTTATGGAATTGTCAGTTTCTGATGAGCCTACACCTACCATAATCATTGGAAAAGACATGGCAGAGTATGCCAACATAGGGATGAAATATGATATTTTATTGGACTATATTGTAAATCACGATTATAATAAAGTCTTCGAGGGCGACCGTTTTATTGTATTCGCCGAAAACAGATAATAGGAGTTGTATTATGAATAAACTTTTGGCACAGATAGCTAAATTTGGTGTTGTTGGAGTAATTGCATTCATCATTGACTATGTAATCTACAGAATATTTAATGTGGTTTTTGAGACTACAGGTTTTAGCAGCGCATTTCCACAGTATTACCTGATCTCAGCGCTTCTTGGCTTCACAGTTTCTGTTATAGCCAATTATATCCTCAGCTTTAAGTTCGTTTTTGAGAGAAAAGAGGATATGAGCAGGAAGACAGAGTTTGTTATCTTCCTCGTTCTTAGTATCATTGGTCTTGGAATCAATGAGATATGTCTTTTCATCGGATTTGATATGATCTATCTGAATTGGCCATGGCTTCAGAGCATCATGAGCGCAGGTTTTGCTAAAGATGTATTCTTTAAGTTTGGTGCAACAGGCGTAGTTATGGTATATAATTTCATATCAAGAAAGATATTCCTTGAAAAGAAGTGATTCACTTGCGAAGAAAGGCTTGAATTATGAGAATTAATTTTAATGTTCCGCCATTTACAGGAAAAGAGTTCGATTATATAAAAGAGTGCGTAGAAGCTCAGAAGATATGCGGAGATGGTAAATATACAGCTCTTGATAACGAGTGGATAGAGAAAAAGACAGGAGTAACAAAGGCACTTCTTACAACATCATGCACACATGCAACAGAGATGGCTGCAATTCTTGCCGGGATAAAAGAAGGCGATGAAGTTATCATGCCTTCATTTACTTTTGTATCTACTGCCAATGCTTTTGCACTTCGTGGAGCCAGAATTGTATTTGTGGACATCAGACCTGATACCATGAATATTGATGAGACCAAGATTGAGGCTGCCATCACTGAGAAAACACGAGCAATCGTACCTGTTCATTATGCGGGAGTCGGATGTGAAATGGACACTATCATGGATATAGCAAAGCGCCACAATCTTCTTGTTATTGAGGATGCTGCTCAGGGTGTGATGTCTACATATAAGGGCAAGGCACTTGGTGCAATTGGCGACTTTGGTAACTATAGCTTCCATGAAACCAAAAACTACAGCATGGGCGAAGGTGGTGCACTTCTTTTAAAAGATGCGACCTACGTTGACGATGCCATAATTATCAGAGAAAAAGGTACTAATCGTACACTTTACAAGCTTGGTAAGGTAGATAAATACAGTTGGATTGAGATTGGATCATCATACCTCCCAAGTGATATGAATGCTGCATATCTCTATGCTCAGCTTCAGCTTGCAGATGAGATAAATCAGAACAGGCTTAAATCATGGAACAGATATTATGACGCCTTCAGAGATATGGCTGAAAAAGGACTTATTGAGCTTCCATATGTGCCTGCTGAGTGCGTTCACAATGCTCACATGTTCTATATCAAGTGTAAGGACTTTGAGGAGAGACAGGGACTTATCGATTACCTTAAATCCAATGGTATTCTTCCTGCTTCTCACTATATTCCTCTTCATTCTTCAAAGGCAGGACTTCGCTTTAGCGAGTTTAGGGGAGAGGACAAATACACTACCAAAGAGAGCGAGAGACTCCTTCGCCTTCCTTTGTACTACAACCTTAAAGAAGAAGATCTTGATGAAGTTGTAATGAGAGTAAAGGAGTACTATAGATTTACTTAAATTTGGAGCCGGATTATGGGGAATACATCAAAAAGCTTAAATATGAAAGGGAGTGCGGCAGTTACTTTCCTTGTTATGCTCTTTAATGCTATTGGTGGAGACTACTTTTTTGACTTAAATGATGATGTCCTGATGAAGGATCTGCTCTCCGGCGCCTACACAGGCGTCCCGGAGGGACACAATATACAGATGCTGTATCCAATAAGTGCCTTGATATCTGTGCTTTACAGAATATCTGGTGCTCTTGACTGGTACGGCATCTTTTTATGTTTACTCCAGGCCATTTGCGTATTTGTCATAACTTACAAACTCCTTGAAATGTCAAAGGATAGCAAACTATGGCTATTTTCACTTGTTTCGATTCCGTTTATGATGCTCGGAGTTATTGGGGCACATTTTCTGTTTGTTCAGTATACCTTCACCTGCGGATTTTTATCGGCAACAGCTGTTATTTTGATTTTCTCTCACAGGGAAAAAGATAAAAGTCTATATTTGGCAGCAGTTCTCATAGCCATAGCATATCTACTTCGCTCAGAGATGCTTCTTCTGACACTTCCTGTTGTAATGGTGGGAATACTTATTAAATGGGCGCTTACAGGAAAAGAGTTTAGAAACTACTTAAAACTCCTCGTTTCCATAGTACTTATCATTGTTGCAAGCCAGGTTATCCACAAGCTGGCCTATTCATCTGCTGGTTGGAGGGACTTTACAGATCTTTTCAATGCAAGGACAGAGCTCTATGATTTCCAGTATATTCCTGATTATGCGGAGAATAAGGAATTCTACGATAGTATCGGTCTTTCTGAAAGTGAGCATCAGCTTCTTGTGAACTACAATTTTGGGCTTGATGAAGAGATAAATGCGGATACGCTTTGGGCTGTAGCTGAGTACGCAGATAAGCTTAAAACCGATGAGCTTCCGCTTACGGTACGTCTCTGTCAGGCAACAGGTAAGTATTTATACAGATTAAGACATTTTTCCTTTCAAAAGAGCTTTGAATATCCAGTGACAGATTTTCCCTGGAATGTAGTCGCATTTGTTTTGTATATCGGAGTTATTTTGATGTATCTTTTTCCTAAGAAAGAGAGAGAAAAGAAAAAAGCAATTCTTGCAGTAGCTTTGACAGCTCTTTTGTTTGCCTGTAGAACGACACTCTGGCTCTATATAATCGTAAGAGGCCGGGACCCCATAAGGATTACTCACCCACTTTACCTTATGGAGATTGTAGTTCTTTTGGGAATGCTTTATTTAAGGGCAGAGAAGAGCCTTAAGATAGCCATGGGAGCTTTGGCAGCTCTTATAATTGTTGCTATTGTATCCATTCCTAATCAGGTTTTTGTCCTGAAAGCCGAGATGGCATCCAGGGAAAAGATGCGCCAGCACTACGATGCGCTCTATGATTATTTTGCAGACAATAAAGATAATTTTTATTTTATAGATGTATATACAAGTGTTTCCTGCGGCGAAGATATGGTGGAGGGGGAGACATTCTTTTCAGAAAAAATGTTCAAGAATGTGGATAATTCCTATGCAAACCATGATCTCATGGGAGGATGGGCGTCAAAAAGTCCTCTTACAGACAAGAAGTTCAAAGCTTTTGGCTTTGATTCAATGCAGGATGCAATCCTTCTTGATAATGTATACATAGTCCAGAATAAATCTGAGGACATTCAGTGGCTAAATGACTACTATGTTGAGAAAGGCTATGATATTCAGATTACACAAGCGGATACAGTGGCAGATGCCTTTGCAATCTACAAAGTGAGCCTTGCGCAGTGATAAGAATTATTATTTCAGGAGTGAAAAGATATGTTGCTTGTCGGAGAAAATGTAGCTCTGCGACTTATGACTAAAGACGATACAGATCTAATAGTAAAGTGGCGCAATAATAAGAGAGTCAGGAACAATTTTGTTTATAGAGAAACCTTTTCAAGAGAAATCCATGAGAACTGGATAAAGACAAAGGTTGAAACAGGCGAAGTCGTCCAGCTTATCATATGTGAGAAAAACAATAACAATCGCCCTGTTGGAAGCGTGTATTTCAGGGATATTGATAATGATGCCCACAGTGCAGAGTATGGTATATTTATTGGAGAGGATGATGCTATAGGAAAGGGCTATGGCAATGAGACAGCTGTTCTTGCCACCGGCTATGCAAGGCAGGAACTTGGACTTACAAAGCTCATCCTCAGAGTATTTACCTATAATGAGGCAGCAATTAAGAGCTACGAGTACGCCGGCTTTGTTAAGGTAGAAGATCTTCCGATGGTTGAATGCAGCGATGGGGAGAAAAGTGATATGATACTTATGGAGCAAAAAATATGAAAAAGAAAACAGTAAGTTTTGTGATTCCGTGCTATAGATCAGAGAAAACCCTGGAATCCGTTATAAATGAAATAGATGAGACAATGGCTGGAATGCAGTATGACTACGAAATCATCCTTGTCAATGATGGTTCTCCTGACAATACCTGGGGGAAAATCAGAGAAATAGCAGGCAAAAGAACTGACGGTAGAGTTTTTGGCATAACCTTTGCCAAAAACTTTGGCCAGCACGCAGCACTGATGGCAGGTCTTAAACAGACAAAAGGTGATTTTGTTATATGCCTTGATGATGACGGACAGACACCTGCCAATGAAGTAGGAAAACTTCTTGCTGCTCTCGAAGGTGATTCAGATGCAGTTTATGCAAGATATGGTCACAAGCAGCACAATCTTTTCAGAAACTTTGGAACTGCTATGAATGAATGGATGGCAAGTGTGATGCTCGGTAAGCCAAAAGATCTTTTTGTTTCAAGCTACTTTGGCGTCAGAAGATTTGTTGTGGATGAGATGGTTAAGTATGACAGTTCATACCCATATGTGATCGGTCTGGTACTTAGAAGCACTAAGAACATTGTAAACGTAGATGTTAACCATAGGAAAAGAGAAGTTGGAACCAGTGGATATACTTTTGCCAAACTCCTGGGCTTGTGGATAAATGGCTTTACAGCTTTCAGCATCAAGCCACTTAGAATTGCGACTCTTTCAGGCAGCATATTTGCTTTTTTGGGATTTTTATACGGAATATACACTATAATAAAGAAATTTGTAAATCCTAATGTACCTGTGGGATTTTCAGCTATGATGAGCGCCATCATATTCATCGGCGGAATGGTTATGCTTATGCTGGGAATGATAGGAGAGTACCTGGGAAGAGTTTACATCTCTCAGAACAAGAATCCACAGTATGTTATCAGGGAAACCACTGAGTGCGAAGAGGAATGATTTTGCTTGGGGGCATAGAAGTGTATTCAGAAAGAAAATTGGGGAATAAAATCAAAAATAAGATTCAATTAAGAGCCTGGCTTTTGTCAGGCTTATTTGGCATAATTACAGGATTTTTTCTGGTTATAGGCTATCAGCTTGAAAAGCTTGATAAAGTGGATATTTCTGATAAGAACGCAATGCTGACAATGGCCTGTCTTATTATAGTTATTGCAATTGATACCAGACATGTATGGCGCAATTATGAGGAGGCCCATAATGGGCAGAAACTCTTTGGGCTCTTTCCACTTAAGAGCGCATCACCACTTGATACATCAGATAAAAAGATATTTCTTTCAAGGGAACACTTATGTACGTGGGGCATTTTAGCATCCCTCGGGCTAGTAGTCCTTCTTGCAGAATTCCCCGGCTTTTTTGTCTACGACGCACAGGAAGAGCTTAATGAAGTCCTGGCAAGGACTTTCACTACGCATCACCCACTTCTTCACGTTCTGCTTCTTGGAGGAACAATCGCACTTTTCCACAAAATAACAGGTTCCTGGAATCTTGGCATATTTGTATATATCTTTTTGCAGATGATTGTGATCACCTGCGTCCTTGCCTATGTCATAGCCTACATGCAAAAGAGAGGTATTGGAAGGAAAAGTCGAATTTTGTGGACAATTTATTATGGGGCTTTTCCTACAATTGTCATGTATACCCTCTGTTCAAGTAAAGACGGGCTTTTTTCTGCAATGCTTCTTCTTTTGGCTGTTCTTTTGGTAGAACTTTTAGAAAATCCTGAGGCGTTTCTGAAAAATAAAGGTAAATGCATAGCCTTTATAGCTGCCGCTGTTTTGATTCCTTGCTTTAGACATAACGGTTTTTATGCATACATCGTGTTTGTGCCGTTTTTTCTTTTTTATTTTAGAAAAAAACTCTCAAAGGCTATAGCGGCTATATCTGTAACACCGGTTATTCTGTATCTGCTTATAAGTACAGTGTTGTCGACTGCTCTTACAACGAGTACGCCACATCATCAGGAAATGCTCACGGTTCCTATCATGCAGATGGCGAGAGTATATACATATGACAAAGACTCTATGACCAAAGAGGATATTACTATTCTTGAGTCCTACGTTCCGGAGGAAAATCTTGTGAAATACACACCAAGAGTTTCGGATCTGGTAAAGGTTGGTTTTAATAATGAGCTCTATGAGAAGGATAAAGCGGCTTTCTGGAAACTTTGGATTAAGCTTTTTAAGTCTCACCCTATGACCTATGTGAACGCCTGGCTTTTAACATCCTACGGATACTGGTACCCACCTGCCAACATTAATGTGTACAAAGGAACCACAGTTTACACATTTACTTATGATGACAGCTCTTACTTTGGATACGAAGTAGAGCTCCCGGGCGAGCGTCATAGTTTCATTCCTATAATTGATAAGCTCTACAGATATATATCAATAGGATCGTTTCATACTGATTATAAAGCTTTGGCATTGCTGTTTTCACCGGGATTATTGATAATCATTTATTTGTATGTACTTGCTTACAGACTGTATAAAAAGGATTACAGGAATATACTGCCGTTTTTACCGATATTGTTGGTTTGGCTCACCGTAATCCTGGGGCCAACATACCTGGTGCGCTACGTTGTTATTTTATGGTTTGCACTACCCTTGCTGCTTGATACAGGCAGTACGGGGATTTGATAAGCCAGGACCACTATGGTATTATTGAGTGATAGTGTTTTTTGATGAAAAGGCTTGATAAATATGAGAAAAGTTATAGATAAAAAAACGGCATGCAGGGCCGTGGTACTACTGTTGGCGCTCATTGCCGTGCTTAGTATATTTCCCTTTAGAATCTGGACAAAGGTCGACAGCTTCTCAGCAGGAGGACAACGCCTTGATGAGAGTGAATTCGTCAATACTGAGTATCACGTCTCACAGCAGTTTGTCACTCAGTATGACAGGCTTAGCTCTATTCAGATTTATGTAACAGATGTGGAAAAGGGAAGGTATATAAGCGCAACTCTCATGGATAAATACTATGGAGAGCTCTTTTATGCTTATGTTGATACCAATAAGTTTGAAATTCCGGGTTATGTGACTATTCCCATCGAATATGATGTAGAGGTTGGCGAAGTTTATTACCTGCTTCTTAGCGGCTGCAGATCCAGATATCATGTTGCTTACGAGAGTGTTGAGTCAGATTCAGCTTATGTAGGAGGACTATTCAGGGATGGAGTTGATGTACCTGCCCGTCATCTTGCTGCCATCTACAACTACAGACTTCCAATCTCCAGGACTCTTTCACTTGAGCTTATTGCCGGGATTGTGGCTGTAGCCCTCATCATGTATGCAGTAATAGGACTGTATTTCAGAAAAAGACCTGACAGAAACACCTTAGTCACTGTAAGACAGGCACTGAAAGTTGTTGCTAATCCGATTATAGCGATATTCTTTGGAACACTTATGGTTATGGTATTCCCCCTCAGAATATTTGATATGAGAGTTTTGGATATTGTGTTTTATGAGATCGGGCTAATTATCAGTGCAGGAATTGCATTTTATGCAGTTAATCACAAGACAGTAAGACATAAGGTTGGCGTCTCATTCTGGGAAGGTATTGATTCCGGAAATAAACTGAGATATATCCTTATGATGCTTTCAATGGCAATTGCTATCTGGTATGCCTGTGATTACATGAATGACCTTTACGATATTTATCACACTCTTTCTGAGAGAAGAATGCTTATATGGCTTTTGATTTTTATGATATTTACTCTCACCTATAAAGAGCTGCTAAGCATATGCAATATCCTTTGGCTTATTGGCTCAGTTATCTATGGAGTCTATTATTATCATGTAAATGCCCTTGCGGATACTGAAAAAGAGTATGATCTTCACAATTTGATCCTTAAATACGGGATTATTATTGTAATTCTCGGGGGCATCCTGGCACTTAATCTTATAAGACTTCTTGTGCGTTTTGTTATGGATGTTTTGTCAAAAGACATTCAGAAAAAGAGCGCAGGATACAGGCTTTCACCATATGGATTTGTGGTGCTTGTGTTCCTTGCATCAATCGTTGTCATGAGAAATACCAGATGGTGGGGAGTTGCTCTTGCAGTTACTTTTACCTGTCTGTATATCAGAGTGTCAGTTTGGAAAAACAGAGAAGACTTTATAAAAATCGTATCCGGCGGACTTATGATGAACTTTGCTATTTCACTTGTATTTAGCCTGCTTCATCGCTATTTTGCAGGATATGTAAGCGGAAGATTTGGATTTCTTTTCCATACAGTTACAGTGACTGCTGAGTATTTCACATTCATGGGAGCTGTTGCGGCAGTTCTTTTGACAGCAAAAATAGTAGCGCTTCCTAATCACGTGGGGATAAAGCAGGTTATAAAGACTGCATGGAAAGAGATAGTGCTCTTTGGATGGATTGCATCCTATGCGATTTTTACTGTATCAAGGACAGCGTACCTTGCCATGGGAGTCTGCGTATTACTTGTGCTCATTGTAACTTCAGCAAGATATAAAAAGCAGTTCTTTAGAATGCTTCTTGTTATGGTAGTATCAGTGATTGTGTGCTTCCCGGGCGCATTTACTCTTCAGAGGATAATCCCTGCAATGGTAGCAAGACCTGTTTTGTACGCGATTGATGATACTGATGAGTTCATTAGAGGCGGCGCAGCATGGGGAAGCCCGAATTTTATGTGTGTTGAGCGATTTGCAGGCCTTTTTGCAGGTAAAATCCTTGGAGTTTCTGTTGGGGATTATGATTATCCGATAGACATTTATAACTATGACCCTCAGACCGGAGATCCTTACCTTGACTATTATGGCAACGATTATGAAGGCAGCGATGAACAGCAGCAGAAATATGGCTTTGTGACAGATTATGACAGAGATGAACTTTTGGCTGGAATCGGAATTACAAGAGCAGAACTTGGAATACTGATGCTTACAGAAGAAGTCAATGAATATGTTGATTCTTCCAATATAGTTGATGTCCTTTCAAATGGCCGAATTACAATATTCAGGTCCTATTTAAAAGAACTAAACCTTACCGGACATGACGAAATGGGAGCAGAGCTTCCAAATGGAGAGATAGCAGTGCATGCTCACAATACATATATTCAGGTGGCATATGACCACGGAGTTATTGTAGGAGCATTATTTATACTGTTCATAATTGGTGGAATTGTATGCGGAGTGACATATTATAAAAGAGAGAAGAAAGAGCCTCTCGCTCTTATGCCCTTTGCTGTGGTCCTGGGTTTTGCTGTGGCAGGAATAAGTGAATGGGTATTTATGTTCAGCAATCCTATGACACTTGCTCTTATGTTTGCAATTGCTCCATTATTATTTCAGAAAAAGGCAAAATAAAAATGCGCAAAGAAAAAGAACCATTTAATTATCAAAAACTATATAGACGAACAGGCCTTATTATCTACGATATCATAAGCGTTATCGTGGCAAGCTACGTGGCAATACTTATCAGATATGAGTTCAGAATAGGTACTATTCCTGACCATTTCCTTGATCCTGTAACTAAATTTTTACCGCTTAATATCTTAATAACCCTGGCTGTGTTCTATTTCTTTAAGCTTTATGACAGCTTGTGGGCATATGCCGGAGAAAGAGAAATGCAGAATCTTGTAATGGGCTGTGTTCTTTCAGGTGTTATCAATGCAATTGGTCTTCAGTTTTTTAAATCCGAAGATCAGCCAGTTCCTCAGAGTTATTATTTCCTGTACACATTCCTTCTCATAACCTTGATCTTTATCAGCAGATTCTCATACAGGTTTTTGAGAAGCCAAAAGCACAGGGCTGAAAACAAGCACAACTCCAAGGCCGTTATGATAATCGGAGCAGGAGAAGCTGCCAATATCATTATAAAAGAGATAATTACAAGCAATTATTCCACAATGTCCATTAAGTGTATCATCGATGACGACACTAATAAGTGGGGCAAATATATTCAGGGAATCAGAGTTGTCGGTGGAAGAGAGAGAATCGTTGAGTGCGCTGATCTCTATGATATCGATGAGATCATCGTGGCAATGCCATCAATCTCAAGGCAGGAACTAAGGAAAATCCTTGATATCTGTAAGAACACAGATTGTAAACTTCGTTCACTTCCCGGAATGTATCAGCTTGTTAATGGTGAAGTCAATGTATCAAGACTTCGCGATGTAGAAGTTGAGGATCTTCTCGGAAGAGATCCTATTGCGGTTGACCTTGATTCCATAGCAGGCTATGTTAGTGGCAAGACTGTAATGGTTACAGGTGGTGGCGGATCCATTGGTTCCGAGCTTTGCAGACAGATCGCACAGCACTCACCAAAGAGACTTATAATTGTAGATATTTACGAGAACAACGCATATGACATTCAGCAGGAGCTTAAGACAAAGTGCCCTGACCTTGATCTTGTTGTTCTCATTGCTTCAGTCAGAAATACACTCAGGATAAACACAATCTTTGAGCAGTATAAGCCTGATATTGTATATCACGCAGCGGCTCATAAGCATGTTCCGCTTATGGAGGACAGCCCGGGAGAGGCTATCAAGAACAATGTATTTGGTACCTGGAAGACAGCCATGGCAGCAGCCATGAACGGAACCAAGAAATTTGTTTTAATTTCCACAGATAAGGCTGTTAACCCGACAAACGTCATGGGAGCAAGCAAAAGAATCTGTGAGATGATAGTTCAGACCTTTAACAAGCATTACGATACAGAGTTCGTTGCTGTTAGATTCGGCAATGTACTCGGTTCAAACGGCTCAGTTATCCCGCTGTTCAAAAAGCAGATCATGGCAGGAGGACCTGTCACAGTGACAGACCCTAACATTATCAGATACTTCATGACAATTTCTGAAGCAGTTTCACTGGTACTGCAGGCAGGAGCCTTTGCAAAGGGCGGAGAAATATTTGTCCTTGATATGGGAGAGCCTGTAAGAATCCTCGATCTTGCTGAGAACCTTATAAAGCTCTCGGGATTCAAAGTTGGAGAGGATATAAAGATTGAATTCACAGGACTTCGTCCGGGAGAAAAGCTGTATGAGGAAATGCTCATGGATGAGGAAGGTCTCCAGGATACAGCGAATAAGATGATCCACATTGGAAAGCCTATTGAACTTGATGAGATGAAGTTTTTTGCTGAACTTGAGAGACTTCACAAAGCGGCAAGGGCAGAGGCACCTGATATTAAGATGTTAGTTCGCGAAATTGTTACAACATATCATCCCACAGATAATGAGGATGACAAGACAGCGGAGCACATGGCGGCTCTTAAAAAGGCAGCGGAAAGGATTAATGAGGAGTAATGGAAATTAAACCTTTTGAGAAAAAAATATATCTTTCATCTCCTACAATGCACGGAGATGAGCTTAAGTACATGCAGGAAGCCTATGAGACCAACTGGATGTCAACTGTTGGAGCCAATATAAATGAAACTGAGAGACTTGTAGCAGAAAAGATTGGATGCAAAGATGCTGTAGCTCTTTCCTGCGGAACAGCAGCTCTTCATTTGGCAATAAAACTTGCAGGTGAAAGACTTTACGGTCAGCCAAGGGTTGGACACGGAAGCCTTGAGGGCAGAAAGGTTTTTTGTTCAGACATGACATTTGATGCAACAGTAAATCCTGTTGCTTACGAAGGTGGCGAAGCTGTTTATATCGACACTGAGAGAGATACCTGGAATATGGATCCTAAGGCTTTGGAAAAGGCTTTTGAGATATATCCTGAGGTAAAACTTGTAGTAATAGCACATCTATACGGAACTCCGGGCAAAGTTGATGAGATCAGAAAGATCTGCGATGCTCATGGAGCTCTTATAGTTGAGGATGCTGCGGAGTCATTTGGCGCAACATATAAAGGACAACAGACAGGAATTTTTGGTGATTACAGTGTTATTTCTTTTAACGGTAATAAGATAATCACAGGTTCATCAGGTGGAATGTTCCTGACAAATAATGTAGATGATGCCCATAAAGTCCGCAAATGGTCAACTCAGTCAAGAGAAGATGCAGCCTGGTATCAACACGAAGAGCTTGGCTTTAACTACCGTATGAGTAATGTTATCGCAGGCGTTGTAAGAGGCCAGATGCCATACCTTGAAGAGCATATTGCACAGAAAAAAGCCATCTATGAAAGATATAAAGAGGGATTCAAGGATCTTCCTGTAACAATGAACCCGTTTGATGCTGAGAACAGTGAGCCTAACTTCTGGCTTTCATGTCTCCTTATAAATGAAGATGCTATGTGCAGGCAGGTTCGTGGAGAAAAGGATGTTCTATATGTTTCAGAGCCTGGAAAGAGTTGTCCTACAGAGATTTTGGAAGCAATCGCAGCTATAAATGCAGAAGGTCGTCCAATCTGGAAACCTATGCATATGCAGCCAATCTACCGAATGAACGGCTTTGTTACAGAGGCAGGAAACGGAAGAGCAAGAAGCAACGCATACATCAAGGAGACAGGCTTTGAGGATGTCGGAAGCGACATCTTTAACAGAGGTCTTTGCCTTCCAAGTGACAACAAGATGACCACGGAGCAGCAGGATGTGATCATCGAAGTTGTTAAGATGTGTTTTGTGTAGAGCACTTGCCGAGGTGTTTTCGAGGCTGGTGCGAACCACTTCTGTGCACTTAACGAGGTTATTACGAGTTTAGTGCAGCAGAAGTAACAATCTTGCCGAGGTATTTATGTATAAAAAATGTATAAAAAGATTACTTGATATTTTGCTTTCTCTGTTGGTGCTGGTGCTGTTTTGCTGGTTGTATCTGGTTTTGGCAATACTTGTAAGGTTTAAGCTTGGAAGTCCGATCCTTTTTAAACAAGCCCGCCCGGGTAAGAATGAGAAGATTTTTAACCTCTATAAGTTCAGGACCATGACAGATAAAAGAGATGCTGATGGAAAGCTTCTACCTGATAAGGACAGACTTACAAAGTTTGGCAATTTCCTCAGAAAATCCAGTCTTGACGAGCTCCCTGAGTTCTTTAACATCCTTAAGGGAGATATGAGCTTTATCGGACCTAGACCGCTTCTTGTTGAGTATCTTCCATATTACACAGAGCGCGAGAAATTAAGACATACCGTAAGACCCGGTCTTACAGGACTTGCTCAGGTAAGCGGCCGAAACACAGTTGACTGGGATACAAGATTTGAAATCGATGCACAGTATGTGGAAAACCTGAATTTCCTCATGGATCTCAAAGTTATCGGACTTACCTTCAGGACAGTCTTTGGTCACACAGATCAGGTCGCAGAAGATACCAATAAAGTTGAAGGAAATTTCGCTCAGATAAGAAAAGAGCGTTTGGAAAAGACAGGAAAGCTTAAATAAATTTTATTTATAAAAAGAGGGGTGAATATGGCTACTAATATTTTGATATTAAGTGCAGGAACCAGAAATAAAGTAGTGCAGGCTTTCAAAAAAGAACTTGCGCATAATGGCAAGGTGTTTGCCACAGACTGTTCCAACATTGGACCAGCCATATATGATGCGGACGAAGCGATAATCGTTCCAAAGATAAAGGACCCTTTTTACATTGATGAGATCCTTGGAGTCTGCAAAAAAAATAATATTAACGGAGTATTTAGTCTTATAGATCCTGAGCTTTCTCTTTTGGCTGAGAATGCTGACAGGTTTACAGAAGCCGGAGTTACTCCTATTGTCTCTTCCTATGAACTTTGCGAGACAAGTCTTGATAAGTACCGTATGTACGAGATGCTTGTTAAGCTTGGTATACCCACAGCAAAGTGTTATCTCTCAATGGAGGATTTTGAGACTGCGCAGGCTGCAGGAGAGGTTGATTTTCCTGTGTTTGTAAAGCCCAGAAACGGAAGTGCATCGATAAATATAAATGCTGTCGAGTCAAAAGAGATGCTTATAGCTCTTTTCCACGACTTCGATGACCTTATCATTCAGGAGTACATGAGAGGCCAGGAGTATGGTGCAGATGTTTATATAGACCTTATTTCCGGCAAGTGCACAGATATCTTCCTCAAGGAAAAGATAAAAATGAGAGCCGGTGAGACAGATAAGTCTGTTTCAGTAAAGGATGAACGCCTCTTTAAACAGATTGCATCATTTGTTGAGATTGTAGGCTACAGAGGAATGATCGACATTGATCTTTTCTATGACAATGCCACGGATATCTGGTATCTTTCAGAAGTAAATCCTCGTTTTGGCGGTGGTTATCCACATGCATATGCATGCGGAGTGAACTTCCCAAGATGCATTATCAATAACCTTAACGGCAGGGAGAATCCGGTCAATATCGGAGATTATCAGGAAGGCGTTTACATGATGAAATACAATGAACTCTGTATTCTTCCTGAAGATAAGTTAGCAAAATAAATCATAAAGGTGACATTATGCCAAAGGCGTTAATACTAGCAAATTCATCAAGCGGGCTCTATGACTTCAGAAATGAACTCCTTCTGGGACTCATGAAGGAAGGCTACGAAATAGTAATAAGTCTGCCTGATGATCTTAAGGTGAAGGAACTGACTGCAGAGGGATGCAGGGTGGTTCATACTGACATAAACAGACGCGGAGTCAATCCTGTACAGGACTTGGCTCTTTTTGGCGCTTATAGAAAACTTTTAAAAAGTGAGCGCCCCGACGTTGTTTTAACTTATACAATAAAGCCGAATATTTACGGCGGTTTTGCTTGCAGACTTGCAAAGATTCCGTATTTTTCAACTATTACAGGACTTGGAAGCACTTTTGAACGCGGTGGTATTCTTTTAAAGATGATAATTGCCATGTACAAGACTTCTTTAAAGGAATGCAAATGCCTCTTTTTCCAGAATCAGAACAACAGGCAGATATTTGAAAACTGTGGCATACATGCCAAAAAGCATGTGACTGTAAATGGCTCCGGCGTTAATCTTGATAAACACAAATTTGAAGAATACCCCGGCCACAGCGATGACGTTACAAGATTCCTTTATATTGGTAGGATTATGAAGGAAAAGGGCTCTGAAGAGTACCTCTATGCAGCCGATAAGCTTCATGAGAAATATGGCGATAAGGTGTCATTTTCAGCTATCGGTTATTGTGAAGATGATTTCGAGACCAGGGTAAAAGAGGCTGAGAAGGCTGGAATCATTAAGATGATCCCTTACCAAAAAGATATTCATCCATACCTGAAAGAGGCTGATGCAGTTGTTCATCCATCTTACCATGAGGGAATGAGCAATGTTCTTATGGAAGCCGCTGCAACAGGACGCCCTGTAATTGCCTCTGATATAAGTGGCTGCAAGGAAATTGTAGATAAAGACAGATCCGGATTTTTGGCTGAACCAAGAAATAAAGAAGCATTGGCAAAGGCGCTGGACAGATTCATGCAGCTTAATGCACAGAGCCGAAAAGAAATGGGACGTAATGGCCGAAGCTGGGTTGAAAACAATTTTGACAGGAAAAAGATAATCAAGGCATACATAGATGAGATAATTGCTTGATAAGCAGACGCTTTGTCATATTTGACAGCCGTAGTATAATACCTATGTATGTTAATGACATGTAACTATTCAGAGCCAAGCGAAAGCATGTTTCAGAGTCTTGTCTTTGAATTAATTGAAATAATTTTTAGTGCGGAGGATACACGATGAGCTTATATGAAAAGCTCCTTTCTGGAGAGGAAAAGTTATCACTTGTAGGACTTGGATATGTAGGAATGCCTATAGCAGTTGCCTACGCCAAAAAAATCAAGGTTGTAGGATATGACTTCAATGCTGCTAAGGTTGATCTTTATAAAAAAGGAATTGACCCTACAAGAGAAGTTGGAGACGCAGCCATAAAAGAGACTTCTGTTGAATTTACAGCAGATCCTGAAAAACTTAAGGAATGTAAATTCCACGTTGTTGCAGTTCCTACTCCTGTTAATGACGATCATACACCTGACCTTTCACCTGTAGAGGGAGCAAGCCATACACTTGGTAAGTACCTCACAAAGGGTTCTATTGTAGTATACGAGTCAACCGTATATCCCGGAGTAACAGAGGATATCTGTGTTCCTATTCTTGAAAAAGAGTCAGGACTTAAGTGCGGTGTTGATTTCAAGGTTGGTTATTCACCTGAGCGTATCAACCCGGGTGACAAGGTTCACAGACTTGATACTATTACAAAGATTGTTTCAGGTATGGATGAAGAGACTCTTGAAGAAATTGCAAACGTATACAGCCTCGTTGCTCTTGCAGGCGTATACAAGGCTCAGTCGATCAAGGTTGCTGAGGCTGCAAAGGTTATCGAGAATTCACAGCGTGATATCAATATCGCTTTCATGAACGAGCTTTCAATGATCTTCCATAAGATGGATATAGACACAAAGAGCGTACTTGAGGCAGCAGGCACAAAGTGGAACTTCCTTAACTTCAGACCGGGACTTGTAGGTGGTCACTGTATCGGTGTTGACCCTTACTATCTTACATACAAGGCTGAGGAACTTGGTTATCACTCACAGATTATCCTTTCAGGACGACGTATCAACGATGATATGGGTAAGTATATTGCAGAGTCTGCTGTAAAGAGACTTATCGCCAATGACATTGCTGTTAAGAATGCGAAGGTGGCAATCCTTGGCTTTACATTCAAGGAGAACTGCCCTGATACAAGAAATACAAAGGTAATTGATATTTACAACGAACTTTTAGAGTATGGCATTACACCTGTAGTGGTTGACCCGGAAGCTGATTCAGATGAAGCTGAGAGACTTTACGGAATTGAGTTCGATACTCTTGATGCGGTAAAAGACATGGATGCTGTTATCGTAGCTGTGGCTCACAAAGAGTTTGAGAATTACAAGCCGGCAGACATTACAAAGTTCTTCAATCCTGCTCATGCCACAAAGGTATTTATGGACCTTAAGGGCATCTACGACATGAACGACTATAAGGCTCCGGAATTTGACTACTGGAGGCTTTGATAACCGGACGATTTTATGGATATGAATCGTGCATAGATGCTTTGCGGACGCTTTCGCTCCATGAGCTTCGTAGCGGTACTAATGTCATAAAAAACATGACATAAGTGCCGACGAGCTCAAAGGCTGGCAAAGTCATCCTATGCACTTGCTCATATCTATAAAATCTGTTTATCAAAGAACTATATTGTGAAACACTAGATAACATTAGAGATATAAGGAGTTGTACATGAGTTATAAAGAGTTAAAATTCCCGGAAAATTCAGTGTTCCTTGTTACCGGAGGAGCTGGTTTTATTGGTTCCAACATTTGTGAGGCTCTTCTTGATATGGGCTATACAGTTAGATGTATGGACAACCTCTCAACAGGACATATTGAAAATATCCAGCCTTTTATGAGCAATCCTAAGTTTACATTCATCGAGAAGGATATCAGAGACCTTGATGCATGTATGGAAGCTACAAAGGGTGTAGATTATGTTCTTAATGAGGCTGCCTGGGGCTCAGTTCCAAGAAGTATTGAGATGCCTCTTTTGTATGAGGAGATCAACATCAGAGGAACACTTAACATGATGGAAGCATCAAGGCAGAATGGAGTTAAGAAGTTCGTCTATGCTTCAAGTTCATCTGTTTATGGTGATTCCACAACTCTTCCCAAGAAAGAAGGACAGGAAGGCAACGTTCTTTCTCCCTATGCGCTTACAAAGAAGACAGATGAAGAATACGGTAAGCTCTACAAAAAGCTTTACGGCCTCGATACATACGGCCTTCGTTATTTCAATGTATTTGGAAGAAGACAGGATCCTAACGGAGCTTATGCAGCCGTAATTCCTAAGTTCCTCCGTCAGCTCATGAACGGTGAGACACCTACAATCAATGGTGATGGAAAACAGTCCCGTGACTTCACATATGTAGATAACGTTATTGAAGGTAACCTGCGTGCTTGTCTTGCTTCTTCAGAGGCAGCAGGTGAAGCTTACAACATTGGTGCAGGTGGAAGAGAGTTCCTTATCGATGTTTATCACCACCTTACAGAAGCACTTGGCATGGATGTAGAGCCAATATTTGGACCTCCACGTGCCGGTGATATAAGAGATTCCAATGCTGATATCTCAAAAGCAAGAAAGAATCTTGGCTACGATCCTTCCTATGATTTCCAGGCAGGAATCAAGCTCGCAATCGACTGGTATAAAGAAAACCTATAAGATATAGGGATTCAAAGTCATGAGAATTTCATGCTTGCATGATAATTCACATGACCTTGAAGACCGAACGAAGATGAGGAAAAAAAGATATGCAAAGAATGAGCATATCGATTTCCGAATATTCGTAGCATGACGAGAGCGAAGCGAAGTCATGCTTATATCTTACACACGAGGATGACCATGAAGATAACAATCCGAATTGATGATATTGCTCCGGAAATTGATTGGAGAAACTTTAATAGATTCAAGGCAATCCTGGATAAACACGGGATAAAGCCACTTATTGGAGTCATTCCTGATAACAAGGACAGTAAATTAAAAATATCAGATGCTCCAAAAGGTTTCTGGGAGTACATAAAAAAGCTTCAGGATGAAGGCTGGATTGTTTCCATGCATGGATGCAATCATTTATATACCACTGTTAACGGAGGAATATTCCCGCTTAACAGTAAATCTGAGTTTGCCGGTTACGATTATCAGACTCAGCTTGAAAAGATTCAGAACGGTAGAAAAATATTTGAAAGCCATGGAATAAAGGCAGATATTTTCATGGCTCCTTCCCACTCTTATGATCGTGTTACCTTAAAAGCACTTAAGGCAAGTGGGTTTACTACGATTACTGATGGTTTTGGTGACAAGCCATACAGAAGGTGCGGGCTTACTTTTTATCCCATATCTCTTCAAAAGTCTAAGAGTGTTGCATCAACTAAAGATGGCATCACGACTTTTGTATATCATCCCAATGTGATGGATGAAAAAGATTTTGAAAGATTTGAAAAGCTTTTTGATAAAGCACAGGTTGTTTCCTATTCCGAGTTTTCAAAGTATAATGTAAGAAGTCGGAGTTTTGTAGGAAACTTATATGAATATGTACTGGCGAAGGGAAAGTATATAGCCGTTCGTTTCAAAAGTTCTATGATGTAAATTTATGATTATGTGAGCCTTAAAGTTTGCTGTTCCCTTATTGATACAGATTGAGTCAAAAGGGCATTGATATTTGAACTTAAAAAGCCGGGAGAAATGATATGGAAGAAGGATATGGACAGATAAGGGTCCTTCATGTTCTTGGGGGACTTGGAGTAGGCGGCGCAGAATGCCGTATTATTGATTTGTATCGAAACCTGGATAGAGACAAGATCCAGTTTGATTTTCTTGTACACTATTCTCCGGAAAAAACAGGTAAAAAGAGTCCGACTTCCGATGAACTCATGGCAGTTCGCGAGCCGGACTATTTTGATGCAAGCGTAAAAAAGCTGGGAGGCAGAATTTACTGTCTTCCTAGATTTGTTGGAACGAACCTTGTGGAATATAAAAAGGCCATAAAGCAGTTCTTTAAAGAACATCCAAACGAATGGAAAGTGGTACAGGGCCACATGACCAGCACTGCAGCAATTTACCTTCCGATAGCCAAAAAGGCCGGAATCCCAATTTGCATAGCTCATGCAAGAAGTGCAGGAGTTGATCAGGGAGTAAAGGGCATTGCCACAAGAGTGCTTAGAAAACCTCTCCATAAGGAGGGAATAGCTGATTATAGCTTTGCGTGCTCCAAAGAAGCAGGCATTTCAGTTTTTGGGCAGGAAATGGTAGATGCAGGCAGCGTTCGTATAATACCTAATGCCATTGACCTTAAGCGCTTTGCATATAATGAGCAGGTAAGGAAAAAAATAAGAGATGAGCTGAACGTTTCCAACGCCATCGTAATAGGCCATGTAGGAAGCTTTAGATATGCCAAAAATCACGAGTTTTTGCTGGAGGTTTTTGCTCATGTTTGCAGATTCCTTGACAATGATGAAAAAAATCAGTACAGCATGCTTCATGGTATGAGAATAAGGCTCCTTATGCTTGGAAAAGGTCCGCTCATGGATGAAATGAAGAACAAGGCTGAAAAGCTTCACATATATGACAGATGTATATTTGCGGGGAATAAAAGTAATGCCAGCGAGTACTATCAGGCTATGGATTATTTCTGTTTTCCTTCCAGATATGAGGGACTTCCCGGAAGCGTTATCGAGGCTCAGGCAGCAGGACTTCAGTGTCTCGTGTCTGATTCGGTAACTACTGAAGTTAATGTTACTGAACTTGTTTCTATGATGAGCATAAAATCAGAGCCAAAAGACTGGGCAAGGAAAATTCTCGATGATCTGCTCCTTAGAGAAAGTTCTCAAATTAATCCTCTCATGGAGGAAATCAAGCTTAACCAGACACTTACAGCCATAGCAGGCGAGCGCAGGGAGAGCATGTTTGAGTCCGATGATATGCCGGATTTTGATGCTCTTGATAAGAATACAGGCTTTGAACAGCTCAATGCTCCATCAGAGATGAAAACAAAACGATATGATGTAAATGATTATTCAATCGGAGACAGAGAAAAATCTTCCGAATATATTTTGAGTAAGCTTCGTCGCGCAGGTTTTGACGTTAAGAGCCAGGCAAAAATGATGACTTACTTTTACGAGAGAGGACGTTTTTAATGCAGGATAACTCCAAAAAGAACCTCTTACTTATGGTTCCAATGCTCCATCAGGGCGGATTTGAGAGAGTGTGCGTTACAACTGCCAGACTCATGCAGGATTTTTATAACGTTCACATCCTTATCTTTAGTTCAAAGGATATTAACTTTGACATAACGGGCCTTGATGTGATCGACATTGATGTTCCCGCCAAAAAAGGAAAGATCAATAAAGTTATAAACGTGCTGAAGCGAGTTCAAAAGGTTAAGAAAATAAAGAAAGACCTTAATATAGACATTTCGTACAGTTTTGGCAGCTCTTCCAACTATGTGAATGTCCTTTCCAAAGGAAAAGAAAAAGTTCTCACGGGACTTCGCTGCCAGACCGACATGGAAAACCGGGGCCAGGTTAATCTTTTTTGTAAAAAATCGGACCAGGTTCTGTCCTGTTCGAAAGAAATCGTAAGACAGCTGAAAAGAGATTTTAACTACGACAGAAGTACCTATATCTATAACCCTCTTGATACTGAAGATATTCAGAAAAAAGGAAGCGAAGACATAGATGACTTTCCATTTGATAAAGATTGCAAAGTAATCGCCTGCATGGGCAGAAACGACTATATCAAAGGAATCTGGCATCTTGTAAAGGCTTTTTCGCTTGTTGAGAAAAAACATCCTAAGGCGCGCCTTATGGTTCTTGGTGCCGGTAACTGGGAGCCCTACATAGAGATGGCAGAAAAGATGGGCCTTTCTGATAAAATATTCCTTCCCGGGAACAGAAAGAATCCCTTTGCATACGTATCAAAGTCTGATATCTACGTTTGCAGCTCAAACCACGAAGGCTTTCCAAATGCAGTCCTTGAAGCAATGGCCCTTAAAAAGCCCCTTATCTCTGCCGATTGCAAGACAGGCCCGCGAGAGATATTACTTGATGATATTCAGTACAACGATCTCATCACTCGAATTCCAAGCGGCGACAGCATAAAAGAGCCTATAAACGGCAAATATGGTATACTAGTACCTGATATGGGTGAAAATGTGGATATGGACATCACTCATATAACAGAAGAAGAGAAAATGCTTGCTGAGAAGATATGCATGTTTCTTGATGATAAGAACCTTAGAGATGAATATTCAGAACGTGCTTTCGAGCGAGCTTTGAATTATACACCCGAAAAATACCGTGACAGCATTCATGATATATTTAGACTGTATGAATAAAAGTTTGAAAATACATTCATATTTTTCGCTAGAAATGAATGATAAGAATGATTTTCAAAGCCAGTCATAAAACATGAAATTACACATATCAAGATAATATGTATAGTGTTTGACACTGAACGCTAGAGAATAAACCTTCCTGCTACACATATAGTACCTCCTCCAGCAATTTGCTGAGGCGGGTACATTTTGGAAGGAACGTAGATTCAACTTGGGAGATATATGGTGGGGGAGTGTGAGTGCGAGTATGTCCTTTTGCGAGCCTTGAAAAACGCCGGTACTTAGGTGGCGTTTTTTTGACACCTTAGTACCGCTGCGTTTTTCACGGAGCGAAAGCGTCCGCAAAAACATACTCACACGAACACGACACCCCCATATATCCCCAAGTTGCCCAACACCCTCACGAAAGGAGCCATAACAAATGCATTACAAAGTTGTGGTTTTTGGCGTAAAAGATACGTCGGAAAATATTATAGACTTCATTCAAAAAGAGCTTTGCCCTGTTGACCTTGTCATCACCATTGCACCAAAGGTCACTGAGAAAAATCAGGTTTCAGGTTTTAAGGGACTTAGCTTTTTAACAGATAAATACGGTATCCCCGTTTTTGAAGCAGACAGCTACTTCTTAAACGACGATAAGACCAGGAAATTTATTTCTGAAAATATCTTTGACCTGGGCATCGTTATGGGATGGCAGAGACTTATCCCCAAGGAAGTCCTTGACGCGTTCAAAGCCGGAATCTACGGATTCCACGGCAACTGCGGATACCTTCCTTTCGGAAGAGGCAGAAGCCCGCTTAACTGGTCAATGATACTTGGAGATACAAGATTCAACTTAAATCTCTTCAGATATGATGAGCATGCAGACTCACCTAACATCTTTGCTACAGAAATGTTCCAGATTAATGAGCACGATGATATCAGAACAGCACAGTACAAGAACATGATCTGCTCCAAGAATCTCATTAGAAAGCTTGTTAAGACTTACATGGAAAAAGGAACAATCGAGATTCACACAGATTCAAAGGATTTTGATTCATGGTACAATAAGCGTACAGCGGCAGATGGAAAAATTGATTTCCATGAGAGGACCAGAAACATATACAACCTTATCCGCGGTGTGGCAGCTCCTTTCCCGGGGGCATTCTGCTATGCGGATACTGAGGATGAAGACCATAAAGTTACTGTGTGGGAGGCACATCCTTTTGATGAGATGATCGATTTCTCGGCCTATGCTCCGGGAGAGATTGTTGATATGTTTGATGGAAAGCCAATAGTAAGAACTGTTGACGGATCCATGAGAATAGATAGATTTGATAGTAAAGTGGAATTATCCACAGGAATGGTACTTAAGTAATATGAAGACAATTGCATTTCATTTAAACTGCCTCGTTCAGGGAGGTGCAGAGAGAGTAGTTTCTAACCTTGCCAATCAGTTTGCCAAGGAGGGCTACAAGGTATATGTTGCGACTGAATGGGTAGACCAAAATGAATTTGCTCTCGATGAGAGAGTTACTCGCGTTCATGTTGGACTTCGTGAGGGCGATGAAAAGAAAAACCGTATAACAAAGTTCTTTTTACGTATTAAATACTTAAAGGAGTTCGTTAAAAAATATCATCCCGATGTCCTTATTGCCTTTGCTCAGAGAGCCAATTACAGAGCGCTTATGGCAGCAGGAAACAGCGATGTTCCGGTAGTTATATCCATTAGGACAGACCCTGTTGGGCACTACGATGCACTTTCTGATAAGGTTCAGATTAAATGGTTATTCCCCAAAGCTGCAGGCTGTGTGTTCCAGACTACAGGCCAAAAAGAGTTCTTTAAGCCATACCTTCAGGACAATTCAAGGATAATCCTTAATCCTGTTAATCCAAAGTATTTTGGGGTGACAGCTCCTTCTGAAAGAGAAAAGGCTGTTGTTCATCATGCAAGACTTGTTGACTTCAAAAATCAGCCTATGCTTTGCAGAGCCTTTATAAAGGTTCATGAGAAACATCCTGATTACGTGCTTAAGATTTATGGACCTGATTCTTTTGACGGAACAAAAGAGATACTTGAAAAGATAATTGCTGAAAATCATGCGGAAGACTACATACTTCTAATGGGCGGCAGCGATGAGCTGGAAAAAGAGATTCCAAAGGGCGCGGTTTATGCGTTTTCATCAGACTGGGAAGGCATGCCAAACTCTCTTTTGGAAGCTATGGCAATGGGAATGCCCATTGTTGCCACAGACTGCCCTTGTGGCGGCCCCAGGACCGTTATGACAGATGGTAAGAACGGACTTTTAGTTCCTATAAAAGATGAGGATAAGATGGCAGAGGGCATCAGCAAGCTCATCGAGGACAGAGAGCTTGCTGAGCGTCTCGGAAAAGAAGCTGCAAAGATAGAGGAAATAGCAAACGCTGACGCAGTATTTGTTCAGTGGAGAGATTATCTTGACGAAGTGATCGCCAGATCAAAGAGATAAAGATAAGGAGCAAACATGTTTTCATTTGAAGATTACAGAGAAATACTTAGAGCAATAAAAGAGACAGGTCTTTACGCTACATATGAGGAAGCTCTTGAGAGAGATTCATGGATTATTATGAGACACGACGTAGAGTACTCAGTAGAAAGAGCATATGCACTGTCAAAGGTTGAGGAAAGTATGGATTTCAGATCTACATTCTTTTTCCAGTGGACTAACAATTCCTACAATATCCTTTCCAGAAAGAACAGGGATATCCTCACAGATATGCATGAAAGAGGCCAGACAATCGGTCTTCACTTTGCTTTGAACGGAATGACTGATATGAAGCTCATAAGAGAGCGTATCAGACAGGAAATTGATATGCTCAGCAATATGCTTGGATTTGAGATCAACTCTTTCTCAATTCACAGACCATCACCTGATGTACTTGCAGAGAACATCAAGATTCCCGGCATTATCAATGCTTATCAGGACAACTTCTTTTCTTTTGACCCTAAGGCTACACCTGAGTCAAAGCTTGAAGTAAAGTACATGTCAGATGCAAATCACATCTGGAGATACGGTTACCCTGACGCTGAGACAATTGGCAAGCACCAAAAGATTCAGATTCTGACACATCCATTTGCATGGACCAAGAAGGGATATGATAACCTTGAGAATTACAGGGCTCTTATCAATGAGAAGTATGTAGAGCTTCTTGATTCAATTGACAACGAGTGTAAGGATTTTGGACCACTTAGAGATAACTTCGAAAAGTTGCCACTTTAATGGTATATAACACATTACGTTAAGGAAACGACATAGAGAATGTGCGGAATTTGCGGATATATTTCCAAAAACAGAATAAGTGAAGATGAGCTGAGGATCATGAATGACACAATGATCCACAGAGGCCCGGATGACAGCGGTGTTTCAATCTACGAGGACAAGGACGGATATTCAGTTGGACTTGCCCAGAGAAGACTTTCAATCCTTGATCTGTCACCATTAGGACACCAGCCCATGCATTCAGCCAATGGTAGAATAACGATTGTTTTCAATGGCGAGATCTACAATTTCCTTGAGTTAAAAGAGGAATTGTCAGACTATCCATATAAGTCGCATTGTGACACTGAGGTCATCATTGCTGCCTACCTTAAGTGGGGCATAGATATGGTTGACCACATTCATGGTATGTTTGCCATCGCCATTTACGACAGAGAGACCTCAGACGTTTATCTTGTAAGAGACAGAATTGGTAAAAAACCTCTCTTTTACTGGATAGATGGTGAGAACCTTGTATTTGGCTCAGAGCTTAAGCCTATCATGAAGTGCCCCGGATTTAAGCCTGAAGTCAGAAGAGACGTTATTTCAAGATACCTGTATCAGCAGTATATTCTGGCTCCTGACACAATCTTTGAAAATGTCTTCAAGCTTGAAGCCGGTGGAGTATTAAAGTTCCACAAAGGCGAAGTGACAAAGTGGAAATACTGGGATATTAAGAAGGTTTACGCTGAGAAGTCCCAGGACAGGATAGAGAGCTACGAAGAGGCAAAAGAGGGGCTTAAAGAGAGACTTAAAAAGGCAGTTGCCGACAGAATGATCGCGGATGTTCCTCTTGGAACCTTCCTTTCAGGCGGATATGATTCATCTCTTGTGACAGCCATGGCCCAGGAGTTTTCTGATAAGCCGGTGAAGACCTTCTGTATCGGCTTTGACGTGCCAAGCTACAACGAGGCTGAGTATGCAAAAGAGGTTGCAAAGCACCTTGGCTGCGACCACACAGAGCTCTATATCTCTGAAAAAGAGATGTTTGACCTTGTAAGCAGCATTCCTCAGTACTACGATGAACCATTTGCAGACAACTCACAGATCCCGTCAATGCTTGTAAGTAAGCTTGCAAAAAAAGACGTAACAGTTGCTCTTTCAGGTGACGGCGGAGATGAGTTTTTCTGCGGTTATAATATTTACGATAATGTAAGACAGGCTCAGCAACTGGAGATTCCGGGAGCTATTGTCAATGCTCTTGGCCAGATTCCTCTTGGAAGCGGCAAACTTATAGATAAGATGCCTTTCAGGGTTAAGGTTGTTGCTGCAAACAGAAATCCTGAAACCAAGACTCAGCTTGTTTCAGGAAGCTATGTAAAGTCTGCTCATGCCTTTATAAATGGTATTGAGAGCCTTGATAGAGACGCAGATGGGCAGCAGCCGGTTCTTTTCCCGTTTGAATCTTCATATGGGGTAAAAGACTTCCAGATAAGGCGAATGTTACTTGATATGGACACTTACCTTCCGGATGACATTCTGGTGAAGATGGACAGAGCATCCATGAAGTATTCGCTTGAGAACAGATGCCCTATCATGGACACAGAGGTAATGGAGTACTCCTTCAGGATTCCTCAGAAGTTCAAGTACATGGACGGTGACAAGAAGCATATCCTTAAGGATATCGCTTATGACTATATACCAAAAGAGCTGCTTAATCGCCCCAAGACTGGCTTTGGCGTTCCTATGGACCAGTGGCTCAGAGGCCCGTTAAAGGACCAGCTCATGGACTTCAGCAGCACTTCATTTTTGGAAAAACAGGGAATTTTCAACAGTGCGTATGTTTCCAAATTTATCAATAATTACATTGTGAACGGAGACGCAGGCCCTGCCACAGGAGCTAACTTCAGCAAGATTTCCTGGTCATTCTTTATTTTCCAGCAGTGGTATAACTACTATATAGGATGACATCTTGAACTAAATTCCAGAAATCCGTATATCATCTACAAGTAAACATATTGAGATAGATAAGAAAGAGGTTAATTATGACAAGAGAAGAAGTTTTTGAGAAAATGAACGAAGTTTTCAGAGACGTTTTTGAAGATGACGATATCACAGTAACAGACGAGACAACAGCAGACGACATTGATGATTGGGATTCACTTGAGCATATCAATCTTATCAATGCCATGGAGACTGAATTTGGAGTTAAGTTCTCCATGGGAGAGATTGTTTCTCTCAAAAATGTAGGCGAGATGGCTGATCTTATCATCAGCAAACTTTGATAAAGGCTGGAGTTTATGAACGAATACAGATTCGAAGATATAGTATCGAAAGAGGAAAGTAAGGACAATTACACTAAAGCAGAGTTTTCTTCTACTGTTACAGCGGATAAAATGGAGAAATTCTATGAGATCTGCGGAGATAACAATCCTCTTCATATGGACAGTTCTTTTGCAAAAGCAGAGGGATTTAATGACAGAGTAGTCTATGGAATGCTCACAGCTTCATTTTATTCAACTCTTGCAGGAGTTTATCTTCCGGGAAAATACTGTATTCTTAACAGCGTAGAGTCTTCTTTCAGATCACCTGTTTATATTGGGGACACATTAGTGGTTTCAGGATTTGTAAAAGTAAAGCATGAAGCCACAAAAACAATTGAAATTTCAGCACAGATTGTAAATCAGGATGGCAAGAAAGTTGGAAAAGCCAAAATATTAGCGGGGTTTCTTGAATGAACAGCAACAAGACATTTCTTATACTTGGAGCATCTTCAGATCTAGGCGTAGGTCTGGTAAAAAAACTTAACAGTGATTATACAGATTCTCTTTTTTGCCTTCATTACAACTCTGATAAGACAGAACTTGAGAAAATAGAGCTGTCAAACGGAAACAGAATGGAGCTGATAAAGGCAGACTTCACTTCTACCTCTGATATAAATGCAATGATCCAAAAGCTTAAGGATGAGGAAAATATACCAACTCACATAGTTCACTTCCCAGCCTCTAAGCTTTTATATACAAGGCTAAAGGATTTTGACCTTGAGAGACTTCAGAGGAATGCCATGATACAGGTGTATTCATTCGTTGAAATCCTTAAAGCTTTTTTGCCTGCGATGGTAAAAAGAAAAGACCATAACAAGGTCGTGGCGGTTCTTTCTTCAGTAGTAAATGGTCAGCCTGCAAAGTCAATGCTTGAATACACCATGGTAAAGTCAATGCTTTATGGTGTTATAAGACAGCTTGCTGCAGATAATGCGGGCAATAAGATAAATATAAATGCAGTCTCCCCTTCAATGGTTGAGACTAAGCTTCTGAGTGAGATCGACTCACGACTGGTAGAAATGGCAGCTGATGGCAGTTCTGAAAAAAGGAACGCAACTGTAGATGATGTTGTGCCTACGATAGCATTTTTGTTATCAGAGGATAGCAATTATATCAACGGTGTGAATCTTAACGTAAGTAATGGTAATGTGATCCTTTAAATAGATTTTGAAAGGAATATAATCCCTTGGAACAAGGAAACAACAGTAAAAAGCATATAGCGATGTATATAGGCTCCCTTCAGAAGGGCGGGGCAGAGAGGGTCATGACGAACCTTGCAGATTTCTTTTTCGAGCAGGGCTACAGAGTGACCTTTGTTACTACATACCTTGCGGATAACGAGTATGAGGTTAAGCATGCAGCTTGGAAAAGAGTTCCTGCGGGAGCTCCAGGAGCTGAGCTTGTGGCTGACCTGGATGAGAATCCAGCCTGGGTTGATCCAAAAGGCGGTGAAAAAGGCGGTATAGACCGTATCTTTTCTGCTCTCTTGAAATCTGAGCAAAAGGGACGTGCCTATAACCTTCGCATGAGGCATAAAAAGCTTAAGGATATCTGGAAGAGCCTTGGGCCAGACTTGATTCTTAGCTTTATTGGGAAAAATAATATTATGGCACTTTCAACTGCTACCGGAGAGAAAATCCCGGTAGTAGTTTCTGTACGTTCAGACCCTGACAGGGAATATGCATCTCTTTCCTTGAAATCGTCAATGCTTGCTCTGTTTGGAAAGGCAGCAGGTGTTGTAGTTCAGTCACAGGGGGCAAAAGATAAATTTCCGGCATACATACAAAAGAAATGTATAATTCTTCCAAATGCCATTAATCCTTCTTTTATCAGAAAGCGTTATATAGGAGAGAGGGAAAAGAAAATTGTGATGGTGGCAAGGCTTGATGCCAATAAGAATCAGGCGATGGTTCTGGAGGCATTTAAAGAAATCCTTGAAAAAGGCCATAAAGACTACAGTCTTGTATTCTATGGTGATGGACCTGACAGGATAAAGCTTCAGAATATGGCAGTTAAGCTTGGAATCGATAAAAACGTTGAATTTAAGGGAAGTGTGCAGCACGTTGCCGAGCACATTGAGAAGGCATCTATGTTTATTCTAGCTTCCAGGCAGGAGGGAATGCCAAACTCTCTTATCGAGGCTATGTCATTGGGACTTCCATGTATATCAACGGATTGTCCTTGCGGAGGACCAAGAGACCTTATAACAAACGGAGAAAACGGAATACTCATTCCTGTAGATGACAAAGCTTCTCTTGTAAGGTCGATTGAAAAACTTATCACAGATAAGGATTTTGCAGAAAAAATTGGAACTGAAGCAGTAAAGATTCAGGAAAAATGCAGTCCTGAAGTTACAAATCAGAAATGGAAAGAATACTTTGATTCACTTATGTGATTCGAAATAGGAGTAAAAGGTGAAAGAATTAGAATACCCCTTTGATAGCAGCTACATAATGAAAAAGTCAAAGAGCCTAAAGAAGGCTCTTTTATCTGATGGGAGTGACAGGATTCACAAAAAGATCGCAGTTCTCGGCGGTTCTACTACTCATGACATAATAAGGATTTTGGAGCTTTTTTTACTAAATTATGGAATTGAGCCTGAATTCTATGAGTCTGAATATGGGCAGTACTGGCAGGATGCCATGTTTCCCGGAGAGCTTAATGATTTTGGCCCGGATATAATCTATATTCACACATCAAACCGCAATATCACAGAATTCCCTACAATGGATGACAGCAAAGAGGTAGTAGATGAAAAGCTCCGGAAGACATATCAGCACTTCGAGACAATGTGGAAGAAATTATCTGACACCTATCACTGTCCTATTATCCAGAACAATTTCGAGGCACCGTTTTACAGACTCCTTGGGAACAGGGACTTTTTTGATATTCATGGGCGCTTGTCCTTTATAAACAGACTTAACGAGAAGTTTGCAGAGTATGCAAGGAAAGCTTCAGATTCAGCAGAGAGCTTTTTTATAAATGATATAAACTACATTTCAAGCTGCTACGGACTTGATCAGTGGTCAGATCCGCTTGCATGGCACATGTACAAATATGCCCTTTGCATTCCGGCTATTCCTACTCTTAGCTTCAACGTTGCCAATATCATCAAGTCAATCTATGGCAAGAACAAAAAGGGTCTTGTGCTTGATCTTGACAATACCCTCTGGGGCGGAGTTGTAGGTGATGACGGCGTTGACGGAATTGAGATTGGTCAGGAGACCAACCTTGGTCAGGTATACGCAGAGTTCCAAAATTATGTGAAGATGCAGAAGAACATCGGAGTTCTTTTGACTGTTGATTCCAAGAACGATCAGGAGAATGCAATCGCAGGTCTTAATCATCCTGACGGAAGCCTTAAGCCTGAAGACTTCGTGGCTATCAAGGCAAACTGGGAGCCCAAGAGCGAGAATATGAAGGCTATAGCAAAAGAGCTGAATATTTTGCCTGAGTCGCTGGTATTTGTGGACGACAACCCTGCTGAGAGAGCTATTGTTGAGGGACAGATCAAAGGGGCAGCAGTTCCGGAGATCGACAGCCCTGAGCACTACATCAGGATAATTGACCATGCAGGCTTTTTCGAGGCTACATCTGTTTCTGATGATGACAGAAAGCGAAATGAGATGTACATGGCCAACAAAAAGAGGACTGAGCTTGAAGAGAGCTTTACTGACTACAGCGAGTACCTCAAGTCTCTTGAGATGGAGGCTGAGATCGCGCCTTTTGAGAAGATGTACATGCCTCGTATCGCGCAGCTTACCAATAAGAGCAACCAGTTCAACCTGACAACAAAGCGTTACACACAGGATGACATTGAGAAAACTGCTGCAGATGACAGTAACATAACACTTTACGGCAGACTAAAAGATAGATTTGGTGATAACGGAATCGTATCACTTGTTATTGGAAATATCCGCTCCGATGCTGAACTCCACATTGATCTGTGGCTAATGAGCTGCAGAGTTTTAAAGCGAGATATGGAGTTTGCCATGATGGATGCTCTTGTTAAGAAGGCTTTGGAGCGCGGAGTTAAGACAATTTATGGCTACTATTATCCAACAGCCAAGAACAAGATGGTAAAAGAGTTCTATGATATCCAGGGGTTTGAGCTTGTTTCTGAGGATGCAGAAGGAAATAAGACCTATAAGCTGGATATAAGTCAGAACTATGAAAACAAAAATAAAGTGATTGAAGTTAAGTAACACTAGAGGCATACTATGTGCGGAATTGCAGGACTGATACAGTATAAGAAAGATGCCGGGGAGAACATCCGCAGGATGAATGAGCGGATGCTTCACAGAGGCCCTGATGATGGTGGAATATACATAAGTGATGATGGAAAAGTCGCCTTGGGACACAGGCGACTTGCTATTGTTGATCTTTCCAAGAATGGCGCTCAGCCCATGGAATCACATAGCAAAAAGAGCGTCATTGTTTATAATGGTGAGATTTACAATGCCGCTGAGGTAAAAGAGCTTTTGCTTTCGG
The DNA here is from genome assembly GCF_900115735.1 of Butyrivibrio proteoclasticus. Classification (GTDB taxonomy): domain Bacteria; phylum Bacillota; class Clostridia; order Lachnospirales; family Lachnospiraceae; genus Butyrivibrio; species Butyrivibrio proteoclasticus_B. The sequence continues at coordinate 58,595 of NZ_FOXO01000001.1, forward strand.
ATGCGGCGGCAAAGGGCACAGACATTGGTGCATTTCGCGGAACTTCGGATACAGAAGTATTAGTAGAAGCAATTGAGTACTTTGGTATGAAAAGAGCTCTTTCTCTTTGCAAGGGAATGTTTGCCATTGCAGTCTATGACCTTGAGAAAGGCACTATTTCTTTTGCCAGAGACAGAGTCGGAGAAAAGCCCTTGTATTACGGGAATGTAGCAGGAGCATTTGCTTTTGCCTCCGACATAGGTTGCCTTCGCGTTGTTGATGGCTTTGATAATGAGATAAATACTGACGTTTTGGATATTTACTTCGAGGAAGGATATATTCCTTCGCCCTATTCAATCTATAAAGGGATAAATAAGCTTGAGCCGGGAACAATCCTTACTTTGAATGTAGAAACATTAGAGACTAAGACAGATATTTACTGGTCAATGGCAGATGCAGCTAAAAAGGGACAGAGCAATATCTTTACAGGCAGCAGAAAAGAAGCGGCAGATGAGCTTGAAAGACTTTTAAAAGAGTCAATAAAGGGACAGATGGTAGCGGATGTTCCTCTTGGAGTATTTCTTTCTGCAGGAATTGACAGCAGCACTGTGGTTTCTCTTATGCAGTCCATAGCTCCCGGAAAGGTGCGCACTTTCACCATTGGAATGGAGGATGAGAAGTACAACGAAGCGGTTATAGCCAAAGAAATCGCGGCGCATCTTGGAACTGATCACACAGAGCTGTACATAAATGAAAATGATGCAAAAGCAGTTATTCCAAAGCTTTCTTTTATGTTTGGCGAGCCTTTTGCCGATTCATCACAGATTCCAACTTACCTTGTAAGTAAGATGACAAGGGACCATGTAACGGTTTCTCTTTCAGGTGATGGAGGAGACGAGCTCTTTTGCGGATATAAGTCCTATAATTCAGTAGCAAGAGTCTGGGGAAAGGCCGGGAAAATGCCTTATGCCTTGAGAAAGCCTGTAAGCTCACTTCTTATGAATATTTATGGACCGGATAATTCAAGTGAATTAAAGGATAAAGTTAAATTCGCAAAGGCTCAGTATTTTGGTGCAAAGTCTCCTTATGAAGTCCATAGAATGGAGCATGAGAGCGATCCAATCATTAAAAAGATTGCGCTTAAAAAGGGCGAGGCAAAGTATAAATGTCTTGACCTTCCCTTTGATTTTCTTGGAGAAGTCAACCATGAAGCTATGCTTATGGATATGTGCATGTATCATCCTGATGACATTTTGGTAAAGGTAGACAGGACAGCCATGGCGGTTTCTCTTGAAACAAGAGTACCTATGCTTGATAAGGATGTGGTTGAGTTTGCATGGTCACTTCCTATTGAATACCTTAGAAGTGACGAGCAGGGCAAACTTGTTTTACGCGATGTGTTGTATAGATACGTTCCTCGTGATATGATGGAGCGACCTAAAAAAGGATTTTCAATTCCAATCTCAAAATGGCTCCTGGAAAAAGACATAAGAGACTGGGCGGAAGCTCTTTTGGACAAGGATAAGATAAGGCAGCAGGGGCTTTTAAATCCTGATGTTGTTGAGAAAATCTGGAGAGATTTTACAGACCGCGGAATTTACCGCATTCAGATCTGGTACATCCTTATGTTCCAGCAGTGGATGGAGACTGAGTATAGAAATAATTGAGAGTGTAACCTCTTAGAGAGATAATATGGGAATTACTTCGTTTTATTTTTTGTTGTTTTTTGTAATCACAGTAGCTGTATATTATACGGTACCTCTTTTGTTTAAAGGAAAAGGTCAGTGGGTAGTGCTCCTTCTTGCAAGCATTGCCTACTATCTTTTATCAGGCAATGGGGTGCTTATACTGTACCCTCTATTTGCATCCTTTGCGACATGGGGGCTGTTGAAGTTTCTAAAAAAGACTGCTGATACTTCTAAAAGGCGTATGGTTCTTTGTCTTGAGCTTGCAGCACTCCTTGGAATCCTGATATTTCTTAAATATACCAAGCTTATTCATGGAGGAAGCATCGCAACTCCTCTTGGACTTTCTTTTTATACATTCATTCTCCTTGGATATTTTATCGAAGTCTACAACGGACTTGCAGAGGCGGGTGAGAGCTTTTTAAAAACTGCTCTCATCGGAATGTATTTCCCGGTGATGATTTCCGGCCCTATTTTCCAGATAAGAGAAACAGGAAAACAGTTTTTTGAAAGACATAAGCTCAATTATAAAAACATAACCTTTGGCGCTCAGAGAATGCTTTGGGGCTTTTTTAAAGAGCTTGTTATTTCCGAGAGACTGGCTGTAGTTGTTAACACAATTTACAATAACGATACAGAGTATCCCGGCGCTTACATCATGCTTGGGACAGTCTTATTTGCGCTTCAGCTCTACACTAACTTTTCAGGCTGTATGGATATAGTTATCGGCGCTTCAGAGTGCTTTGGAATCATATTGCCTGAGAACTTTACCACTCCGTTTTTTGCTAAGAACATCAGTGAATACTGGAGAAGATGGCATATCACTCTTGGCGTGTGGATGAGAGAAAATGTCTTTTACCCACTTCTTAGAAGCAAGATGATCATGAACCTTGGCAAGTTCTTAAAGGGCAAGCTCGGTAAAAAGAAGGGCAAGCAGTACACCACATATGTGGCTATGTTTATCCTCTGGTTTTCTGTAGGTTTGTGGCATGGCGGTGAAATGAAATATGTCATCGGTTCCGGTCTCCTTCATTGGGCATACATCGTAATCGGCGAACTCACATTGCCTTTTTTTACCTGGCTCTTTGGCGAAAAGCTGAAAATCAATATGAAGGGGAAATTTGCCGATATGGTGCGAGTTGTAAGGACATTTATCCTCGTTTGTATTGGTGACCTTTTCTTTAGAGCAGACAACGTTCCTCACGCACTTCGTATGTTAAAAGAGAGCGTATCTACTTTTAACCCTCAGATATTTGTGGATGGAAGTCTGTTAAATCTTGGAATCGACATTGTTGACTGGGGAATTGTTGTAGTTTCTCTGATCATTCTGGCTTGTGCTTCTGTTATGCAGTATCGCATGGAGAATGCAAAGGCGGAAGCAGATAACAATTATAAGAATGTGAGAGAGTTTATAGCTGACAGGCCAATCGTGCTTAGATGGTGCATCTATATCGCGTTTTTATTCTTTGTGATATTGATCGCTGAGTACGGCCCTGGCTACAGCGCTGCGGAGTTTATTTATAAGGATTTCTGATTTAAGAGCAGATTCGGTTTTATTCAGATAGAGAGAACATAGTTTAGTTATGACAAAAAAACAAGTAGCAAAAATAGTAGTTTTTATAATGATCGTATCCTGGATCCTTTTGCATGTGACTTATTGCATCAGGACAAATGGTGATGTTAAGGACAGGTTTGTTGGCTTTTATTCAGAGAAGAAGAATACGATTGATGCGGTCATGATTGGATCAAGCCCTGTATATCCTTGTATATCCAATCCAATGATCTACGGCGATATGGGAATAACCCTGTATCCTCTGGCTTCAAACATGCAGAGACCTGTTGCAACAAAGTATCTTATAGAAGAGGTACTAAAGACTCAGACACCTGATCTTTTTATCTTTGAAATGCGCATGTGGACTGCAGAGGATGAGAACCTTCTTGGAAATATGGCCCACACAAGGGAAGTTACAGATAACCTTAAGTATTCGATCAACAGGATAAAGACCATAAATGCTATGGTTGAGGACCCGTCAGAGAGGCTTTCCTATTATTTTGATATCTTTAAGTATCACTCAAACTGGAAGACTTTGGCTTTGTGGTCACAGCTTCGCACATTCATGTATGAGTATCCTGATGATTACAAGGGATTTGTTCCTTTTTCCACAGTTGGTCCTGCTCCAAAGACAGACAATGCTGCTATCACAGACAGAGAGCCTATTCCGGCTGAGCAGGAAGAGTATCTGACAGATCTTTTGACATATCTTAAAGAGAAAAATCTCAATGCCCTATTCGTTATCACACCCTATGATGTGCAGGAAGATGAGCAGAAAAAGATTAATTATATCAGCGATATGGTAACGACAGCAGGATACAGCTTCCTTGATATGGACCAGTATGTAGATGAGATTGGACTTGACTATGATGTGGACTTTAAAGATTACGGAACCCACACCAATATTGTAGGAGCCTATAAAGTCACTAAGTTTTTTGAGGATTATCTTAAAGAGAATTATGTGGATAAGGGAGTTTTGGATGACCACAGAGGCGATTCCGGATATAAGTCCTGGGACGAAGCCTATAAACTGTGGCTTGATGCATATGAGACCGGTTCTGAGAAAGTTTTCTACAATGCCGAGAACAAGATTTACTACGACCTTGAAGAAGGCGAGTAACAAGGGGCATTGTTTTATAGATACTACAACTATGGTATAATATGACGACAAGGTCAAAAGGTCATAATGCGTTCATGCTTGCATGATAAGCTTTATGACTCGTCAGACTTTTTACAGTATGCACATGATATCAACCTGGAGGAGCTATGATAATCATTCAGCTTAAGGGCGGACTGGGCAATCAGATGTTTCAGTACGCATTATATAGGTCTCTTAAAAAACGCGGCAAAGAAGTTAAGATTGATGATAAAACAGGCTTTGTTAATGACAAGCTTAGAATCCCGGTACTTTCCAGATGGGGAGTTGAGTATGACAAGGCAACAGATGAGGAAGTCATAAATCTTACTGATTCTAAGATGGATCTGTTAAGCCGCATCAGAAGAAAACTCACCGGTAGAAAAACATATAGAATAGATGAGGAATCCGGCAAATTTAATCCGGCGATCCTTGAAAAGGAAGATGCTTATCTTGTAGGTTATTGGCAGTGTGAAAAGTACTTTGATGATAAGGACGTTATCAGGGAATTACGGGAAGCATTTGAAAAGAAGCCTCAGGAGCTCATGTCAGATGCGTCAAGCTGGTCAACTCTTCAGCAGATTGAGTGCTGCGAGTCAGTAAGTCTTCATGTCCGCAGGACAGACTATGTGGATGAAGAGCATATTCATATCCACAACATCTGCACTGAGAAATACTATAAAAATGCTATTGATAAGATTAGAAAGCAGTATCCATCGGCAGTATTCTTTATTTTCACAGATGATAAGGAATGGTGCAGAGAGCATTTCAAGGGACCAAACTTTATAGTGGTTGAGCTTGAAGAAGGCGATGGCACTGATATTGCAGAGATGACTCTTATGAGCAGATGCAAACACCACATTATTGCAAACAGCTCATTTAGCTGGTGGGCAGCATGGCTCAATGATTCACCGGAAAAAATTGTCATCGCACCTCAGAAGTGGATCAATGACCGCGATATGGATGACATCTACACAGAGCGCATGACTAAAATAGCACTTTAAATGATAGGAAATATCTTAATGAGTAATACAAAAAAGGTAAGTCTGCTTGCCAAGATAAATTATATATTTGACAAAAAACAAAAGGGACAGCTATTCATACTAGCTGTCCTTATACTGATTGGTGGTGTTGTCGAGACTTTAGGTGTCTCAATGATGATCCCCGTCATTTCAGTTATATTGAAACCTGAGTCTCTTCACCGACAGATAGAAAAATTCGATATTCTTCAGACCATCGTAAATGCGCTTGGCCTTAACAGTGACCTCAAACTTGCCAGTGCACTTTTGATCTCACTTATTTTTCTTTTTATCTTTAAAAATCTCTACCTGCTCTTCCTTGTTTATAAGCAGAACACATTTATATCAAGGGCAAGAAACGACATGATAAGCAGGGTAATGAGAGAGTTCTTGAACAGGCCCTATGAAGATTATCTTGGAGCTGACATTCCAACTGTATTTAGAATAACTGACAGCGACATTCCAAAAACATTTACACTTATGCTTTCTCTTTTGTCACTTTCAACAGAAATGGTAGTTTCAATCTGCCTTGGAATCGTCCTTCTTGCAGTTAACTGGCAGATGACAGTGCTAATACTTGTGGTCTTGGTAATACTTACACTTATCATTACCAAGATTTTGAAACCAAGACTTAATACAATCGGTAGAAAGAACCAGGAAACACAGTCAAGGATTGCAAAGTGGAGAATTCAGGCAATCTATGGACTTAAAGATGTAAAAGTATTAAACAGACAGGATTTCTTTATCCGTAACTACTATGAGTCAGGTAGGATCGGCGCTGATATCGACAGGAATTACACGGTGCTGAACAATATCCCAAGGCTTCTTATTGAGACAGTTTTCATTTCAGTAGTTCTTTTGTATGTGCTTATCTATCTCTTAAACGGTGGCGATGCGAAGGCACTTCTTCCACAGATAACAGCCTTTGGTATGGCGGCTATCAGGATCATGCCATCCGCAAACAGGATAAACACGTATCTTACACAGATTGCTTATAACCAGTACAGTCTGGACTTTGTTTACAATAACCTCACAGAATCAATGAAAATGGAGAAAGAGATGCGTGCAGAGAGAGCCAAGGTTGCAGGACCTGCACTTCATCTGGAAAAAGAGATTGAGCTTAAAGACATTACTTTCCATTATCCGGATTCTGAAGATAATATCTTTACCGGTGCCAACATGTTGGTTCCAAGAGGAAAATCTGTTGGTATTATCGGACCGTCGGGTGCAGGTAAATCCACGATTGTGGATATTCTCCTTGGACTTTTGCACGTTAAAAGCGGCGAGATTCTCTGCGATGGCAACAATATCTTTAGTAACTACGAATCATGGCTTGCGCAGATCGGCTACATTCCGCAGTCTATCTACCTTGTTGATGAATCTATCAGAGATAACATAGCGTTTGGTATTGACGCTGATCAGATAAATGATGACAGGATCTGGGAGGTCTGCGAAGAGGCTCAGCTTGCTGAATTTATCAGAACACTTCCTGAAGGCCTCGATACAAGGATTGGTGACAGAGGTGTCAGACTTTCAGGTGGTCAGAGACAGCGTATCGGTATCGCAAGAGCACTTTATCATAATCCTGAGATTCTTGTATTTGATGAGGCTACCAGTGCTCTTGACAATGAGACTGAGGCAGCAGTTATGGAAGCTATCAACAGTTTCCATGGCAAAAAGACAATGATCATCATCGCGCACAGACTTAATACTATTGCTAACTGCGATATAATCTACGAAGTTAAGGATGAGAAAATCAATAAAACTACACTTGAAGGTAGAATGATCATTCAGTAAGAGCGATTTTGGAGTTTTTATGATAGGAACAGAGTTTATACCGGGGTATGGTCTCGGTAACCAGTTGTTTTTTTATATAGTCACCCGCTGCATGGCGCTTGACAAGGGCGTTGAATATGGATTTATAAATCCGGGGCAGGTAGGGAATGTTGCCCAGTCCCATCAGGGCATGTATTTCATGGACATCGATATGGGAAAAGAAATCCCTATGTCGGATAAAGATAAATATACAATCTTTACTGAGCAGGATGACCGCCTGTATATGGGAAATTCCAAACATGACATGGCAAATGGCTGCTATATAAGCGGTCCTGACAAGAAGCTTTTTGAGATAAAAGACAATACTTTGATCTATGGTAATCTTCAGGATCAGAGCTATTTTGAAAAGTACAGAGATCAGATCAGAAACTGGCTTAAAGTTAAGCCTGAATATGAGTCCTATGAGTATACAGCAGATGATTTGTGCATTATAAACATCCGTGGCGGTGAGTATACGAATCACCCCGAACTGTATCTGGACAGAAAGTACTTCCTGAATGCCATAAAAAACATGAAGATGATTAACCCTTCAATGAGATTCATGGTAGTGACCGAGGATGAAGAGGCTGCAAGGAAAATCCTTCCTGAATATGAGTGTCACCATTTTGATATGGGAAAAGATTATGTGACATTAAAAAATGCCAGATATCTGATTCTTTCCAATTCATCTTTCTCCATCATGCCGGTAATGTCCAGCACAGAGCTTAAATACGCAATTGCTCCAAAATACTGGGCAAGACATAACATTTCAGACGGCTTTTGGTCTTCTGAGCAGAACATCTATACTTTTTTACACTATCAGGACAAAAAGGGCAGAATATTTGAGGCGGATGAATGCAGAAAAGAGCTTGAGGAGTATAAGCTTAGGTCAGCTCTTTATGCAAGAAGAAATAAAAGACCCGGCTCTATAAGGCTCTTTTGCCAGGTAATCCGAAGAAAGTGCCTCTATGGAGTATTCTATTCAAAGAAGATCTTAAGGAGCCTTGAGAAACGTGTAGGAATCATCAAGAGGTTTCAATACTAGAAAATACAAATTATATTTAGAGGAATGAAATGGAGAAAAAGTTAAAGCTCCAGCAGGTTACGCTTTGCGCCATGACCAGTGTCAATGTTTATGAGACTGTTCAGGCCATGAAGTACAGCATGAGGGAGATTGAGTTTGGAGATGCGGTTCTTATTTCAGATAAAAAACCTTTTTATCTTCCAAAGAACATAAGATTCAGCTACACATCCAGGCTCGACAGTATCGATAAATTTAATTACAAGATGGTCTATGAACTTAAAGATCATATAAAGACAGATTTTTGTATGGTTGTCCACGCCGACGGATTTGTTATTCATCCTGAAAACTGGAGTGATGAGTTTCTGGAATATGATTACATTGGCTCTCCATGGCCACTTCCCAAAAATGATTATGCATACAGAGATTCAAAAGGAGAGATATGCAGAGTTGGAAACAGTGTATCTATAAGGTCTAAGAGGCTTTTGGAATATCCTGCGGCACATAACCTGAAATGGGAAAAGGTCTACGATGGATTTTATAATGAGGATATTTTCCTTTGCTGTTACCACAAAAATGCCATGGAAGCTGAAGGCATGAAGTGGGCTCCAATTGAAGTTGCGGTAAAGTTTGGAAGAGAGCATCCACTTACGGAGAATAAGGGAATAGAGCCTTTTGCATTTCATAAATGGTGGGGAGAGAATGCGGATTATCCTAAGTTCTACAGCCCCAAAAAGAGATACAAAATGGCAGTAAGACCGCTTCTTTTTTGGAGAAGAAGCAAAAAGTGGAAAGAGGAGCATGGCGTAGAATGATCTTTTCAGTTATAGTTCCGGTGCATAACGCAGAAAAGTACATAAAAGAAATGATGGATTGCATTATTCCTCAGCTTGGAAAGAGCGGAATGGATGCTGAGCTGATTTTGATAGAAAACGGCTCAACGGACAATTCTCCTGCAATTTGCGACGAATATGCGGACAAAAATCAATTTGTTTTCTGCTATCACTATGGAAAGATTGGTGCATATGCAGCCCGCAAGGAGGGCATAAAAAAGTCTATGGGCCAGTGGCTCATTTTTGCAGATGCTGATGATCTTTTGGTAGATACAGCGATTGAGGATATCTGCAGAGGACTTACAGATGCGTCTATTGCTCATAAGCCCTTTGATATTATTCTGTACAACGCAGCTACAAGTACCAATCCTTCTCAAAGGAAATTTAATTTTCCTTTCGAAGAAAATAAAGTATATGGTGGTGCTTTAAAGGATTCTTTTTACAAGGTCATGTGCGAGGGCGACTCTCTCAACGCTATGTGGAATAAGTGCGTTAAAAGAGAACTTGCCGTAGAAGTCCTTCTTGATGACAAGGATATGTTCCTTAATTATGGCGAGGACCTTTTGCAGACAGCCGCTTTTCTTGATAGAGCCAAAGGAATAGTGTACCTGGATAAGATTCTGTATATTTACAGGCCCAATGAAAAGGGACTTACAGGCGGCTACCATATTGAATACCTGACCAATCAGGAAACAGCCTGGAATAAGTTTGATTCCTATGTGAAAAAATGGGGTGGGGAGCGCTTTGTTACCACAGTTGATCGCAGGAAAGCTCTTACCTGCAGCATTGCTATTGCAAAGCTCATTTATTCTGACCAGCCCATTTCAATAAAAAAGACAGAGCTGAAAAATATATTTAATAGTGAATTTTACAGAAGATACAGTCAAATGCCGCTTCCTGACTGGGCTCCGGAAGAAAGCATGGAAATCCATAAGCTCCAGATATCGGGAGGAGCCTTGCAAAAGCTTTTTTTATCCGGAGTAAAATACAGCGCAAAGTCAGCAGCTAAGCGAGTAATTAAAAGAAAAAATAAGCATGTTTAACTAACTATGGTTATGCAATTGGTAGCCATGAAAGGCAGCTATGGTTTACGATTTAATACCTTTTTTTAACGAAGTAGACATATTAAAGCTAAGGCTTGGAATCCTTGATCCATATGTGGATAAGTTCATCATTGAGGAAGCAACCACGACTTTCTCCGGTGAGCCCAAAGAGCTTTGCTTTGAGAAAAACAAGGAATTGTTCAAGGGGTATTTGGACAAGATTATATACATTGTTGTGGATGAGGATAAAGATTTCAAGGTAACCCATGAGAGGGATTATTTTCAGAAAAATCACTTAAAGCAGGGACTTGAGCAGATTGGCGCAACTGCGGATGACGTGATAATTTTCGGTGATGCGGATGAAATCCCCAACCCTTTAGTGTTAAAAGAAATTGTGGATAACTTTGACAACACTTTAGTTTACCATCTTGCTCAGAGAAATTTTTACGTTTATATGAACAATGAGGAAAAGTCCGGGACATTAATGTCAATAACAGGAGAGTTTCCGAATGTTCCGCAGGCAGACAGAAAGTGGCTTGGAACCAAGATCACTTCCATAAACAATATCCCAAGAGAGGGAATTGTAAGGCTTCGTGATCTTATTTCCGTGTGCGATAAAAGATCCGTACGTGTTGCAAATGGTGGATGGCACTTTGGATATATGGGTGGGCAAAAGGAAAAAGACCCGACAAAAAGAATTGGTGTCAAGGTTAAAGCTGCAGCTCATCAGGAGTACAACGATAGGGAAGTTTTAAAAGAAACCATGGATCATCTGATCCTTGGACATGATATCTTTGGAAGAAATGCACATTTTGAGAGATGTGAGATTGATGAGACCTATCCACAGTACTTGAGAGAGCATATCGAAGAATACAGCCATCTTGTAATGCCTAAGGTGACAGCTCTTTCAAGGTGTTATCACTACGTTGATATCACTGCAGGAAGATTTTGCAGAAAAGCGTACTACAAGGTAATGAGGATGTTGAGAAAGAAATGATATTCATCATATGAATATCAGGTTGGGAAGATGAAGTGAAATACAGGGGAGCACATAATGCCTGAAAAAAAGAACAAAAACATTTTTTACATATTGCTACTTACAGCGTTTCTGATGGTTGCTGTATATGAGTTTTTAACTCCAAACATGTCTGATGACATCATATATGGTGATGCTGTGGCTAAAGCAGGGAACTTTTTTGATCTGTTTGAGCAGGAATATGAGCATTACATGAATCATAGCGGCAGAAACGTAGCGCATTTTATACTCAGAGTGTTCTTGTTCATGAAGACAAAGAGTGTGTTCAATGTAGTTGCGGCCGCAGTTTTCACATGTCTGTCACTTCTCATGTACGAGAATATAGAGTGTAAAAGAAAATATGACATCAGGCTATTTGGTCTTGTTCTGTTGTTTTTGTGGTTCCTTGATCCTGCCATGAGTAACACTGTTTTCTGGGAGACGGGAGCCTGCAATTATCTGTTTACAGGTACCATTGCAATTGCTTATTGCACATATTTTAGAAGGCATATGAGGCTTGAAAGTAAGAACAGCATTTCTCTCATGATAAAAATGTTCGTTTTGGGACTGCTTGCCGGATGGTGCAATGAAAATACATCGGGCGGTGTTATCCTCTTTGGCCTGATCCTGTTTGTGGATAAATGGCTTAAGAACAATAAAAAATGTGGATTCATAAAGCCATGGATGATCGCAGGTTTTATTGGGAATTTCGTTGGCTTTGCGGTTATGATCCTTTCCCCGGGAAATTTTGGAAGAGCGGAAGTTGCAGAGGAAGAGCACACAGGACTTCTTGCACTTATGGCGAGATTCCTTAAGATAGTTATCAACATAAGAGATAATTATTTTATCCTTGTTGCAGCATTTGTAGTTCTTTTGATATTTATTTACTACATGTCTGCTGATAAAAAGAAATTCCTTGAGACCACAAAATACATGAGGATGCTTGCTTTTGTAGCGCTCATGACAGCATTCTCGCTTATAGCAGTACCTTCATCACAGCTTAGAACATATTATGGAGCAGGTCTTTTCATGATGATGGCAGTGCTTAACGGTGCAGGAATTGTGGCTAACACTATTTTTATGTCAGGAAGTGCATCTGACAGGAAAGGCGGAATGTCTCACACGATGCTTCAGACGGCTGTTTCATCGCTTGTTGCTGTTTGGGGAATTGTCCTTGCTTTCACTTATATTGAGCAGGGGGCCAATCTTGCCAGGATAAAAAGAGAGTTTGATGAGAGAGATGCCTATGTCTGGCAGCAGGTTGAGACTGGGGAAATTGATGTTTATGCACCTATGCTAAGGCCTAACTGGGAAAACAGATTTTCTTTTGCGTATGAGTCTGATCTTTCAGATGATTATAAGAACTGGATCAATGTTTTCTATGCAGAGCACTATGGAATAGATGCGATTTGGGGTGTGGACAGAGAGGAATGGACTGCGTACTGATGGATAAAAAGGTAAGTATCATAATTCCGGTTTATCAGGCAGTCAAATATCTTAAAAGATGCGTGGAATCATGCCTGGGGCAGAGAGAAATAGATCCTGAGGAACTGGAAATAATATTAGTAGATGATGGCTCAACAGATGGCAGCAGTGAGCTTGCAGATGAGCTTGAAAAAAGCGCGAACTGTGTTTTTGACAGAAATTATATTGTTAAAGTTATCCACACTGATAACAAGGGGGTTTCTCATGCCCGTAATCTGGGAATTGAGAAAGCAACAGGTAAGTATATCTGTTTTGTGGATGCAGATGACTATGTAGACGAACACTTTGTGGCCAATCTTCTGGCTTCTGAGGATAATGATATTGCAGCTGATGTACAGTCAACAGTTATTAAGAGTAATTCAGCTAAGAATGTGGATAAGTCAGGCGATATTTTCGAAAATTGTGCATTGGATGGAGATAAGCCTGTAATAATAGATTCCACAGATATCTACCTGTCAGGACTTAATATCAGTGGCTATCAGTATATTGAGAACTCTATCTTGAACAGAAATACACATGTATGGGGAAAGCTCTTTTTACTAAGCGAGATTAAAGACAATAATATCAGCTTTAAGGAAGGCCTGACTATTGGAGAGGATCTTCTTTTTCTTCTTGATTTAGCTCTTTTGCAGGGAAAGAAAAAGACAGTTAAATGCGTTGGAACAAATGACTATGTTTATGTGGATAACCCAGAAGGCGCCATGAAAAAGGCCTTTAAGGAAAGTTATCTGGATGAAATTGTTTGTTGGCGAAATGCAGAGGAGAAGCTTCTTGGCGCAAGGGAATACATTTCAAGTTATTCTTTTGTAAGTGTCGCAGTAAGCCAGATCATGACAGCTCTTTTGGTGGCAGGAAAGCTGGCACGGACTGATGAAGGTACAAGAGACAAAGCGTTGGAAGCACTTGTTATTTCAAAGGTAAAAGAGCAGATTGGACATGCGCTTAAAGTAAGAGGCACTTTTGCGGCTCTTGAGTTGGGATACAAAATAAAGGTGACACTTTTCAGATTTAGTCCGAAGTTTTATCTTAAACTGTATGGAAACTATAAATCTCAGAGATAAAAAATATATGAAAAATAGTGAGAGAGAATTCGCATGAATCTAAACAGACCGATAGTTTTATATTATCATGCAGGTAGTGGAAATCACGGCTGCGAGGCGATTGCAAACAGCACGCTAAAGCTCATTCATAGAAAGAGGATTGAGCAGGGCTGCATCATGGATAAGACTCCGATTCCTATAGTGATTTCCAACAATGTGGATGAAGACAGGAAGTATTCCCTGGGAGATCTGGAGAAACAGGGATTGTGCATTCTTGTAAATGAAAGACATATTGATAAGGATTTTTTTGCACATGTAATTTATTATGGTTGGCGCAAAGTTACGGGCGATAAGCAGTCCTTTATGAGATACAGATTCAGGGACGGTTACAGGGCATATACCCTTGAACATAACAGGTGTGATCATAAGAAAACGGATGAAAAGAAAGATATGAGCACTGCATCAGGCAATACACCTCTTGCGATATCGATAGGTGGAGACAACTATTGCTACCCCGAGATGGTTTCTGACCTGATACTTGCTCATGATTACTTCAGAAAAAAAGGCTTTGATACAGTTCTCTGGGGGTGCTCAATTGAACCTGACTCCCTGAAGGATGCAGCTCTTTTAAAAGATCTTATGAATTTCGACAGGATATATGCAAGAGAGTCAATTTCTTATAATGCTCTTTTAGAGGCAGGAATCTCAGTGGATAAGCTTGAACTTAGAAAAGATCCGGCTTTTGAACTTGAGACAAATGCTGTATCCGGGATACGTGATGGAGCTTTTGAGTTGCCGGGGAAATATATCGGTATAAACTTAAGCCCTATGGTAATTGCCAAGGAAAGTACTTCGGGTATTACCATGGAGAATTATAAGAGGTTTATTCATTATATCCTGGAAAATACTGATCAGTCTGTTGTACTGATCCCACATGTGGTCTGGGCAGGCAGCGATGACAGAAAGCCGCTTTCTGAGCTTTATGATGCTTTTAAGGATAGTGGAAGAGTTCTTTTGATTGAGGATATGCCGGCTTCGGACCTAAAGGGCTACATTTCACAGTGCAGCTTCTTTGTAGGAGCAAGGACACACAGCACCATTGCAGCTTATTCAAGTGGTGTACCGACTCTTGTAATTGGTTATTCGGTCAAGAGCCGCGGTATTGCGACAGATCTTTTCGGGAGCTATGAGAATTACTGCCTTCCGGTGCAGGAACTTTCCGATCCGGATGCACTTATAAATGGCTATAAGTGGGTAATGAGTCATTCATGATAAAGAGGAAAACGAGAAGATAAAATTGGGGATGAGAGTATGATAATTTTGCAGATAGCTGGTGGTTTGGGGAACCAGATGCAGCAGTATGCGCTTTATAGAAAACTTTTAAAGTGTGGGAAAACAGTAAAGCTGGATCTTTCATGGTTCGGGCCTGAAGTTCAGAAGAATATGCTTGCTCCACGTGAGTTTGAGCTGTCTCTTTTTAAGGACCTTCCATACGAAATTTGTACAAAAGAGGAAAAAGAAGCTCTCGTTAAGCAGAGTCTTTTTAATAAGGTTTTAGGAAAATTGTCACAGAAACTGGGGAGAAGCGACAGCTCCAATCCAAAGGTTTTTGTGGAAAAAAAGATGTACCACGAAGAGATTTTTGACTTGGATGATGTTTATATTACCGGATATTTTGCCTGCCAGTACTATTATGATGATGTGATGGGAGAGCTTCAGGATCTGTTTGTATTTCCACCGCATTCCATTCCGGAACTTGATCAGCGCAATGCTGTTCTTGCTGCGAGGATGGAAAAAGAAAATTCGGTTAGTGTCCATATCAGGCGCGGTGACTATCTTAGCCCTGAAAATGTGGAGATTCTTGGAAATATTGCTTCAGAAGAATACTATGAGAGCGCCATGAATTACTTCCTTCAAAAGAATCCGGATACACATTTTTATATTTTTACCAGTGATCATGAGTATGCCAGAGAGCACTACAGCGATGAAATGCGATACACGATCATTGATTGGAACACCGGCAAGAACAGCATTCAGGATCTTATGCTCATGAGCCACTGCAAGGGCAACATCTGTGCCAATTCCACATTTAGCTTTTGGGGAGCAAGGCTCAATAAGCGTCCTGACAGAGAACTTGTCCGCACCCTCAAGATGCGAAATAATCAGGAAGCGTTGCCTGAAGTTATGCATAAATACTGGAAAAACTGGATTCTCATTGATGAGAACGGAGTGATTGTTTGAAAAAGCGCATTATAGTATAACGCAATTGTTCGCAAGTACGTATGAGCGTGTAAATTGAGCAGCTTGATAAAAATAGAAATACACCAGATTCATAAATATGTTAAGTCTGGCATATGAAAGATGAATAAAGGAATTAGTTTTAATGGGTAGAGTTAAGTCGGCAACAAGAAATATTGCATTTGGATATATTGGTCAGGTTGCGACCATGATCATGTCTTTTGTGCTGCGAAAGATCTTTATCATGCATCTTAGCGAAACTCTGCTTGGTATAAACAGCACATACACGAATATTCTCTCAATCCTTAACATGGCAGAGCTTGGCATTGGAACAGCCCTTAATTTCAGCCTTTATGGTCCGGTATCCCGCGGCGAAAAAGAAAAGATCAAGTCCTACATGCAGATGTACAGAAAGGCTTATTACTGTATTGCTTTGGTAGTGGCTGTTATGGGTACAGCTCTTGCACCATTTCTTAAGTATCTTGTAAAAAAGCCCGATGGAGTACTTTTACGGGATCTGACTCTCTACTATTTCATTTTTCTTTTTAATACTGTCAGCAGCTACTTTGTTGCTTATAAATATAGCCTGGTCAATGCTGAACAAAAGAACTATGTTCAGACTAACATTCTTACAATAACAAAAGTTATTACAGTTTTTTTTCAGATAATTGTAATTGTTACTACAAAGAATTTCTATCTGTTCCTGATAACAGATGCAGTGATCCAGCTTGTTCAGAAGATATTTGTTTCAAGATATCTTAACAAGATGTACCCATATCTTACAGAAAAAGATATTACGCCTTTGTCAAAAGAAGAGAGCGATACAGTTTGGAAAAAGACGAAAGCGCTTGTCTTCCACAAGGTTGGCGATGTAGCCAGACTCCAGACCGATGCGCTTATCATTTCTTCTTTTATCGAAGTTAAGATGGCTGGCTTTGTTGACAACTACAACATGGTTATCAGTTCGGTTTCAAATTTTGTAAATATCATTTTTAACTCAGTAATATCAAGCTTTGGAAATCTCATAGCCACCGAATCCAGGGAAAAGCAATATGAAATGTTCAAAGTCTACAGATTTTTTGCATCCTGGGTCTATGGCTACTCCTGTGTGGGGTTCATGGTTCTTTTGACTCCTCTTATCAGGATAATGTACGGAGATTACTGGGCTCTTGCGCCGATGGTAATCTATTGTATTCTCATTGATTATTACTTCAAGGGCGATCGAATTGTCCTTAGTAACTATAAGACTGCAGCCGGCGTATTCGAGCAGGATAAGTACCTTGCTCTTATTCAGGGAGCAGTAAACCTTGTGATATCAATTGCGCTGGTGCAGACGCCCCTTGGCCTTGCCGGAATTTACATCGGAACAATAGTTTCAGGACTTATTGCCAATATTACAAAACCAATTATTATCTACCGTGCCTGTTTTGACATGAGCGCGAAAAGCTACTTTATAGACACCTGCAAATATCTTGCAAGCCTTGTATTTGTATTGGTTGTATGCAATGCTATCAGTATCAGGCTTCTTGCAAATTTAAATATCCTTACCTTCCTTGTTATGGCTGTTATCATTACTGTCGTATTCAACGGAGTATATTTCCTCTTGTACGGCCGAACAGCAGAGTTTAGGTATGTTCTCGGTAAAGTCCTCGCGAAGGTTGGAAGGTAAGAGGAAGCTTTAGAAAAGTTCTTTTGAAGGTGAGAAAAAAAGCTTTTTGAAAAGCGTGCTGAATTATGCTTGCAAATGAAATGATAAGCATTTCTATCCCCTCCAATGGGCATAGAAGCGGTAAACATGATGTACTTGTGCATATAGAGGTGTAAACTATGGGCTACAGAGTTACAGATGAAAGATACAAAATGGTCATTGACAGGACAGTTGACGATTTGCTTGAAATCATGAATGTTTCTTTGATTCAGCAGGCAAAGGATGTAGTGAAAAGTTTTATGGGGCGCTCGGTTCGAACCAAGGATCCGTTGTTTTGGCCTGCAGGAATGTTGATGCTAGGGCTGATATCTGCAGCAGAGCAGGCGGACGTCAAACAGGATATTGCATCTGACCTAAATGACGTCAAGCCGGATATATCATCTACTAAACTTGACAGCGGGATAAAAAGCAAGTGCCTGGCTGCTATTTCAGCCCATCTGGACATGTGGCTTAAATCCTATGATGGAAAGATAGATTTTGTTGATGATGCCTTGGCTGGTGTTTGCTTTATCAGAGCATATGAGTTGACTCATGAAGATAAATATAAAGAGGCTTCTGACAAGATAGCACAGTTCATTTTGACTGCACCTAGAGATGAGCAGGGGACTGTCATCTATAATCCGGGCAGAAATTCATCAAATATTTTTGCAGACGGAGTTGGACAGGTTTCAATGTTCATGGCTGCATACATTAGTGCTTTTCCGGATAGTGACATTGTTATAAGCTCGGGTTCCAGGCTTGATGCCAGCAAACAGATTAAAAATTTCTTTGAAATGGGAGTGGATAAGAAAAGTGGTCTTAATTACCATGGATATTCGCTTTCTGATAATCAGAAAAAAGGTCTTCTTGGCTGGGGAAGGGCATTCGGATGGATGTATATGGGAGTCGCAGAGGCAGCCTGCGCTGCAGTTAAGAGTAGTGCCGATGAATTGGCTGGTAATAACGAGACTTTCAATAATTTTGAGTGCGTAAGAGAGTGTCCGGATAGAAAACGTTGTTTCATGAATTCAGGTTTCAACATAACCGGGCTGTACAGGCAAATGAGCAGAACAGCTCTCGAATATCAACGTGCAGATGGCGGTTGGAGCTGGCAGATTCAGGGAACAGAAGGACATATTGATATGTCGGCAACTGGCATGATTGCGTATTCACTGGCGCGGGGTTACAATGCGGGGATACTTGATAACGTTGAAGATATAGACAGCTCTTTTGACAAGGCTATCGACTGTATGCTGTCGCATACTGAAAAAGGAGCAGTGCTTGATGCGCTTAGTTCATGTGATGATTTTGGGGTTCATTATCAGACTTATGGGCATTATCCTTGGGGACAAGGAGCAGTACTCGCGGCACTTGCAGAGATAAGATAATATTGGTTAGCAAATTATAAAAAAATAGGAAAGAGAAGGGGATTACAATGAGATACGGAGCACTTGAAGCTGGCGGAACAAAGATGATTGTAGCAATTGGGGATGAGAATGGAAAGATCTTGGAGAGAGCGTCTTTTCCTACGCTCACACCTGCAGAGACAATGCCTAAGATGATTGATTTCTTCAAAGATAAAGAAATCGTTAGTCTTGGAATTGCCTGCTTTGGACCTATTGATCTGAACAAAGAGTCAAAGACATACGGATATATTACATCAACACCAAAGCTTGATTGGAAAAACTATGACATCGTCGGGGAATTCAAACGAGCCCTTAATGTTCCTGTTGGATTTGATACAGACGTTAACGGTTCGCTTCTTGGTGAGATTACATGGGGATGTGCTCAAAACAAGACAGATGCTATCTATCTTACTATTGGAACCGGCATTGGCGGAGGAGTTATGACTAATGGCAAGCTCCTTCATGGCATGCTTCATCCCGAGATGGGACACATAAAGCTGGCTCTTGAAGAGGGTGATTCATACAAAGGAAAATGCCCATATCATGGCACTTGTTTTGAAGGCTTGGCAGCAGGCCCTGCAATAGAAGAACGCTGGGGTAAAAAAGCTGTTGAACTTGCTGATAATAAAGAGGTATGGGAGCTTGAAAGTGCCTATATTGCACAGGCTCTCAGTTCTTATATACTTACGCTCAGTCCTCAGATAATTATTCTTGGCGGCGGGGTAATGCACCAGATGCAGCTTTTTCCACTTATAAGGAAAAAAGTCATTGAACAACTCAATGGTTATATCAATACTGATGAGATCAAGAACATTGACGAATATATTGTTCCTGCAAGTCTAAACGATGATCAGGGAATAATGGGAGCTGTGAAGCTCGCTATAGATGCAGCTTAAATTAGTTGGTAATTTCATTTAATAAGTCATACTAAATATTTGTATCGAAACCGATTAAGGCAATTGTCACAAAAATTTTTTAATTTTGTATTTGGATAAAAAAAATGCAAAAAGCCCACCACTACTCGCTCTAATGCTATTTTCGGAGGATGTGCTATTTAATTATTTTTATTGAAATTTTGTATTAAATTTTAATAAGTAATTATGAAATAAAGTTAAAATTTATGATAAAATTATGTTGAAGGATAATCTTATCCTTCGGAAAAGACTTCAATTGTTGGACATAAATGGAAAGAGAGAAAGGAGCGACTTGCTTATGAGTAACAGCCAGCTGCAATACTCTCCGTTCAAACCAAACTTGAAGACAGCCGAAGTATTTGCGTGGGGCGATCCGGAGTATAATCTTTTTGACCAGCTGAACGAAAAGTACGAAAAGACACACCCTGAGTATTCAACATTATCTTCGTACGAAAAGATGGTTATCAGAGAGCAGATTCATCATGAAGCTATTGGCCTGACACCATTGAATCTTATTAAGAGTTTCATCGAAGATCCGCAGTTCGATGAATTTAGAATTGTATGACTTATTAAATGATTTTACCGTACTCATCTAATCCCAGAACTAGCAAATAGTTCTGGGATAATTTTTTATATCATAGGAAATTGCTTCCTATGATATAAAAAATCGCTCCGCTAAGGAAGCGCACTACTGTGTATGACATTTCACTAGGCTCGAAAAAACCTCGCCAAGTGATCTGCACATCGCGCGATTGGAAGATGTTGCATAAATGCAACCGCGCTCGGCGCGAGAATGTCGCAAGCGACATTCTTTTTTATGATTTCATTCACTATCATCATCCCTTCTTCTCATACTTAACCTTGGCGGCCTGAATCTGGGCGTTGACGTCAGACAGAAATTGATGATTTGTTGGATCTGAAATGAACATAAGGAAATCACTGGCTTCCTTGCTGGTGAGCTTTTGGATTCCGGTAAGATAAGACATGATTTCTTCCTGAGTTTTGCCCTCGCGGATAAAGCTCTCGACTTTATCGAAAAGAATCATAAACCTGCGGACTTTATTTTTAGTATTAATATGATGCAGTTCAATAATAATGGAAAGCAGAATGAACGAAGATGCCACAAAAAGAATCAGGCTCAGTATACCATACAGATAGATACCAACCCTCATATTAAGAATAGTAGAACATAAAGATGATAACACCAGAATAGAAAGAGATGTTATCAAGATGACCAGCCTGGTATAATTACGGAACTTGTCATCTAAATCCATGAGCTTTACAGCGAGCCCAAAAACTATATAAAACACCGCTGCAAAAGCCATCCCCAGATAACACAACTGAAGCATATGTTTATCCCCCTTTATTTAATTGTAACAATCATAAATGAATATTGCAATTTTTTAAGTGAATCTCAGGAATCTATTGACTTTTACACTACAATGCTTTAACCTTTAAAAGTAAATACGAGATTGTATACATATATACATTGTGTTTACATTCTTATGAAGGAGGAAAAATATTATGAAGAAGTTCACTAAGGCATTTAGCGTATTCATGGCGTCAGCGATCCTTGCTACATCACTTGTTGGATGTGGTGATGCTCAGAGCACAGGTGCTACAGAGACAGCAGAAGGCGAAGCACAGTCAGAAGGCAGTGCATCAGGTGCTACATTCAAGATTGGTGCTATCGGACCTCTTACAGGTGGCGCAGCAGCTTATGGTAACGCTGTATGTAACGCAGCAGAGCTTGCAGTTGCAGAGATCAATGCAGCAGGCGGAATCAATGGTTATCAGGTTGAGTACAGCAAAGAAGATGATGAGCTCAACGCTGAGAAGTCAGTAAATGCTTATAACACTCTTAAGGACTGGGGCATGCAGATCCTTGTGGGTTCAACAACAAGTGCCTGTTCAATCGCAGTTTCAGAGTACACAAAGGCTGACAACATGTTCCAGCTTACACCTTCAGGATCAGCTGAGGATTGCGTAAAATATGACAACGTATTCCGTGTATGCTTCTCAGATCCTAACCAGGGTATTGCTTCTGCTCAATATATTTCAGATCACAACCTTGCTACAAAGGTTGGTATCATCTATGACAGTTCAGATGTTTATTCAAACGGAATTTATCAGAAGTTTGTTCAGGAGTCAGAGGGAAAGAGTTACGAAGTAGTTTCAGCTGAAGCTTTCACACAGGACAACAACACAGACTTCTCAGTACAGCTTCAGAAGGCAAAAGATGCAGGTGCAGACCTTGTATTCCTTCCTATCTACTACAAAGATGCATCACTTATCCTTACACAGGCAAACACAATGGGATATGCTCCAACATTCTTCGGTGTTGATGGTATGGATGGTATTCTTTCAGTTGAGAACTTTGACACAGCACTTGCTGAAGGCGTAATGCTTCTTACACCTTTCGCAGCAGATGCAACAGATGATCTTACAGTTAACTTTGTTAAGAACTACAAAGAAAAATATGGTGATACACCTAACCAGTTCGCAGCAGATGCTTATGATGCAGTATTCATCATCAAGCAGGCTCTTGAGGCTAAAAATGCAACTCCTGATATGAGCACATCTGATCTTTGTGAAGCTCTTAAGAGCGCTATGACAGAGATTGAAGCTTCAGGTCTTACATCAACAAAGATGACTTGGGATGCAAGCGGTGAACCTAACAAAGAGCCAAAGGCTGTAGTTATCAAGGATGGTGCATACGTTTCTGCCAGCTAAAACGGACGATATCCTCAGATGTACAATCATTTTGTTGCCGCTTTCGTTTTATTAAAAACTTAGCGGTACTAAGATACAAAAAACAGTATCTAAGTACCGACGTTTTTAAAAACAACAAAAGTGCTTGTACATACATTCGGATATCTGGTTATAGAGATGAAGAAAAGTATGACCGTTAATAACTAATTTTTAATAATAAATGCAAGCGAGGGCGCTTAGAAATAAATGCCCTCGTTTTCTGTTACTGTGTTATCATTATATTGATGCAAGAATTAAATCATTATTTAATATAAAAATGAGCTTATTTTCCCATCAAATATTAGAGAAATCCGCATTTCTTGCGTTTTTCTGATCATGAAAAAGATATCAATAATTTGGAGGAGACTATGAGTTTTTTGACATATCTCATAAATGGTCTGAGTCTTGGCAGTATCTATGCCATAATAGCCCTTGGATATACGATGGTTTACGGAATTGCCAAGATGCTTAATTTCGCGCATGGTGATTTCATAATGGTGGGCTGCTACATTATTTTCTCAGTAAGCGCAGCACTTTCAGGCAATCCTGTTATAGGAATCCTTATTGCAATCGTGCTTTGCACACTTTTGGGAATTACAACTGAGTTCGTGGCATACAGACCACTTCGAGGTGCAGCATCTCCTTTGGCAGTTCTTATCACTGCAATTGGTGTCAGCTACCTTTTGGAAAACATAGCACTTTTAATATTTGGAGCTGACATTAAATCTTTCACTTCCGTAGTCAAATGGGAAGGAATCACACTTTTTGATGGACAACTTAAGATACAGGGAGTAACGATCGTTACAATTGTTGTGAGTATCGTTATTCTCATCGGTTTACAGCTTTTTATAAATAAGACAAAACAGGGACAGGCTATGCTGGCAGCATCTGAGGATAAGGGAGCTGCGGCTCTTATGGGCATTAACGTAAACAGAACCATCATGCTTACATTTGCCATTGGCTCAGCTCTTGCAGCTATCGCCGGTGCACTTTTATGCTCAGCATATCCTTCACTTTCACCATATACAGGCGCTATGCCAGGTATCAAAGCTTTCGTGGCAGCAGTTCTTGGGGGAATCGGTTCAATTCCAGGAGCCATGATCGGAGGACTTGTTCTCGGTATCGTTGAGATACTGAGTAAGACATATATTTCATCACAGCTTTCAGATGCAATCGTGTTCGGGATTCTTGTTATCGTACTTCTTGTTAAACCAACCGGCATTTTAGGAAAAAAATACTTGGAAAAAGTTTAATCTTAGCGATCATCCTTAACGAAAGGGTATATATAAATGAGCAAAACAAAACGTGACAATCTCATCACATATGGAATAGTTATTCTTGCCTTCATAATATTTCAGGTGTTATCGGCAACAGGCAACCTGTCAAGCCACATGAAAGGCCTTTTGGTTCCAATGACATATTATGCGGTTATCGCTGTGGCACTTAACCTCTGCGTCGGAATACTTGGAGAGCTCAGTATCGGACACTGCGGATTTATGTGCATCGGAGCATTTACCAGCGCATTCTTTTCAAAAGTGACTGAGGAAGTGCTTCCAACCGCACCAAGATTCATTATTGCTTTTATCATAGGCATCGCTTTTGCAGCCCTCTTTGGATTCCTCATTGGTATTCCTGTTCTGAGACTTAAGGGCGACTACCTTGCAATCGTTACTCTTGCCTTTGGCGAGATCATAAAAAATGTCATCAATGCTTTTTATATTGGAGTAGATAGCCATGGACTTCACTTCTCTATGAAAAACGCCATGGAACTCAATATGGAAGAGGATGGACAGGTTATTGTAAACGGTGCTATGGGAATCACAGGAACACCACATGATTCCAATTTTGCCATCGGAATCGCAGTCCTTCTTATCTCACTTTTTGTCGTTCTCAACCTGATCAATTCAAGAGACGGCAGAGCTATCATGGCAGTCAGAGATAACTATATAGCTGCAGAGGCGTCAGGTATCAACGTAACAAGATACAAGATGATGGCATTTACAATTTCAGCAGCAATTGCCGGCGCTGCAGGAGTTATTTTCTCGCATAACATCACAACTCTTACAGCTTCATCCCAGTACTTTGGATATAACGCATCGATCATGATCCTGGTTTACGTGGTTCTTGGCGGCATCGGAAACATCAGAGGAAGCGTTATTGCGGCATGTATCCTTTATCTTCTTCCGGAGCTTCTACGAAGCCTTAACACCTACAGAATGCTGATCTATTCAATCGTACTCATCGTTATGATGATCGTGAACTGGTCACCTAAGGTAATCGAGTGGAGAAAAAGAACTTTTGGCAATATATTAAAGAAGAGCGGAAAGGAGATGGCATAATGGCTTTACTTGAAGTTAATAACTTAAGCATCTCTTTTGGCGGACTTCGTGCAGTTGGAGATTTTAATCTCAAGATAGAAAAAGGCGAGCTCTACGGCCTTATCGGACCAAACGGTGCCGGAAAAACAACAGTTTTCAACCTTCTTACAGGCGTTTATAAGCCAGATGAAGGAATCATAAAGCTTGATGGACAGGACATTACAAGGAAGAACACAATCGAGATCAATCACGCAGGAATAGCAAGAACCTTCCAGAACATCAGACTTTTCAAGCAGCTTTCAGTTATAGATAACGTTAAGGTTGGCCTTTCCGAGCGCATTAAATATAGCCTGTTTGAGAGTATTTTCCATATTGGCAGCTACAGGGCAAAAGAAAAAGAGATGGAAGAGGAAGCTCTTCGCCTTCTTAAGGTCTTTGACCTTGATGGGGAAAAAGATATTTTGGCTTCTAATCTTCCTTATGGTAAGCAGAGAAAGCTTGAAATTGCCAGAGCTATGGCGACAAATCCTAAGCTTCTTTTACTTGACGAGCCGGCAGCAGGCATGAATCCTAATGAGACAAAAGAACTTATGGATACAATTGCTCTTGTAAGAAGAGAGTTTGATATGACTATCCTGCTCATTGAGCATGACATGAAGCTGGTTTCAGGAATATGTGAGAAGCTTACAGTACTCAACTTTGGTCGTGTCCTGTGTCAGGGTGAAACCAAAGAAGTTCTGGCTGATCCTGAAGTAATTAAAGCGTATTTGGGCTGAGAGAACCTGACGAGGTATTTTCGAGTCTGGTTCGAACGTGTTCTGGCGAACGATAGTGAGAGCAGAACTTCTTTATATCATAGGAAATTGCTTCCTATGATATAAAAGATCGCTCCGCTAAGGATGCGCACTCGCGTGATTGGAAGATGTTGCATAAATGCAACCGCGCTCGGCGCGAGAATGTCGCAAGCGACATTCTTTTTTATGAAAAAACTCAAGGAGTAATTTATCCAATGGCAAATTTACTTGAAGTAAACAATTTAAGTGTATATTACGGTGTTATACAGGCTCTTAAGGGAATATCTTTCCACGTTGATCAGGGCGAAATCGTGGCACTTATCGGTGCAAACGGAGCCGGAAAGACTACAACACTTCACACCTTGTCAGGCCTTATTAAGGCCGACAGTGGAAGTATCCGGTATAAGGGAAAAGAACTTACAAAGATTCCAAATCACAAGATAGTCAGTCTTGGAATGGCACAGGTCCCAGAGGGAAGACGAGTATTTGCAGAGATGACTGTCCTGCAGAATCTTAAGATGGGAGCATACACCAGAAATGATAAGGCAGAGTTTGAGAGCACTTTGGAGATGATCTATAAGCGATTCCCGAGACTTGAGGAGAGAAAGAATCAGCTTTCCGGAACTCTTTCAGGCGGTGAGCAGCAGATGCTTGCCATGGGTCGAGCATTAATGTCACATCCGGATATTATCCTTATGGATGAGCCATCCATGGGACTTTCACCTATCTTTGTAAATGAGATTTTTAACATCATTGAGGACGTAAACAAAGACGGAGTGACAGTTCTTTTGGTTGAGCAGAACGCTAAAAAGGCACTTTCCATTGCAAACAGAGCCTATGTCCTTGAGACCGGCAGTATCGTGAAGGAAGGACGAGGCATTGATCTTTTAAATGATGAAGAAATTAAAAAGGCGTACTTAGGCTGAGCTGCATTTACCTAGCGAAGTGTTTTTGAGCTTGGTAAATGCGCGTTAAACTGAGTGCAGCGAAGTTTAACTTCCATATAATTGTGTGTAGCGAAGTTTAACTTCCATATAATTGTGTGTAGCGAAGTTTAACTTCCATATAATTGTGTGTAGCGAAGTTTAACTTCCATATAATTGTGTGAAACGAAGTTTAACTTACTTGGAGGTATATATGAAAAAAAACATCGTCATAACAATAGCCCGTCAGTATGGAAGTGGTGGACGTACAGTTGGAGAAATGCTGGCCAATGATCTGGGCATTCACTATTATGATAAAGAGCTGAGTAAGGTTGCATCGGAAGATAGCGGCGTAAGTGAAGGACTTTTTCTGGAGGTTGATGAGAGGCGCAGGAAAAGGGGATTTTTGCGCACTCCGGTAAACGTATATAAGGGGGAAGTTATAGGCCCTGACAGTAAGGACTTTACTTCTGAAGATAATCTATTTAATCTTCAGGCTGCATCCATAAAGAAACTGGCAGAAAATACAAGCTGTGTTATAATTGGACGTGCGGCTAATTTTGTTTTAAAAGATTATGAAAATGTGCTAAGCGTATTTGTCCATGCGCCCCATGATTTCCTTATGGAGCAGGCGGGTAAGGTTCAGCCTCTTACAGGAAAAGAACTGGAGAAATACATAGCAACAGAGGATAAATACCGCGCCGAGTACTACCATCACCACACAGGGCAGAACTGGACCGACGCCATGAACTACGACCTGTGTCTTGACAGTAGCAAACTTGGATTTGAAGGAACTGTTAGAGCCATCAAGGCCCAACTTAAAGTACGTTTTGGCGAGGATATTTTTGAATGAAAAAGTTTTTTGCAAACAAAAAATACTTAATTATTGGAGTACTAGCTCTCGAGCTAGTACTTCTTGTGGTTAATGCCCTAAGATTTTACAGGCACGAAGAAATTTCTTTTATCAGCGATGATATGATACTGTCATATTATGATGAGGCATCGGGAACAACAGTAACTGAGCCCGGTTTCTACGCTGATCACTCCAGTAAGCCAGAGAGCGTAGTTTATACGCCGGATGTCTTTTTGAAAAAGGGAATCTATTCAGTAACAATAGACTGTTCAAGTAACGGAGGCACATGGCATACCAATTACAGCACACTTTTGGCTTCGGGAGATCCCACAACTGCCCAGTCTGCGAATCTTGTAAGCAGCGATCATGCAGCAATTCCATCGGGAGATACTTCTACAAGCAATCTTTCCTGGGTTCATTATGGTACAAACTTCACAGTGAGAATGGGACCTGAGACGGATGCTACAGGCGATGACCTTTATGTCCTTGTAAACAGTGTGACCATTACTTACATGGCTGGTATGACTGTACTTCACGAGACTGCGAAGTTCTTCTTCATTTTGCTTCTCATTGATTTAGTTCTTTTCCTTTATCTGTTCAAAAAGAAAGAAACAGCAGAATATTTGAATAAAAAAGCATATGTTATCGCTGGAATGATATTCATCATCTTCTTTTCAAGTTTTATGCTGTTTTACAGAAAAATATATTTCGGAGACGACATTTTTTACCATCTCAGAAGAATCGCATTTTTGGCTGAGGGCTTAAAGAGCGGTCAGTTCCCGGTTAAGATCCAGAGCGGCTGGGACAATGACTACGGATACGCAGTTGGTGTTGGTTACGGCGATGTATTTCTATACCCTTCAGCTATTTTGGTACTCCTTGGATTTAGCGTTCAGTTTGCATATAAGTTCTACATTTTCCTTATGAATGTGTTGACTGCATGGATTTCTTATCATACCGGCAAACGCGTTTCTCAAAACGACTACATTGCACTTTTATGCGCCGGATTCTTTACCCTCAACGGATTCAGACTCCAGGCAGTTTACACAGGTGCAACGGTTGGAGAGTATGGTGCTTACACCTTCCTTCCAATGGTTGTATTAGGGCTTTATGATATATATACAAGGGAAAAGAAATACGGCTATATCACACTCGCATTTGGAATTGCTCTTGTGGTTTCAAATCATGTAATTACGCCTTATATCCTTGCGTTTACAATACCTCTTTTCTGCCTTCTTATGATAGAAAAGACTATAAAGAAACCGGTTCTTTTGGATCTTTTTAAGGCATGTGGACTTACGTTCCTTACAAGCGCATTTTTTGTTGTACCTCTTCTTGATTACTTTGAGGATATGAGAGGAAATGATTACAGCGACATTCTGTGGGAACGTGGCCATGAAATGGTAACTATTTTTACTGAAGTTGCAGATAAGTCCAAAGACTCAGGCGGTTGGGCAGGAATAGGTTACGGATTTATTGCCATAATGGCTCTGGGAATCGCCATAGCTATTTCCGGAAAGTTTAAGGAAAAGACATCTGTATATATCAGAGTTGTGCTGTTTAACGCATTTCTTTTCTATATGTGTCTTAACAACAAGGTATACTTTATCTTTAAGGATAGACTGCCAGGCGTTTTCGAGCACTTTGCGGAGATTCAGTATCCATGGCATATCCTTGATATAGTGGCTGCAATAACAATCTTTATTCTTGCAGCAAGTTTAAAAGAGATCACAAAAGAGGAAGCCGGAAAGAGCGTAGCGCTGATCACAGGTGCAATAATCCTTATGACCTGCATCTATCATGGGGGCGAGCTTTATAAGGAAACTTCACTTGAAGCTAATCCTTTTACAATGTTTGATAAGACTTCACTTAGAGCGAATTTCGATGCAGAATTCATTATTCCGGGAAGAGATGAAGGTCTTACTTCGTCGGAAACAGACATGGTAATAAGAGATGAGAATACTCAGGCTACAGCGTCACTTATTTCCAGACATGCTCTTAATCTGACAGCCCAGGTAGATAACCCGACAGGTGAGACAGTTACTGTTGAAGCACCTCTGTGGGGATACAGATACTATGCAGCTAAGGGCAACGGCCGGAAACTTGCGACTTATAGAGCAGACAGCTTTAAGCTTGCAATTGATGTTCCAGCCGGATTTAGCGGAACTATCACAATCAAGTTCACAGAGCCATGGCACTGGAGACTTGCTGAACTTGCATCCCTTGCAGCATTTATTTTCTGGGGATACAAGATGTTTAAGTATAAGCATGCCTAACATATAAACTGATGATAAGGATACTATTATATGTCACAGAATAAATTTATCTTGATAGACGGAAGTTCAATGCTTGTTACCAATTATTATGGTAACCTTCCAAAAGCTCTTTTATTTGAAAAAGACCCTGAGAAAAAGGAAAAGCTCTTTTCCCAGATAATGCACAACGATGAGGGGCAGTACACAAACGCTATGTATGGTATGTTGCGTACTATTCTTAAGATCATAGATGAGCAGAAGCCTACTCATATGATGTTTGCTTTTGATATGACAAGGGATACTTTCAGGAGAGAAAAATACGCTGATTATAAGGGAAACCGTGGCGAGACTCCCGAGCCTTTAAAGGAGCAGTTTGAAAACATGGAAAAGCTCCTTGAGGATATGGGCTTTCAGGTCATGTACGACATGAAGTATGAGGCCGATGACATTGTGGGCAGTGTTGTTTCAAAGTTTGAGAAAGAGATCCCGTCCTACATAATCACTAAGGATCACGATTATCTTCAGCTTGTAAGTGATTATACAAGAGTCTGGCTGATCCAGACCAAGCAGGAAACTGCTGATGAACTACAGGCCAAATATAGTACAGAGTATGGCTGGAACAGCAAGATGGTGAAAATTCCGGATAAGGCTTTTGAAGTCACACCACCGCTGTGCCTTTCTGAGTACGGGGTGAAGCCTTGCCAGATTCCTGATCTTAAGGGAATTCAGGGAGATAGCAGCGATAACATCCCGGGAGTTAAGGGAGTTAGCAGCGCTGCAATGCCACTACTTGCAGAATATGGCACTGTTGAGGGAATATATGAGGCAATTGATTCCTGCGACGGTGATGCTAAAAAACTAAAAGAACTTGCCGCGTACTGGAAAGAAAAACTGGGTATTTCAAGGAGCCCCATGAAGGCTCTTAATGAATACAGAGATATGGCATTCTTGTCAAAAGACCTTGCTATGATCAGAAGAGATTATGATTTCCAAAAAGAGCTTGATGATTTTAAGATAAACATCAATGTAGATAAAGCCAAAGAACAGTTTGAAAAATATGGATTTAAGTCACTTATGGAAAAGATCAATGCGTAATTATTACCACACTATATTATTAAATTTACATAGAATAATCTTTTATGTTATAAAAACAAGGCTTTGGCTTCTTAATATCGATGGACATACTGACGAAGAGAGATATGCTCTTGCCAATGAGATGGTCACCAAGATGAACAGTTCCTCAGGTTATAGCACGGAAGCTTTTGGTACCGAAAATCTCCCCAAAGAGGGCGGATATATGTTATATCCCAACCATCAGGGGAAATACGATGTATTGGGGATTTTCATAACACATAAAAAACCATGTTCCTTTGTTATGGATGAAAAGAGATCCCATATCATTTTGGTTTCTGAGTTTTTAGGACTTGTTAAGGGAAAAAGGCTTGTCTTAAATGATCCTAGACAGACCATAAGAGTTTTTCATGAAATGGCAGCCGAACTGAAAAGCGGAAGGAAGTTTATTCTTTTTCCTGAAGGCGGATACAAGGAAAACAATGGAAA
This sequence comes from Butyrivibrio proteoclasticus, assembly GCF_900115735.1. Classification (GTDB taxonomy): domain Bacteria; phylum Bacillota; class Clostridia; order Lachnospirales; family Lachnospiraceae; genus Butyrivibrio; species Butyrivibrio proteoclasticus_B. Next base: position 89,916 of record NZ_FOXO01000001.1, read on the forward strand.
CATAGTTGAGAAGTTTAAGGCAGGAAGCTTTAAAGTTGCTCAAATGGCGAAGGTACCTATAGTGCCCGTTGCCCTTGTTGATTCCTATAAAGTCTACAACTCTGATTCACACTATGGACCTACACAGACCTACGTGTACTATTTGAACCCGATAAATTATTATGAGTACAAAGATCTTAAGACTGTGGAGATAGCAAAACTGGTAGAAGAACGTATCAAGGCCAAAATCAGAGAACATTTTGAAAAGATATCGGAGTGAAAAGATTTATCACATAACAGTCATAACTGCCTTTACTATAAAGGAATCGTTGTCTTGGATAAAGCTGGCAACTCCACAATATTTTTCAGCTACGTTTTTTATTTGAGCAGTTCCAATTCCACTTGGGACTGCTCTTGTGCTTATAGGCAATCCGCTTTCATCAAATTTTGTGTCTATTATGCAAGGATTCTTGCACAGGAGTTTGAGTTTTCTTCCATCGTAAGTCAGCTCAAACTGTATACTTCTTTTGCTTGGGTCAGGGATTCTCTCCTGAGCCTCCAGGGCATTTTCCAAAGTATTTGCTACAAGACTTGTGAGATCTGTGGATTCCACAGGAAGCCTTTCAGGCACAATAGCTTTTGCACGAAGCTTAAAACCGAGTTTCTGGCATCTTGCACCATAAATTGTCAAAAATTCATTAACAATCTGATTGTCGCAATATGACACCACGGAAACTAATTCTAACTTGGAATCAAAGTCTTTCAGATAGGAAAGAGCATCCTGGTACTTGCCGTCGCTTATAAGACCAGCCAGAACTCTGTTGTAGTGCCTGATATCATGTTTATATTTTCTGATTATAAGCTCATTGCTTTCGTAAATAGAGAGCTGCTCCTTTAATCTTTTGCTACGTGCATTCTGGTAATACGAAATTTCTTTATCGGAAGCTTTTTTATGCATCTGAAACATGGTAAGCTCATATTCCATAACTGCGGCAGCAGCCATGACTACGACATAGATTATCGAGAACCAGTCAATCATATTTTTTCCATAGGGCTGAAGGTACAAAATAAGAGGAGTTTTGAATAACAGCAGGCTTAACACTAAACCGCTCAAAGAACTTATGGTTCCAAAGAAGACACCTGCAAGGTAGTCGGTAATGAACGGCATGATGAGAATAAAAAGCCAGAAAGCGTCCATTCCAATGTTCCAGTCAGTCTCCATGATAAGATGGATAAAAAGAAGTATAGAGAGCATGTAAGAGCCAACTATCGTAATGATGATATGTCGCTGTGTTTTGTACAAGACAATACCAAGTCCAAGAAAAAGAAATGCAATACTAATGTTTGTAACAAGACCGTGCTTGTATTGAGCCAAAGCAGCCGGAATTGAGGCAATGATGCTGTATAAGATAAAGCCGGCAAGAAGAATGATGGTCGTCTTTGTTTTTTCTTTTCTCTGAATAGGATCTGATTCGAATTCAATAAGTTCTTTAAGACTATACTTAGGTCTAATAAAGTTGATGTTTCGCATGATGTCTCTCCTAAACACATTAAGTAATGCTCAAAATACCTTAATTATATTGTATAATAATATCATCAGAATTTTAATAAAAAGTGTTCAGGAGAAATGCATGAATAAGATATTTGCTGTTTTTGCAACTGTTGTTTTTATAGCAGGGGTTGTGTTCTTTACATTTGCAGAGCTTAACAAGGACAATACGGAAGAACCTGAGACATACGCATGGATGAAGGTTTTCTCGATAATAATTATTATTCTTGGCGTAGTTCTCGCAATTGCATGCAGAAATAATTGGTAGTATACTATTTTGTGATACAATTCATTTTCTGATAAGGGGAGGAAAATAAAGATGGCAGCTAGTAAAGTAAACACAAAAATCGAGCTTCAGTTTGGCGATAAGGCAGTTACAGAGGATCAGCTCGTTGCTGCAGCCAAGAAAGCATATGGCAAAAAAGACATCAAGTCTCTTGATATCTATGTTAAGCCGGAAGAGGGCAGAGCTTATTACGTGGTAAATGGCGACGTAAACGGAAGCTTTGAACTTTAATTTTGTTCACTTGAGTTTGTAAATCAGGAACAGGTGGAAGAGATTATTCTCCCACCTGTTTTTCTCTGTATAATGATAGCGAACATAGTAATTTTAACTACAACTGATACGAGGAATATTGGACATGGAAATTATAATAGACAAGCTAAAAGAAAACAGAAAAGTCATTTTATACAGTTTTTTTCTGACTCTCCTTTTCTTTGGGATTAATTACAAAATCGAATACGCTACCGATACCTATTATAATTTCATACAAATGGGAGCCTGGAAAGCGTGTCTTGAGAACGGAAGGCCGTTTCTTGCATTGTGCTTTTATGTTTTGGAGGCAATGCCGATTTCCGTAGGCATGATTTATCATATAATGCAGGTTCTTGGAATTATCTTTCTTACAGCGGGAACCACAGTTCTGGCAATTGTTTACGAACGTCATCTTGAGAAAGAAATTGAAAGTACAATTTTGGCGTTTTTAACCATCTCGAATCCTTTAATAATTGAATATTTCCTGTTTGAAGAAAAAGGTATCTTCATGATGGCAATATTCCTTAATGTTTTAGCGGCTTACATAACCATAAATAGTTGGGAAAGAAAAAGTGAATCTATATCTATTAAGATTACGATTTCTGAAATGTTATTAACACTTACATGTATGCTGGTGGCTGTTCTTAGTTATCAGACAAGTGTTCAGGTATTTGTTGTCATATGCCTGCCATTTATATTGATATACAGTCAGGACATAACTGACTTCATAAAGAAAAATGTATATGTTGCGCTTATGTATGGGCTGTCCATGGGAGTTGCCTTTTTTGTTGCAAAATATATCCTTCATACAGAGCGCGCAAGTATGAGCTTTGAACTGGCTGAGGGAATTAAAAGAGGAATTGAAATTGTAAAAGAAGTTACATTTCAAAAATTCTATAACCTTCCCGAAGGAATATTTGCAATCTGGTGCATGATGCTCATTGTAATAAGTGCTATCGCAATAATCAGAACAAGAGCATCAAAGCTTATCTCGTTGATTTCGATTTGCTATATATGTGTCGGATGCATTTTTGCAAGCTTCTTTGTTTTTGTTTTAAACGGATCGGCCCTTCCTTCACCTAGAACAGCTTATACCTACGGTATGATTTTTGGGGTTGTCTTCTTTTACTCTATGTACTTACAAAAGGAATGTGGGAAAAATTATATTCCCATAATTTTTTCAATTATCATTCTTGCTTACGAATACCTTAATTTTAGCTCAGTTTTTGTAGACAGGTATCAGTGCAATGCGGTTGACAGATATTATGCACAGATCATTAGGGAACAGATAAAGGAATATGAGGATGAAACGGGGAATATTGTAGATACTATATGCTTTTACACAGATGCTGACAGAAAATGGTGGGATGAAGGCTACGGCGATACAGAGCTTATGACTAGAGCTCAATCAACAGGCTGGAGTGCGCTTAATTCCATAAATCTATACCTTGAAAGAGATTACAAAGAGGGGCAGCAGGATGAAGAGCTGGCAGAGTATTTTGCAGAGCATAACTGGGGGATGTATTCTGAAGAACAGGTAATATTTAAGGAAAATGAACTTCATTTATGCATATACTAATGAAATAATCCGAAACCACGAAAAAGCCGGGGATTGCGTAATCCTCGGCTTTATTAGTGTATTTATTTCTTATAAGCATTTACAACTTTTTTTACAGCAGCAATTACATCTGTAACATCTTCATCTGTCATCATAGGGTAAAGAGGTATACTCATAATTCCCTTGTACATTTCCTCTGCTACAGGGCAAAGACCTTTCTTGTAGCCTCTTTTCTCATAGAATGGGAAGTAGTAAACAGGAATATAGTGTACCTGAGGCTGAACATTCTCCGCTGCAAGTGCATCAAAAAACTGTCTTCTTGTGCAGGTGAGTTTATCGAGTTTAAGCTGAATGATGTATAAATGTCTTGTTGTATCGGATTCAGGAATCTCTTTCTGAATGAACAGTTCTGGGATATCTTTAAATGCTTCATTGTATTTATTAACAATCTCTCTTCTGCGAGCAGAGAACTTATCGAGCTTATTAAGCTGGCTGATAAGGAGAGCTGCCTGAAAATCAGTCATTCTATAGTTGAATCCAAGCTCCTGCATCTCGTATACCCAAGGCCCTTCGGGTTTTTCAACCATTTCAGCAGGATTTCTGACGATTCCATGCTGTGAAGCAAGGTGGAGTTTTCTGTAAAGTTCAGGGTCATTGGTTGTGATTGCTCCGCCTTCACCTGCTGTAACTGTTTTTACTGGGTGGAAGCTAAAACAGGTCATATCTGCAAGAGACCCAACAGGTTTTCCGTCATATTTTGTGCCTATTGCGTGAGCAGCATCTTCGATGAAAATAAGACCATGCTTATCGCAAATTTCCCTGATTCTCTTATGTTCAACAGCCTGACCTGTGAAATCTACTGCGACTATGGCTTTGGTCTTATCGGTTATATGAGCTTCAATGCTGTCAGGATCAATGTTGTAAGTTTCCGGATTGATGTCAGCAAAAACAGGAGTAGCACCGACATAAACTGCGCAATTTGCAGAGGCTGCAAAGGTAATAGGTGTAGTAATAACTTCATCGCCTTTTCCAAGACCAGCTGCGATGCAGGCACAGTGAAGAGCTGCTGTTCCATTGCATACAGATACAGCGTATTTTGCATCTGTTACTTCACAGATTTTTTGCTCGAGAGCTGTAACAGTTGGACCACATGTAAGGTAATCACCTGTGAGGACCTTTGAAACTGCTTCGACATCTTTTGCGTCAACCCACTGGCGGCCATAAAATATCTTTTCTTTTCTAACCGGCGTTCCACCATCTATTGCAAGTTTTTCCATATTTTTCTCCTAATAATTGAATATATAAATACTAAACCATTATATACTATTTGACTGAAATGAGTAAAAAAAATCGATTTATGAACTGTTGCACCGTCTGCTTTTTCCTCTATAATGTATATGATATTAAAAAGGGGCTAGGCCGATGCTGTTTAATTCTTTCATTTTTATCCTTGTTTTTTTGCCATTAACTCTAAGCGGATATTTTTTTATTAATCGTTACAGTAATAAAGCCGCACAAATATTGTTGTTTGTAATGTCGCTGGTTTTTTATGGGTATAACAATCCATCTTACGTATTTATAATTGTTGGCAGCATAATCGCAAATTATATTCTTGCGCGCTATATTGCTAAAGAAGAAAAAATCCGCTATAGAAGAGTACTGTTAATAGTAGGGCTTATATTTAATATAGCAATAATCGGATATTTTAAATATCTCTCATTTATTAAATGGAATGTAAACTACTTTTTTGGAACTGATTTTGTCATAAATTCTGTCGCTTTACCTCTTGGAATTAGCTTCTATACAATTCAGCAGATATCTTTTCTTGTAGATGCATATAATGATAGAAAAATGACGTACAGCCTAAGGGAATATGCGCTTTTCGTTACTTTTTTTCCACAGCTTGTAGCAGGACCCATAGTATATCATGACGAACTAATACCTCAATACAGGGACGAAAGCAAAAGAAAAATTAATTACGAAAACCTGTTAGCTGGAATTATATGGTTTATATTGGGACTGGCAAAAAAAGTTTTTATCGCAGATTGTCTGGGAAACGGAGTCAGCTGGGGACACGAAAACCTTGAAGCTCTGAGTGCTATTGATGCATGGATTCTTTCTTTTGCGTATACATTTCAGATATACTTTGATTTTAGTGGATACTCAGATATGGCATGCGGAATTGCCAAAATGTTTAATTTTAGTCTTCCACAGAACTTCAATTCACCGTACAAATCATTATCCATTGCAGATTTTTGGAAAAGATGGCATATGTCGCTTACTCGCTTTCTCACGAGGTATATATATATTCCGCTTGGTGGAAACAGGAAAGGCAATCTGAAGACCATATTTAACATCATGGTTGTATTTACTGTCAGTGGTATATGGCACGGAGCAAACTATACTTTTATTCTGTGGGGAATATTAAACGGAGTTCTATCAATCATCAATAGGTACACAGGCAGATTTGCGGAAAGAATTCCAAAGTTTATAAAATGGTCGGTGAATTTCCTGACCATAAATTTTTTGTGGCTTCTATTTGGAGCAAAGGGTTTAAAAGAATTTGCAGTAATGATTAAAAAGATGTTGAGTCTGAATACTCATGAGCTAGCCGTGAGCTCTGAGATGCTTAAGAGCTTCAACTCGTATATCAGACCTGATATTCTGATGGCGATGGCATTTGCTATTTGCATTTTTCTTCCCAATAATTATGTGAGGGAAAAAAGGATGACATACCCGGCAATAGTCGGAGCGGCAGCACTTTGGGTGCTATGTCTCCTGACTCTTAACAGAGTATCAATATTCCTTTACTTTAACTTTTGATATGGTGTGATATATGAAAAAGAAAATTGTTGTGTTTTTTACCAGTTTTATATTATTTGTTGCCGCTGCAATACTTTGCACGGTATATCTGGATCCATTTTTTCACTACCATAGTCCCTTAAATAATTATTACTACGTATTAGACAATGAACGATCGCAGAATATAGGAATTGCCGGAAAATTTGAATACGATTCTATTATAACGGGAACTTCGCTTACTGAGCATTATCGTAGCAGTGAATTTGACAGCATTTTTGGAACTGATTCAGTTAAGCTGCCTTTTGCTGGGGCAACTTTTTATGAGACTGCTGAACTTGTAAGAACATCATTTGAAACGGGACATAATCTGAAGATTGTATTCAGATCTCTTGATATGAATCATCTTACAGATGATAAGGAATGGGTTAGAAAAGATCTTGGAGTTTACCCACAGTATCTATACAATCACAATATTTTTGATGACTATCAGTACGTTTGTAATATAGATATTTTCAAGGATTATCTTATTCCTATGCTCAAAAAGAGATTTGTGGAAAAAATTCCTGGTGGACATACATCTTTTGATGATTATGTTTATGGAGAGTATGAGTCGGGAGATTTGATATCCGAAAGAGAACCGCTTCCGATTGCGGATGAGCAAAAAGAACTTAGTGAAGAAGAAATGACAAGCCTTAGAGAGAATGTTGAGTACAATATTATATCTTTGGCTAAAGATCATCCGGAAACTACATTCATTTATTTTATTCCGCCTTATGGGATAATTCTTTGGAGAGACTATGCGGTTAATGGTGATCTGCATAAAATGTTTGAAACGCTTAGGATTTCTGCCGAAATGATGCTCAAATGTGACAACATTAAACTATACAGCTTTGCGGATATGACCGAGTATACGACAGATATATCACTTTATCAGGATGAATTTCATTACAAAAACGAGCTGAACTCAGTGATATTGCAATCAATAAGCGAAAACAGGCAACTTCTCACCGTGGATAATTATGAAGAATATTTTGATATGTTGGAAGAATACTATACGGGATATGATTACGAAAAGCTGATAAAAGAGAACAAGTAATATATAATTGTAAGAGGGTAAAAGCGCTCCAAGAGAGCGGAAAAAAGATTTTTTGATATGAAGTTTTATAGCATATAGCTTGAAGGGAACGTGGATTTTAAATGAAAAACAAATGGATATTTTTGGTGGTTATTGTGGCAGAAATTTTATTATTATTTACGACCACAATGGCACTTGCCAAGTCAAGAGAAGACATACCGATTTCGGCAGATGATCTGATGTATAGCTCTTATGGAGAAGAAATTGAACCATCGACATATTTGGATGCCTCTTACGATGGTGAGAGCAAAAGCCTTTTGTCACCGGTATTTACATTGAACAGAGGCGTTTATAATGTCAGGATAGAATATCAGTCAAATAATACAAGACGCAACGAAAATATTGGCTGCTGGTCAAAGGTGATTCCTGAAGACATTCCTGTGGGATACATAAATTCCGGTATTGCCAAACTTGTAGATGACGTTGATACCATCAATTATCATGTTTATGTTTACGGCGATAATGTGACTGCCAGGATTGAAAATGGTATAGATGATGATAGTGATTGCTATATCCTTATTACCGGCTTATCGATATCTTATTGCAGATTCGAGTCGGCAGCACATGGCGCTATAGTTTTATTTGCGATATTTGCTGTAATAGATCTGATTCTTGTACTTTGTCTCTTTTACAGGGAAAGGGCAGGGAGATATATCAAGGATAATGCGGAAGTTATTATAGTTATGAGCACAGCAACGCTCATAGCGCTTTTTCCGATTCTGAGAGATAGCATAGGCTATGGAGATGATCTGGGATTTCATATGCAGAGAATATACCAGATAGCACATTCATTGAAAATGGGATATTTTCCGGTTTATGTTATGCCCGATTGGAAAAATGGATATGGTTACGCTTCCGGTATTTTTTATGGAGATACTCTTCTTTTTATTCCGGCGCTCTTGTATATTGCCGGATTTTCTCTGGCGGCAGCGTACAGGTTTTTGGTGATATCGGTTAATGTATTGACAGCTTTCATTGCCTACTTTTCATTTAAAAAGATAGGAAATTCCAAAAGAGCCGGTGAAATAGCTGCAAGCGCTTATGTGCTTTGCGTATACAGAGTGATTGATATGTATCAGAGAGCAGATGTGGGTGAGTGGACTGCCATCTCATTTTTCCCTCTCCTTATACTGGGACTATGGGAAGTTTATCATGAGAATGAGACCAAAAAGTCCTGGATATACCTCGTTCTTGGTGCCTGCGGCCTTGCATCAACACATGTTTTGTCGTCACTTATTTCAGTTTTACTCATTATTGTTTTTATGCTGATCTGTATAAAAAAGACAGTGAAAAAAGATGTTTATTTAACGCTTTTAAAGGCAGTGGGGATTGCGATACTGGCTAATCTTTATTTTATAGTACCTTTTCTTGATTCCTTTGCCCATAATAAGCTAAGAGAAGTTATATTCAGCCCTTTGAATGAGACATCTATTTATCTTGTGCAGATGTTCTCGGATCATTTTTCTGATTTTAATAATTCGGTTACAAACGGAATGTACAGAGAACTTCCGATAACAATGGGGCCAGCATGCCTTTTAATAGTTCTTTTTTCTCTTTATTTGTGGCTAAAAGAGGATAATAAAGAGAAAAAAAGAGGTATTGGAGTAATAATTGCAATATTTGGACTCATTGTATTCATGGCATCTAATTTCTTTCCTTATGCATGGATATATAAAAACATTCCTTCAATGGAGCCTGTACTTAGAAATCTCCAGTTTTCATTCAGATTCATGTCTGTTGGACCGGTACTTGCCTGCACACTTTTGGCACTTATCTTTAGGTATAATGAAGGAAGTGGCAGGAAAACAATCAGAACTGTAGCTATATGCCTGGCTGCCCTTTCTTGCTTTTACGCAAGCAGATATGTGTTTGAGTACAGTTCAATGCAGCCCACAGAGGAGAGAGTGTATGATCATGATGAAGGAGATGCTTATTGGGAAAAATCAAGCGGTGAGTATACGCTTTATAACCTGACTCCTGTATTGTCAAAAGATCCTGTGGTATCTGATGAGGCTGTGGTTATAGTTTCGGACTATAGCAAAAAAGCCCTTAATGTCACCGCAAATGTGACAAATACATCCGACGCTGAACAGTATATAGACTTACCGCTTCAGGGCTATTATGGCTATAAGGTATCGGGCGACTATGATGGATTATATATAGTTACCAGTGATGAGGGTAAGCTGCGCGTTATGATACCTGCCAGATACAGTGGGAGCATGAATGTCAGATTTGCCCCACCTGTTTACTGGAATTTGTCTTATATTATTTCTTTGGTTACGATCCTAGGAATCATTTGCTATATAAAAAGGCCTGAGTGTTTGACACCGGTCTTGAACAGAAAGAAAAACGGATGAGTGGTTTTAGTAAATTTATTGTTAAATTTTATGAAAGCATAGTTACACTTTTTGTGGTGCCGATATTAATATTTCTTTTGTTTATCGGGCTTTTTTCCACTACATATATCCTTGTTCCGGAAAAGGTCATGCTTGTTAAGGATTCACCTTTATGGACTTTAGCAGTTGTTGTACTTGCGATTATTATTTCCTTTGTGATTAATAGAAATAATAGGGTGACATTGCTTATAACAAAGGTCAATAGTAACAATGAACTGTATAGGAAGATATCTGATATTCTGTTTTTAATACTGGGAGGAATATCTGTTTTTTGGATTTTGACATCCCAGTATATTCCAAATGCTGATCAGTATGAGATACAATCTGTTGCATACAGAATGCATTTCGGTGACTACAGAGAATTTGCAAAATACGGTTACATAGGCGGACATGTCAATCAGGTGGGAATGTTGCTTGTAAGCTATGTTTTTTCATTTATATTTGGGAATGAAAACTATATTGTATTTCAGCTCGCCAATGCTGTTGCACTGATTGTTATATATAAAGAACTTGTTAAATTTGGCTGCAGAATAGGTCTGTCTAATTTTGGAAAACTCCTGATTCCTTTTTTTGGAATTATATACCTCCCAATGATTATTTATGTTTCTTTTGTCTATGGAAATATGGGGGGACTTGCCCTTACACTCGTTGCTATAAATAGTGAGATGGATTTTTTTGAAAAGAGGAATGTCAAAAATATACTTATTTCCTCTATATGTATAGCTTTTGCGATGATGCTCAAATCCAATTTCATGATATTCCTGATTGGAATGCTGATTTATGCTGCTATTCATCTTTTTGGTGAACACAAGAAATGGACTTTTGGCTTTATAATAGCATTGCTGATATTTTCCTTAGGACAAAGTAAGGCTGCCAAGTGGACACTTGAAATTATAACAGGTGAAGATATTGGACAGGGATCAAGCCCTATTTCCTATATAGCTATGGGGCTTCAGGAGTCAGGACTGGGACCGGGCTGGTATAATGCCTACAACGACATGACCTATATTTGGCATAATTATGATACTGATGGGCAGAAAAGAGAAGCCATTCAAAATATAAAGGATAGACTTGGATACTTTAAAGAAAATCCATGGGAAGCAGTAAGCTTTTTTACCAGAAAGACAGCATCACAGTGGAATGAACCAACATATGAATCGATATGGCTTATTAGTAATGACCTTAGCAACTCTCAGGTTAGGATAAGCAGCTGGGTTTATTTTCTAGCGAGTCAAAAGGGAAACGCTTTTGTGGGAAGACTTGGAAAAATTGCGCAGATACTTGTACTTAGTGGGACATTTCTGTTTGTGTTATTTAACAGAAAAAGAAATGACTATTACAAGACACTGACCCTTATAATGATGTTTATCGGAGGCTTTCTGTTCCATTTGTTTTGGGAAGCCAAGAGCCAGTATACAATAAGTTATTTTATATTGCTTCTGCCCTATGCGATAATGGGCTACGAGAGTTTAAATAGAAGAATAACTTTTATGGCTGATAAAGAAAAAATTGCCGTTAATAAAGAATTGTTTTTGACGGTTATTGTTTTGGCTGTATTTATGTTTCTTTATGGCGGTAAATGTGATTATCTGACAGCAGATACAGAAAGCTACATAGTATATGCTGCTGAAAATACGACGAATGCCGGTGTTGAAAATGGTGATTATACCATTGGTGTAGCAGATGGAAGAGAAATAACATTGCTTTTTGAAGGCGACAGTCAAAAAGTGACAATATCAGATTCCGGCAGCATAGTCAGAATTATGAGCTATCAGGGGAAATCCAGAATATATTTTCCTGATGAAATGCTGTATCTTCAGTATGGCAATGACAGGAACAGCGTGGATGTTTTTGTCGGAGATTATGAGGACTTTTATGATTACGCTGACCAAAGCTGGATAATCACGGAAACGGATGGCGGATATATTATAGAAACCGAGGATGGCAGAATACTCACTGTATCAGATAATGGAGAAATATTCACAACATCGGAAGTTTTGGAAGAGGGACAGACATGGCATATATCTGGATGACAATTGCATATTTAATAGATGTGCTGTTTATGAGTTTTTTTGGAGAGAAACTTTTAGATTCAGATATGGCATCAGAGATGATTCTTTCGGATATATTGAATTCTGAGAAATCTATAACAGGCCTAACTCACAGTTGGTATTATTCTACGGAGATAAGGGTTCTGGAAATGCAATGGTTTTACAGGATAGGATTATTACTGTCTCCTAAGAACTGGCATATGGCAAGAACTATAGGGATGGCGCTTGCACTTATCGTATTCGTAGTAGCCATTGTACTGATGTTTAATAGTCTGGGTATGAAAGATGCTGCTAAGTATGGGGCGGCAATCGCGCTTATGCCCGGTGGAAGCTGGTATTTTTGGCAGACTTTGTACGGAGGATATTATCTTCCATACGTTATTATAGCGTTTTTTACGATGACATTGTCTGTTGCTATTGTCAGAAACAAAGAAAGAGTATCCGGTAGTGGCAAAGGTAAAGTTATAAGTAGTAAACATCAGAAAATAAAACAGTTTGGTATGTTGACTGTTATTGCTTTGCTCGGCTTGTTGTCAGGTATGAATGGAGTTAAGCAGCTCATGGTTTTCTATGCTCCCTTTGTCTTGGCTACCGGATTTATGCTTTTGTATGGCATAAGGAAAGAAACAATAAAGCAAGAGAATCTGTTTAAAACTACTCAGATGAGGATGTTTGGACTGGCTGGTTTAAGTACATTTTTCTCATTTATTGGTTATTTGATCAACTCTAAAGTACTTGCTTGCAGCTATTATTTTCAGCAGTTTGGCGATACAAAAATAAATGGCAGAACCGTTCTGGATTGTTTGAGATACTACATATGGAGTTTTGGATTTGCTAATGGCAAGCAGCTTTTATCTTTTAAGGGAATTGCCTCAATGATTGGACTTTTGATTGGAGTAGTAACTGTCGTATCGGCAATTTGTCTAATCAGGAGATTTAACGCTCTGTGTATTTGGGAACAGTACTTGACAGCGATATCTATTTCGATAATTGTATTTTGCATATTTATCTTTTCATACGTTGGAGGCGAAATCCAATATTTTCAGTCGGCAGTTCCATGGGGGCTGTTTTTGATTGTTCTAGAACTAAAAACGGAAAAATATGTGTTCGTGGCGAGTCGGAAAATTTTGTTGAATTTGGCTTTTATTATGTTGCTTTTCACATCAGTTGGGACACTTGCAAATCAGTTTGATGAAAATACATTTTTCGATGAGGAAAATGCGAATCACATGGAAAAAGTCGAACATAACTTTAGAGCAAGACCGGGATATGATGAGGTACTTCATATCGTTGAGGATAATGGCTACACGCAAGGGGTGGCAAGATTCTGGGATGGAAATCTTTTGACAGAACTTTCTGATGGTAATATTGAGATGTGGATTCTTGATGAATACCAAGCAGATGATATTGATCCATGGCTTCAGAAGGTGGCACATTCTAATGGGCTTCCTGAGGGAAGATATTTCTTTGTTGCCAAAAATGATGATCAATATTATGAATTTACAGACAGACATCCTGAAATTAGTATGATTTATCAGGATGACAGATATGTCGTGTTCGGAAATTGATGGGGTTAATCCTAATGCTAAAACTATTATTGACATTTATGAAAATTAAATATGGCAAGAACCTGAAGTTCAAGGGCATTCCTGTTATTTTTAACAAGAAAGGCGCTGAAATAAATATTGGCGATGACGTGACTGTAAAAAGCAGTTTTTTATCCAATCTTGTAGGGCTGTATAGCAGAACAATTATTGTTACAAGGGCAGCAGGAGCCAAAATCGTAATTGGTAATAACGTGGGAATTTCCGGTGCAACCATATACGCTCGAAAAGGCATATATATTGGTGATAACACCTGCGTTGGTGGAAATTGCAAAATATTGGACAATGATTTTCATCCAATTGAGGCCGAAAGCAGAAATAAGCTCCTTGCTGATGTCAAAGGCGGAGACTCGGACCTTGTTCCAACAAAAGAAATACATATCGGAAAAGATTGCTTTATAGGCTGCAACACATTGATTCTCAAGGGAACGGTTCTTGGGGACGGTTGCGTTGTCGGAGCAGGAGCGGTAGTGGCCGGAAAATTTGAAGATGGATCTGTTATAGCAGGTAATCCGGCGAAAGTTATAAGGAAGATAAAATGATGATTTGCCAACCTGAAAGTTATATCGGTTTGGAGGTAGAATATTGAAAGAGGTTTATGCACCTGTTGTGGCATTTGCATATAACAGGGCAGATAAGATAATAAAGTGCCTTGAATCTGTTGAGAAAAATGAAGAAGCAAAAGAGACAGATCTTATTGTTTATTCAGATGGGGCAAAGAGCGAAGCAGGGGCAGATAAAGTTAAGGCTGTGCGACAAGCTTTGAGGTATTACAAGAAAAGGGCTGGTTTTGCGTCTGTTACTGTCATAGAAGCTGACAAAAACAAAGGTCTTGCCAAATCTATAATTGAAGGCGTTACGCAAACACTGGAAAAATATGGAAAAGCAATTATTGTTGAAGATGATCTGATCGTGTCGGATAAATTTTTGTCCTATATGAATGGGGCTTTGGATTATTACGAGGATAATGCCAATATCGGTGCTGTCAGTGCCTATACATACCCCTTAAAAGTGCTGAAAAACTATGATAGAGACATCTATATCATGCATAAGGGAGATTGTTGGGGATGGGCTACATGGGCTGACAGATGGGATAAAGCGTCATGGGCTGATGTTGATTTTGATGCCTATTTTAGAGATAAGGAACTTAGGAGAAAATTTGAGAATACGGAAAATGGCTGGGATTTATTGATGTTGCTGCAGTACCAGGGAAAAATTAGTTCCTGGGCTGTCAGGTGGGTGCTCAACCTTTTAAAGAAAGATCTTTTGACAGTTTATCCTAAAGACAGCTACGTTACAAATGCAGGCTTTGACGGAAGTGGAACTCACTCAAATGCAAGTGAGGATGCTCAGTATTTTACGCCCCTGATTGAGAATAGGAAAAATTGCGTTTTTGAAAATGTTGCACCTGATGCGATGATTGAAAAAGAAGCTGCTGAATTTCCCAGAAAAGGATTTAAGACATCATGTAAGTATTATCTAAAAAGGTGCTATGTTAAGCTTTATGACTTGAAGAGGAATTTTTAAGAATATGATCTTTACAACATTGTTTGACAGTTACTATCTTGATAAGGCACTGGCTTTGTACAGGTCTTTAGAGAGGGTGGCAGATGATTTTAAGCTATATATTTATGCGTTTGATGATAAGGCTTTTGAAGTTCTTTGCGATATGAATCTCGAACATGCGGTAATACTACGAAATGAAGACCTTGAAAATGCCTATCCAATATTAAAAAAAATTAAACAGGAGCGTTCAAAAGCTGAATACTGCTGGACATGTACCCCGGTTAGTATTGAGTATATTCTTGATAATTTTCATGAGGATAATTGCACTTATATAGATTCGGATCTGTATTTTTTTTCTGATCCTAAGGTGCTGTTTGATGAGATTAATTCAGCAGATGCAAACGTAGTTATAACACCACATCGCTTCTCAAACAGTCTCAAGGATAAAAGGCTGCAAGACAGGAGTGGTAAATACTGCGTCGAATTTAACTATTTTGATAACTCGGAAAATTCAAGAGAAGCACTTTCCTGGTGGAAGGAGCGCTGCTTTGAATGGTGCTATCATATTTATGAAAAAGACAGGATGGGTGATCAGAAATATCTGATGAAATTTCCGCAGCTTTTTAAAGGCGTTCACGAGCTTCAAAACCTTGGCGGAGGTGTTGCTCCCTGGAACCTTGCACAGTACGAATACACAGGGAAATCAAATGAGCTGTCACCGATATTAAGAGAAAAATCCACAGGAAAAGAATTCCCTATTATTTTTTATCATTTCCAGTCCATGCGTTATATAAACCACAACTATATAATAATCAGGTCTGAAACGCACTCAAAAAAGACAAAAGACATTATTTACAGACCATACCTTAAGGAAATCGAATCACTTAGAAAAGAGCTTGAAGAAAAATACGGAATTACTTTTTACGTGGCACAGTCCTATGCCAGCAACCCTATTATCAAATTTGTGCAGAAATACATTTTGAGATTCAAAATGAAGAGTATTTCAGATCTTTATGATCTTAGAAAGTTACGTACATAATTATTAAGCTGAAATGGTATGACTTCTTGAACTAAATTCCAGAAATCCGCATATACTGCGGATTTCGTGAGAATATGAGTGAAGAGTCAACCAAGCCTCATCGACGAAGTCGATTTAAATTGGCTTGGTTGATGCATTCTTGAATTGTTGATTCAAGAATGCATGATTTATTTCTAATAAACGTCGGCTTATCATGAAGCTTACTATAGAGAAACGATAGGGAGATAGATAAAAATGTTGAGAGCTAAAAGGCTTAAAATGGTAAAAAAGATATTTGTTATGCTGCTCATATATTCTTCTTTGAGTATGTATCTTAACGATTTTTTTAAAAAAATATTTGATATGGAAGAGTTTGTCTGGACAGAAGCAATAAAGCTTATATTTCCGTATTCTTTTATTGCAACTATAGTTTTTTTTATGATTGGATTGTATGTGAATAGGTCGATAGATGAATTATCAAATGAAATGTGGCAAAAAACATTCGCACTTATTTTTTCTTTTGTGTTTCTTGCCGGTTTAAATATTTCAACGGTTGGAAAATTTGCTGAGAACATGCATAGTATGCGAATGATACTATTTGACTTAGTTTTCTTGATGGGAATGTACTATATATCAAGATTTATACTGATGCATATCATGAAAAATGTATGTTTGCTAGAAAATTGGAATAAAAATTGGGGGGGTACATATGTTCTGAAAAGAAACAGTTTTATTTGGTAGCGGTCATATTGGCAATATGTTGGATGCCATACGTTATTCTTAGATATCCGGCTGGATTTGAATGTGATGCTTATCATCAGATCGCGGATTTTCTGGAAGGTACGATGACTAATCATTGGCCGGTAGCATCATCAGTGTCAATGGGCATTTTTGTTTTAGCAGGACAGAACTTATTAGGAAGCGCAAATATTGGTATATTTGTTTACTGCATTGTTCAAACTATAATCGGAGCATTTATTTTTTCATATGCTGCGCTTGTTATGAGAAGGCTGAAAATGCCGGTTCTATTTGTTTATATGAGCGTTATAGTTTTTGCATTAGTTCCCAATTATCCCGGATACATTACATCTGTGGTAAAAGATGCCCCATTTTCGTGTGCGGTATTGCTATTTGTTTTATTGGTAGTGCAGCAAGTATTGGAAGAATGTTTTGACAAAGGTTTTTTTATTGCAATCACAGGATTTATAGTATGCATTCTTAGGAATAATGGTATTTTTATTGTTGGAGGATTGCTAATTGTGCTAGTGATTGCATCACTATTCAAAAAGAGTTTTTTAGAGAAAAAGCTCTTTTTTTCGCTATTTGCTTGTGCTTTAATATATATGTTTTACTCTTCGGCTCTTTTGCCTGCACTTGGCATTAAAGGAACATCAGAAGCAGAAGCTTTGTCTGTCCCGTTCCAACAAACAGCTCGTCTGGCTACATGGCGAAGAAGTGAAATAAGTGATAAAGATGCTGAAATTATCAATGATGTACTTTCTCTTGATATAATATCAACTGAATATGACCCAGAACTCTCTGATGTTGTGAAGGGAACATACCATTCAGATGATATTGGAAAACTTTTGAAATATTTTGGAGTGTGGCTAAAGGAAGGTTTTCGAAATCCTGATATATATTTAGATGCCTTTCTTCATAACTCGATTGGATTCATGTACCCAGACATCAGAATGGGAAATTCACCTGTAGTATCCGGGATGTATGGTCAGGTTTGGAACGATAGGATGGTTCAATTTATTGTTCCGGATAGCCTCTATAAGGTGAGAGAAGATATAAAAGATAATGTTAGTGCGTATGAGAATTTTCCGATAATATTTCCGTTTGTAAATGTGGCTATTCAACTATGGATTCCCATAGGAATACTTTTTTGGGCGATACAGAGGAAAAATTATAAACTTATTTTTCTTTTAATCCCATCAGTAATTGGCATAATGGTGTGTCTTGCAAGTCCTACATATATGAATAACGGCGCTAGATATGCACTCCCCGTAATTTATACTAATATGCTAATGGTGGGAATCGCAATTGCTATGTAATAAATATTGCAAGAGAAAAAATTAACGGAAATATGCTAAAATATAGCTCGGCTTGTTATAGCATATATAAAACTTAGAAATGAAAAATGAGCAAAAGATGCTGCAACATGTAGGAAGATTTTTGCGAGGTATTCTGAAAGTGAGGTTAATCTCTTATCGTGATGCAGTAACAAGGCTAAGGTAATAGCAAAATGGTAATTATTATAACTGGGACAATTGTTCCTGAAAAACACATAGGGCAACTTGCACTTAGGGATCATAAAAGCAGATTGGAACAGTATATATTGGCTTTAAAAAAGCTTATTGAAGCAAAGCCTGATGCAAAAATAATTTTTTGTGATAATAGTGGATTTGGAACGGATGCCTTCGCTAATCTTCACAGATTGGCTCAAGGTAATGGTGTACAGCTTGAAGTATTATCTTTTAAGGGAGACAATGAATCGGTTGTCCGTCATGGAAAAGGCTATGGCGAGGGCGAAATAATGAAATATGTTCTTAGTAACAGCATTTTAGCTAAGAAAGATGATTATCTTATCAAGACTACTGGCAGACTTATTGTGGACAACATGCCCCACATTGTAAAAAAAGTGGATAAGACCAGAATATACTTCAATATTCCTAATATTCATAGAAGAGATATCTATGACACAAGGCTTTATGCAATGCCGGTAAATGTTTTTAAAAAGTATTTTCTTGAAGAGTACAAGAAGGTTGATGATAATAATGGGTATATTCTTGAGTGCGTGTATAGAGATGTTGTCCTAAGAAATCATTTGCCAACAAGGAATTTTCCGCTTTATCCCAGAATAGTGGGACAAAGCGGAAGCGGCGGTATAAAGTATGAGTATGTTGAATGGAAAAGCAAGATTAGGGATGTACTTAGCAGACTTAATTTTTATGGAAGGGTTTGTAATAAGTGAATATACAGAAATTATATGAAGCACCATTGAAGCATAAAAATACAATGATTACTTCATTACATTACAAAGTGAATAAAGGTATAGTGAACATATTTTATCCCATTTTTGGAAAATGTGGTAATGGCATTGATAGTGATAGTAATGTAATTATTTCTCTAACTAGCTATCCTGCAAGAATTGGTACAGTTCATTTAACAATTACTACTCTCCTTAATCAGACAGTGAAACCAGGAAAAGTAATATTATGGCTTGCTAAAGATCAATTTCCAAACGAAGAATGTAATTTACCGAAAAAGTTGTTGGAACTGAAAAGAAAAGGACTTACTATTAGATTTTGTGATGATCTGCGTCCTCATAAAAAGTATTATTATACGATGAAAGAAAACCCTGATTCATATGTTATAACTGTTGATGATGATATTTTCTATCCGGAGAATCTTGTAGAAGCATTGATGACTACATCAGAGCAATATCCGGATACTGTTGTCTGTACATGGGGACATGAGTTTGTTCCCGATGAAAATGGCGATGTATTTTCTGCTGATAAGTGGGAGCACTCTGAGGATGGAAGCTATCCATCATATTATCTTATTCCTACAGGAGTTGGAGGAGTGCTTTATCCACCTCATTGTATTTCTGATGAAGTATTTAACAAAGAGGCTATTATAAAGCTTTGCTTAAATGCTGATGATTTATGGCTTAAGTCTATGGCGCTCTTAAATAATACTAAAGCTGTCAGAGTGGACAGACCTGCAAAGGTGTATTTTTCAATATTAAGGACTCAGAAAACGGGGCTATTCTATTCAAATGCATTGGAAGACAAAAATTCTGTTGCGTGGCGAAATATAATTGACAATTATCCTAAGTGTAGGGATCTTTTAGCTACGAAAAATGCAGATGCAGGACGAGGCAATGTAATAGCAGATCAGAAATTAGAGAATAATCCTATATAAAGTACAACTATGACCGTTATTCGGAATGATAGTTAGATATACAATTGCCTTTTAACCATTTTCCAATATATGCTCCCAAAATAATCAACATAAAGTTTCTTCCAATGTAGCTGGAAACATAAGTGGCTTCAATGGTGGTATAAGTCCCAAGCGATATCACTAATATTGTTGTCCATATATCCTTTTCCTTTGAACATAGATATAACAAGAAAATTATAGCTATGATGATGAATGTAGTAGGAATAATTCCATACCAATAAAACATACGAACCCAACCCATATCAAAATATTCGGTGCTGGTTCTGTTTGAGAACAGTTCCCAAGTTTCAATAGCTCCACTGTGCCTATCGTTACTATAGTATAAATCTTTAATACGATTGGTGAGTGAAGAATCCAAGATACTTCTCCAGTCTTTTTCCCATAAGTAGGGTATGATATGACTGATGCCTGCGCTGTACATGGAAAAAATAACGCATAGTATGGGAGATATAAATCCGGCAGTTATGTAAGAAATATCTTTTTTTGCTATATTAGGTAAAAATCTGGCAATAACGGTTAATACAATTGTTAGTAAACTTATTATTATGGAAGTTCTTGATGAGGTAATGAAACATATAATTATCATAAAAAGAGTAATGATAGCAAAATGCCACCATTTAGCCTTTTTTCCGTAGTTCCATACCCATAAAAGGAGAATTGAATAAATGCTGCTAAAAAGGGTATTTGGATGACCAAATCCCAATACGTACCTTAATTCATTTGGGTTTCCATGTCCGTAGTCATCAATAACGAATATTGAACCTAGGATACCTAATAAACTAAGGAATGAAATTATCGCAAACCCAAAGCTTGTAAAGATTAAAATATATCGCATTGTTTTTTCAAGATCGATATCTCTTGCTGCCATTACGAAAATCGCTATTCTGAGTAAATCATTATTACCTGTGGTTTTATAGCAATAAAATGTAAATGACCATATCATTATCAGTAATACCCATTCGCTAATGCTATGCGTCATTATAATAACGCATAAAAGTGAGAGCACAAATGTTACTCGGAAAACATAGCTTTCTAAAGAAAAACTGAGGTCGCTCTTTTCAACAATCATAATAATAAGTTCTATTGTCAGTGCTATATAAAAAATTGTATTCACTATTTTATTTTGTAAATCTTTGTTCTTTATACACATATGGAAACTCGCTTTCTAGTATAATGCATTTATGCTATATTATAATACGTTGCTGTATTGTATTCTAGGAGAAAAATAATGGAAAATGTTAGCCAAAGAAAAAGAAGACTGGTTTCCTGGCTGATGGTTTTGTTAATTTCGATTGTTCTAAGAGTGGCGTTATTAGATGTTCTTCCTGGTAATGGTGCACTCAATCAAGATGAGGCATTTGCTGGATATGAAGCATGGTCACTTCTTAATTATGGAATTGATGCTGAAGGATATTCATTTCCTGTGTACTTTGTTGCTTGGGGGTCGGGGATGAATGTTCTTGAATCATATCTTATGATGCCTTTGATAAGACTAATGGATTTGACCAATATAGCAATAAGACTCCCATCAGCAGTTCTTGGGATAATTACTGTTATATTTTTTTACCTGTTTGCAAGAAAAGACAAAAATGATGAGGACGGAAAGTTTTCTTTTCTTTGTTTTTTGTTTATGGCGATAGTTCCATGGAATGTCATGTCTAGCAGATGGGCGTTGGAATCAAATCTTTTGCCTGTATTTTTACTTTTGGGATGTTTTTTTATTATTAAAGGCATAGATAATAGCAAGTTTTTTATACCTGCTGCGATATTCTATGGAATGGCATTATACGCATACTCAGCAGCATGGATAGTTATGCCGTTTTTGATTGTAGCGGAGCTATTATACCTACTAATTTTTGAAAAAATCAAAATTGATAAATATTTGGTTCTTTCGCTGCTGATATTAGTAATTTTGGCATTACCTTTAATGCTGTTTGTTTTAATAAATTGTGGATATATTAATTCAATTACATTCATTGGGATGACTATTCCCAAAATGCCATATTTCAGGGGGAATGAAGTGAACCTTGATAATATATTGCATAATCTCTCAGAGTTTAAGGATATAGTCTTACTTCAGAGCGATGGAATAGCGCATAATTCTACAAGCGTCGGAATCTATTATAAAATCAGCACTCCCTTTTTTATAGTTGGTATAATAGTAACAATTATTGGTATCATTAAGGGAGAGAAAAATATAACACGTATACTAGTATTAATGCAGTTTTTATGTGCGTGCATATTAGGAGCTTTGATCGATTGTAATGTAAACAGGATAAATATTGTGCATATACCTGTTATATATTTTATCTGTATAGGGCTTTATCATACATTATGTTTTTTTTATAGAAGGAAATATTATCAGATATTAACTTTTGTGATTCTGGCTGCATATGTAATATTGTTTGTCTTTTTTGTTCAGGATTATATATGTAATTATAATAATACTTTTGCGGAAAATTTTGGCGAGGGATTACGAGAATGCGTTGATTTTGCAAAAGAAAATGTTGAAGATGGCAGTATTTATGTGATGGATGCAAGCTACGCTAATATTTTGGTATATATGAAATACCCAACCGATGAATATGTCGAAGAAGTTGAATGGGAAGATGAGAATGCTGCATTTAGGAATATTATTGAAGTTGGGGAGATAAAGTTTACTGATTTTACGAATGAGAAATCATATTCAAGTGACATATATATTTGCCGTAAAAGTAATGAGAGTGCATTGAATTATATGGTTGAAAAAGGTCTTGAGATAAAGCAATTTGGATATTATGTTGTTGGTTATAGGGAGTAATTATGACTATTGATGGTAATAATATTTTTGATAAAATAATTAGACATTTCGTAAAAAAGAAATTGGATTGGATTGCTTTTGCTTTTTTTGCAGTTTTATCCATTTGGATAAGACTAAGCTATGCACCTGTGACAGATATAGAAGGCGGACTCTCGGACTACAATACCAGTTTATTGCCATGGGTGCGAGAATATTCCCAACTTGGGATTGTGGGAGGATTGGCTAAAGGGATAGGAAATTATTACATTCCCTATAATCTTTTTTTGGCAATTATACCCTTAACAGGAAGAAATCCTGCAATGTTGATTGCTGCGGTGTCGGCACTCTTTGATTACCTGACTGTATTTGCTATTTACAAAATAGTAAAGCTGCTCATGACAAGAGGAATAGTTTCTATTCGACCTCAGTATGTTAAGGTGGCATCGATCCTATTCTCAATAATGCCTGTCATGGTTTTGAATAGTTCTTTATGGAAACAATGTGACTCGATATACACAAGCTTTGTACTTTTTTCGTTATATTATTTTTTTAGGAATAAAACTAATATTTCTTTTATTTTTTTGGGAATAGCTTTCTGCTTTAAACTACAGAGCATTTTTATAATTCCTTTCTTTCTAATAGCTTATTTGCTAACAGATAAGATCAGCATCGTGCATTTTTTATACATACCCCTTTGCTATTTTATTGCGGGAATTCCTGCTATTGTATGTGGAAGGAATGCGCTTTCTGTTTATGGAATTTATTTTGGACAGGTGAGTGATAATCAATCGACGAAGCTAATTTCGGAAAGCTTTCCGGGGATTTACAACATTGGACTTTCCTCATCTTTGTTCAATAATCTTGCAATTCTAATAGCAATATCAGTTATGGCAATTGTTTTGTTAGTGGTAAGTAAATACTATATTTTAAAAGAATTTAGTGAATTTGAATGGCTATATTTAGCCGGATTTAGTGCCTTGACATGCGTGGAATTCTTACCCAATATGCATGATAGGTATGACTATCTGCCAATCATGATAATGACAATTATTGCCGTTTTTTTTAGGAAAGAGGTTATTATCCCCACACTTGGGTTACATTTGGTATCGGCCTGTGTTTATGGTAGATTTTTGTTTGGTTATGATATTGATATGCGTGTACTATCGGTCGCATATCTAGTATTCTATATATGGATTTCATTTGATTTTATTGAAAAAGTATTGATTGGATCAAGGAAAGAAGTATTAGTGAATGAAAAAAAATAATGGGAAATACCAATTATTATTTAAATATAGTGTTGTCTGGATATTATGTGCAATAGTTATTTTTTTGCCGTTTATTCCAGGAAGAAAGAGCCTTGTAATATTTGATGATGGTATTAATCAATGTTATCCGGCCCTAAAATACTTGGGAAATTGGTATCGCGAACTGTTTAAAGGCAATTTCAAAATGTATGACTTTGTCATAGGATATGGAGATGATGTTATTGGTAGTCTTAGTTGGTACGGCTTGGGGGATATATTACTTATTCCTTTTTGCTTTGCACCGGATAATTTATTGGAGGTGTCTTATACGCTTTCAATTTTTTTTAGGCTGTTTTTATCAGGGCTATTTTTTTTATTTGCTGTAAACAAAGATCTGCCTGATTATGCAAAAATCACCGGTGCGGTAATGTATTGCTTTTCCCCATTTACATTTCAATATTCTTTTATATTTTTGATTTTTTCTACACCGATTGTATGGGTTCCGGTGATTTTCTCAGGAGTACAAGAAATTTTATCTGAAAGAAAAGTTATCTCTAAAAAGTTGTTTTGCGGTGTGTTTTTCTTATCTATGTGCGGATTTTACTTTTTATACATGACAATAATATCTTTTGGTGTGCTAATCATTGTAGAAATAGTGTTTGATGCAGTTAGAAAAAAAGCCGTCAAAAATATTTTGTTAAAAGCAATGAGAGTTGTTATAAATTCAACGCTTGGAATACTATCTGCCTCATTTATACTTATTCCTGTGGTGTTACATTTTTTACAATCGACAAGAACATCAGGTATTTCAGTTACTTTACAGGATTTATTGGGGTATGGGAAATTTACAGATGCCTTGGATAATAATCTATTCTTCGCAACGATTTCTAGAGTCATTAATAATGGAGTAGAATATGATCAGTTTGTGCTTCCGCTTATTTCACCATTGGCATTAGTCATCGGATTTTTTTTATTGCATCATCATAGGAGAATTCATAAAACAAAAACATTGGTCATGGTTTTAATTGCACTTTTTGCAATGTTTAGTAATGGTGCAGCACTTGTCATGAATTCTTTTTCCGCTATTTATTTCAGATATTATCTTTTTATATTTTTTGCCTTTTCTTTTATGGTTGCCGAGATAATGCCGATTATGCATGGCCTTTGGGATTGGATTGACTCACTGATATCTTTAATCTTTATTATGCTGAATGTATATGTTTTAGCATCAGGCGCTCGAATAGGTGAAGATGGTGTATTTATTTTTATTTTTGTGATTATGGCTTTTACCATGATAGTAAGTTTACAAAAAGGGTACGACATGAGAATCGTTGCGGCCGTTGGTGTGCTCCACGTTGCGCTTTTTGGATATTTTTACAATGCTCCATTCGAAAAAGGAGGAAGAGGTTTTAATGGTTACACTTACTGGCTTCATGGCGCGCAGAATGATATTGAAGAGTCTCAACTTTCAGAGCTATCAAAACAAAATAATGATACCGAATTTGAGAGAATGGATATAGGCGGTAATTCTATTAATGAGTCATTGTATTTTGATGTTCCGACAACTTATTCGTATTACAGTATCTGTAATGGAGAAATGCTTGGGTTTCTTTCGGAATATGGCGTCTCGACAGCGATAAAAAGTACATTTGCTTATCAGGGAATAGATGAAAGACAGGTGTTGGAGTCAATCTTTTCTACAAGCTATTTTAATAATGGGGTTGAAGACGAAGTGGTGGAGCAAAATGATTATAAATTGCCGATTGGATTTTGTATTTCAAACATTATATCAAATAAAAATATAAGCCAACTTTCACAACTTGAAAAACAAATGTTGTTAACAAGAACTGTTGTACTTGAAGATGATGATTATGAAGAAGTTGCTACGAAGAATGTGAAGGGGATTTCTTTTGATTCAGAGGCAGGAAAAGAGGAGGAAAGTGATTTACCGGATTTAGAAGAGACAAAAATAACAGAAATACCATGTGAAATAGAGATTGGAAGTGGCATATCTATATTAAATGGAAAGCTGGATGTTGAAGAAGGAGCAACTATTAAGGTTATATTTTCGATGGATAAAATTAAAGAACAATCGAAAGGCAGTCTGAATGAAATATATTTGGTTATGCCCGATATTTATTCGTATGAATCGGAGGACATAAAGGTAGGCATTAAAAAGCTCAGAATATGTGCTATGGAAGATGAGAATTACCTTCCGAACTATGACAGATATATAAATATTACAGATGTTGCGAATGACGGAACGGTTGATATTGTGTTTGAAGAAGCAGGGAGTTATAACTTTGGCGGAATCAAGGTTGTGGAAATATATGATGGTAATTATGGAAAGGTTATAGATAAATTAACAGATAAATCAATGAAAGATTTCTGTTATATCAATAATGAAATTAGTGGAACAATCGAAAATAATGAGAATTCATTCATGTTATTTTCTATTCCTTATAGCGTAGGATGGAAAGCAATTGTTGATGGAGATGAGACGAAAGTTTATAAAGCTGATTATGGATTAATGGGTATAATGCTTGACTCTGGCAAACATAGTATCGAATTAAAATATACTACCCCGGGTATGATTGTTGGGGGGATTATAAGCATAACCAGTTTAATTGGATTTATGTTTATGAGTAAACGTTACAATAAAGGATATATTAAGAACTGCTAATAGTAAAAGGGTTATGCAATAATAATTTATACAAAAGAGATTGATAATGTTATACTGTCAGTTGGCAATAAAAAAATATAATAATCTAGATACGCTATAATTAATCAAGCTCAGAATATTGCAAAAAGGTTTATCTGAAATTATGAAAGCTGATGAGAAAAACGAGACCCAAAAAGCTCTAAAAAACTCAGTATGGGTCATTCTGTCTAAAATAATTAATATTGTAATTGGTTTATTTGCGAGCATACTGGTGACTAGATATCTGGGAGCGGAACAAAAGGGAATAATGGCAGATGCATCTGCGATATCCTCTCTTTTCGGTTTTATTGCAGGATTTGGAATAATGGATATCCTGATTTCTAAATTTGCAAGTGAATATCAGAAATCAGGAATAATAGCTGCGACGGGCATGTTTTTGATGCTTTTGGGAGGCAGTTTGGCATTTGTGGTCACGCTTGCATTCGCATTATGTTTGGGAGTGACAAGGCAGGTATTCATATATGTTGTTATATGCACGTTGCCCTATTTTTATCACTTTCTTTTTGTGTTTGAATACTGGTTTTACAGCAGATCCAATTCGAAGAGCTATGCTATAGCTCAGTCTATAATACATATAATTATCCTTTTTGTAAGAGTTGCTGGTGTGCCATTAAAGGCTCCACTGACTTTTTTTATAGTCATAACAATATTGGAAAGTGCATTGGTTGAAATTTCAGCGCTTGTATGTTACAAAAAATCGGATGATCATTTTATAGGCAGTTTTTGCGTCGATTTTAATCTTGCCAAAGAAATGGCAAAATTGGCTCTGCCTATGATATTATCAGGATTTGCTTCGGCGGTTTATCTGAAAATAGATCAGATTATGATAGGAAAACTTATGGGCCATGTGGAATTGGGGCTATACTCTGTTGCAGTGACATTGGCAGAGTACTGGTATTTTGTGCCGTCATCTCTTAATAGCTCATTTCTGCCGGTGTTGTCAAGTAACGCCGGTGATGAAAATGCTTACTACAACAGGCTTCAAAAATTTGCTGATTTGGTTGTATTTATCGGTTATATAGCTGCAATAGGAGTCATGATATGCGGGCGATGGGGTATAAATCTTTTATATGGCTCGGAATTTGACGGTAGTGCAGCGATTTTGATGATATATATATGGTCTGGCGTTTTTACATGTCTTGCGTTGCCTGCAAACAGTACATATCTTATCAAGAAAGACACAAAGCTTATATTGATAATAAATATAGCGGGAGCTCTGATTAATTTTCTGTTGAATTTGCTGCTTATACAGCAACTGGGAGCAATTGGTGCGGCGCTTGCTACGCTTTTGGAATATATGATAGTTGCATTTGGGCAGATGATTATACTGCGTGGAAAGTATAGGAAACTATATATTACTCAGTTGAAATCTTTGTTCCCATTTGTAAGAATTGCAAAATATGGATATGAAGCAATTTCGTCAAGGATGTAAATATGGATAAAGTTTATATGAATTATAATAGGCCGGCATGGAAGTTTTATAAAAGCAGATATAAGTTCAGAGACTATTACCTTAACAGAATTATAAGCAGACATATAACAATGCCCTTATTTGGCAAAGAAGCACATATTTATTTTTATGGTGGGAAATTTTTACATAATGCTGAGTGGGCCAACCAAAAAATCGCTGAGTTGATAAATGGAGAAGAGCCTTTTATGGTCTCTCGTTTCGGAAATACTGAGCTACATGTTATGAATGCTGTAATCGACAGACGGCTATTTGGGGAAAATGCTCAGAATGCAGCAGAGATGGAAGAGTGGTGGAAATTATTGTATACCGGAGCAGGCTTCTTTCCCTTTGATAGCAGATATCAGGATGATTTTGGAGATATCATGTTAGATAGTATTTCTAATGTAGACATTCTCGGTACTTGGAATAGACCTATGGAGGATTATCACCTTAGAGCTACTATGAAAAATGCTTCAATAACTGTGCTTAGATGGTTGGAACCATGGTATAGTAAAACACCATGGACCAGGGCGCTTGAAGGAAAAAAGGTGCTGGTCATACATCCTTTCGAAAAGTCAATAAGAGAACAATACGAAAAGAAAAAAGAAGTATTCCCGAATGGACTTTTACCGGACTTTAATTTGGATGTTTTAAAGGCGGTGCAATCTATAGGGGATAATAATGAATATGGGTTTGGAACCTGGTTTGATGCGTTGGAATATATGAAAAATGAAGCTATGAAAAGAGATTTTGAAGTTGCCATAATAGGCTGTGGGGCTTATGGCATGCCACTTGCTTCAATGCTAAAAAAAGAGGGAAAAAAGACAATACACCTTGGCGGTGTTACTCAGTGTTTATTTGGAATAAAGGGCAGCAGATGGGTTAACAGCCCTATTGATAAAATCATACCAATGAATGAAAATTGGATTTATCCCGATGAAACAGAAATTCCGCTTGGAGCAGCTGATGTTGAAGGAGGGTGCTATTGGAAATAATTACTAAAGGCATAAGCAGAAGCAAATTGATACATGTATTGGATTGTTTTGTCATGTTTTTGCTATGCTTTATGATTTTTTATAAACTTACGGATTCTTTTGCTTTTTATCTTTCTTGGCCGAAATGGTGGGGGAACTTGTGGAAAATTGCTGTTGATGCCTGTTGTATTGTGGCCGGAGTTAAGATTTATATTTATTTTGATATCGATAAAAAAAGATCAATAGCAGCGCTATTAATTATGCTGACGGTTACATTGATGAATATGTTTGAACTCAATGATTATGTATATCTTGGCGCTGTGATAGTGATGTTTATGTATGTTGACTATAATAAAATTGCTATAGTCTACACCTCCTTTATGGGGAGTCTCTTAGCTGTAATTTTAATATGCTCATTATTGGATATAATTCCAAATTTTTATGGGGACACTGCCAGATTGCAGGGGATAAAAGTGTATTCATTGGGGTATGTTGAACATAATGGTTTTATGTTGTTCTTTTCTTTCTGGGCCTTTGCGTTTTTGTTTGTAGTGAAAAAACACAGAATGGTAGCAGTGTTTTTGGTAATGGCGATTACCGGAGCTTTATATTACTTTACTGCAAGCCTGACGTCTATGGCAATAATAGGAATTGGCTGCATGTTGTGTCTATTAAATGAGGGCATTGAAAAACTATCCCCAAGGTCATTTTTATATAGTGTAAAACAAAAACTTTTATATTTTTTGGTGGGCATGCCAATTTACTGTGCTATGGGACTGGCCGGTCTTGTGCTTTGGTTCAATATCACATTACCACCGTATGGAGCAAACACATTCAATTCCAGGCTGATGCTTATTGACAGAGCACTGGAAGAAGTGGGATTTAATTTGCCGAAGAGTAATTATGAACGAGTTGCTGATACATCTTTTAATATAATTACCGGAACGGGCGCATTGAACTATTATGGTGGAGAAACGCTGTATGGAGGAAGCTTTGTTCAAAACGGCTTAATGGTTGTAATACTGTGGATAGCTCTTATTATGGCGGTTCTATACAAGGCTCTGAAAAATAAGCACTACACGATATTTTTTGCTGTGGTGGCGCTCTCAATACTTGGAATGTCTGAGGGATTTCATGTTAATGTTGCGTGTAGTATTTTTTGGATCTATCTGTTTGCAGGAACGAGAAAAGGAAAGAATAAATGCAAAAGATAAAAAAACTGCTTGTTTGTATAATGGTGACAATTGCGGTTACTGCTATTGTTTTAATAGTTTATTCCAAAGTTAATGGAAAAGTAGGAATTTCATTGGAGCCTGCATCTAAAAATGCGCAAGAGATGATTTTAGATTCAGTTCCGTTTCATCAGGTTTTTACACTTGAAAACGTTAAGGGAATTGGTTTGTATTTGTACAAAAAAGATGAAACTCAAGAAGGGAAAGTGTATATCTCTATTGGAGATGAGGACACAAAAGAAGTACTGCTTGAGAGAGAAATTCCTGTTAGCGAAATACCTGATAAATTAAGCGACCCTATATATATTATGTCTGAGAGTGGACATATAGAGTATTGTGACAATTACTATTTTGAGATTTATACAGACAGTACGGGAGAAGTATATACATACACTGCTCAAACAAGCAACGAGAGTATAGGAGCATTAACATATGGAGAGATCAGCTACAATCGTGTAATAGCATTTGAAGTGCTAAGCAGAAATGTGCATTTTGGATTCATAGTATTTTTGCTTGTAATATGCTGCATATTTTCATTTTTGATATACAAAGTATTTGAGGCAAGTGCAAGGAAAGTGAGAAGACGCGTAAGATCAAAAAAGGGGAATTTTGCAAAAGATGTTCTGTTTTTGATTACAGTTATAACAGTATTATTGGCTACAGGTATCATTGACGAAAATAGCTTTTACAGAAAACTTAAGGTTGTCGATATGGATAATAGTCTGTTTGAAGATGGAATTACACTTGGAGAACATTCCAGCTATCAACTGACATTCGAAGTCGAGAAAGAAAACCTGCATGATATTTATATAGAAATGGACAACTATTCTGATGATACGGCAGTTTTTGTGGCTTCGATACAAGATGGACACGAGGAAGTATTTAAATCTGTTCAATCTGATGCACTTAACTATGAAGATGATAAACATTATATATGGGATGTATCCGATTTGGATTTGGAAGAAGGGGCTGAATATGATTTGTTCTTTTTCACGGGGTATATTGAAGAAGACCAGTTGACTCCTATAATCACAGGGGTAAGCTTTGGATATGGAAAAACCGGCATTTCAATAGCAAAGGTTCTATTTGCTGTTATACTCTGTGCCGGGTGGTTGGGCTATTCCTGGTGGAAAAGAACAAAGCTGGTATGATAATTAAGGTAAATGAAAAATAAGAATAGAGTCAATAATTGAATTATCAGAAGTATTCTATAATAATTTGAAATAGATAAAAATGATATAAAACTCTCTTGAGAAGATTGCAGTACATATATTCATGACGTAAGAATTAATCCTAATCCGGATTATGATTATCTAAGTTTACAATTTGCCTATTTGCCTTGTTCTCAAATGAAGATACTGGAGATGGCTATGGTATTCAGGCAGATTGGTAAGAAACTATTAGGTAAATAACATGGGAGCATATTTAAATACTATGACGAGGAATACAATATGAAAATTAAAAGTATACAATTAATGAACTTCAGAGGAATCAAGAATGCTAAAATTGAACTTGACGGAAAGTGTGCTGTTCTGTACGGAATAAATGGAGCAGGCAAGACAACAATCCTGCGTGCAATTGATTTAATATATGCAAATATTATCGGAACATTACTTGGCACGCGAAAAAGGCTTGCTGAACTTGAACTTGATGATATTAATAATGACAGCTCAGTAGCGAAGGCGGGTATTCAATTTGTATTAGACAACGGGGAGAAATATTTCTATAGAAGACAAATTGATACGAATAGCAAAAAAACTCATAACAAACAGGAGTTAAATGCTATTACAAGTCGATTTATCAAGAAATATATTGATGAGATTGTAGAGAATGAAAATGGGGCGTCACAAATACTAAAGAAGACTGATCCAATGCCCATATTCGTAAATTATGGTGTAAACAGAGCTGTATTGGATATGCCTATTACAGATTCTATCAGAAAATATGGAAGATTAGATGCATTTGAGAATGCTATAGAAAGTAAGATTGATTTTAAGAACTTTCTGACATGGTTTAGACAGCAGGAAGATTTGGAAAATGAGATAATTGCCAGAACCAAAAAGGAAATAGGCAAGGATATTAAACTTCCAGGATTAGAGGCGGTTAGAACGGCCATGTTGTCAATGTTTCCTGAATTTTCATCCGTGAGATTTGATCGTACCATGAATACTCTTATGTTTGAAAAAAGTGGTGACAATCTAAAATTGAATCAGTTATCTGATGGTGAGAAATGCATGATAGCACTTTTTGGAGATATTGCAAGACGTATGGTTATTGCAAACGATAATGTGTTAGTGAATCCTTTAAATGTAAGTGGCGTTGTACTTATTGATGAGGTTGATCTACATCTTCATCCATCGTGGCAAAGAGAAATTGGAAAAACATTAAATGAGACATTTCCTAATGTGCAATTCATTTTGACCACTCATTCGCCTCAGGTTTTAGGAGGATTATCTGAACGATATAGTGTTTTTGCTATAAAACGAGAAAATGATGAAGTGTTAGTAAATAGAGCCGATTCATTATTTGGGTGGGATACTAATATTATATTGGAAGAAGCAATGGGGACACCAAGGATGGAACAAACTGTCTTGGAGCACGTTGAGAAGATGTATCAGGCATATGAAGATGAGAATTTAGATGAAGCTGAAAAAGAAGCAGATATAATAGATAATATCACAAATGGGCATAATGATAGTGCTGCTCCTATGCGAGTTATGATTTCTAGGAAGCGGAGAGTGATGAATAAATGAGGAAAATAAACAAAATGTCATCTCCGGATTGGTTTGAAAAGTGGAAAGATGATTATAAAAGTAGTAATGGTGACGATGCAGGGTATGAAGATTTAGATAATATGACGCGTAGAAATCTAAGAGAGCAACTTATTAGTGAGCAGGGAAAAATATGCTGCTATTGCATGCGCAGAATAAATCTTAATGCATCACATATAGAACATTTTAAACCAAGAGAAAAATACAAAAAGCTTGAGATGGATTACAACAATATGTTTGCATCATGTACTGGACAGGAAAACGAAGCTCAATATATAAAATGGCATTGTGATCCGCGCAAAGATAATTGGTTTGATGAACGAATGCCGGAATTAACTTCTTTTGATATAGAAAAATGTATCAAGTATCAATATAGCGGAAGAGTCGTACCTTATCACGAAAAAAATGATTCTCGCCATGAGCTTGAAAAGATAATGATTGAAAAACTGGGATTAAATGCGGATTATCTTGTGCGCAATAGAAGGTTAGCGATAAGTAAATCTGAACTTTCGGACGAGGTTGAATATAGCGATTCGGATTGGTCTGATTTTATTAGATATTATGACAACATACACAATGGTGAATACGAAGAATACTGTGGAATGTTCATCGTGCTTATGAACGAATTGATTAAGGGAACCTATAAGAATTAAAAGCAAAGTATTCTTATGGCAGAAAACAAATGGAGATGAAAAAGAGAGTTTTATATTCCACTTTAGGATTGATTATTTTATTTTACATATATATTTGTTGGTTGATGCTTGGGTATGCAATCCCACAGGATTTGATGCGGGAAAATTTTGAGATTTCCGGTAAAGAATTTCAGGAACAGGGAGAGTATCCTGAGCATCGTGGTGGCGGTTGGGATAATTATACGGATTCTTTCTTTATCAATTCAGTCATGACAAGGTATAGTGATTCAACATTTGTGAATGCTATTGCCAATGCTTATACCAATGCTTCTGTCTATGGTGATTCTTCTAGCCATTTTGAGGCGCTTTATAACGGACAGTTTGATAATGGGGAAATAGACTTTTACTCAAGATATTGGGCAGGGAGTAAGACTCTATTTGCTTTTCTTTTGATTTTTATGCCACTTAGCGGGATAAGAGTGTTTCTGTTAGCAGTAACGCTAGCGCTTTTAATAGTAGCGTGTTTTTGTATATTCAGGACAAATGGAATTATAAGCGCCCTTGTGTTTGCGGGGCTCTTTGAATTGAAAATTATGCTGTATTCATCAATGTGTCTGGCATTTAGTCCGGATATATTGCTTACACTGATTGGTTTTATTTTGGTTTACGGGGCATATGTGAAAAAAGATGCGAAACCTCTTTTGGTTGGATTTTTTCTTATAGGATCTTTTAGTGCATATTGGGGATACTGGGCGTATCCTGTAATTACGATAGGACTGCCATTGATATATATGGTGACGATTGATAATAGGTATGCTTTGGGATATAGACTGCGTGATTATTTATCAATATCAGTTTGCTGGGCAGTAGGACTTGCGTCTACTATATTGGTCAAGATTGTTCTTGCTGGCTTGGTCATGGGAATAGACGATGGTGCGGACAAATTGCTCCTTCGTATGGGCAATGAGTATTCATACGGATACAGGTTTGTAGTATTAAGGAGTTTTATTGCAGATGAGATAAAGACAAGCTATATTTTACCAGTAGTAGTTGCTGGATTGGTTTTATGTCTTATTGCAATATTATTGAACAAAAAGTATATTGTAAATGTTGTTCCATATGTTATGCTGGCTCTTTATCCCATTGTATGGGCATATTTAACCAGTGGACATTTGGGACACTATTTTGATAAGACATTTATGGTTGTTTCTTATTATGCCATTTTTTCTTTTGCTATAGAGTGTATTAGAGACAAGATCCGGACTAAAAATATAACATAAGCGGAGCATTTGTTAATGAATATTATAAAGTCAAATAAATTAAGTACCTTCATCATGTTTGCCATTTTTGGCTCGATTCTTCTGGCTTTTTTAGGAGGCGGAGGAACAGGCGATGCGCAGTATTTTATGGGATGGATAGAAAATGCCGATAAGTATGGGATAATAGATGGATTTAATGAGAATCACGATATGTATCCCCCATATTCTGCGCTTATTTTGTATCTTGTTTATCGACTTTTTATTTTTGTTCCTAATGCAGCTCTTTTCTCAATAAGGTTCTGTACAGCAGCATTTATGCTGATCAGTTGCTTGGTGGCGAAAGTCATATTTAAAAATGACAAAATGGTGTATATATTGTTTTTTACGACTTTCTTATCAGTAACAAATGGTTATCTGGATATTTTTATAGTACCGTTTGCGCTTATTGCCTATAATTTTTTCAAAAAAGAGAATTATCTATTAGGTGGATTATTTCTATGTCTGATGTGTCTTATGAAATATCAGCCGCTTATCATAATGCCAATTGTGGCTGTGGGATTTGTAGACATTAACAGAGAAAAAAAGAGTTTAGAGTTTAAGTGGGATAAGATAATACAGATGTGTATGGGTGCTGTTATTCCGCTTATTGTTACTTTCGCCATCTATAAAAAGCCTTTTTTCTGGTCAATTTATGTAGCTCTTTTTAGAGATAGTAATTTCATTTCACCTAACGGTCTTAATTTTGGGTGGATTGTACAGTTTTTTTATGAAAAAATAACAGGGACTCTTGCAGGAAATAAAGTCGACATCATGTGGAGCGTACCTTTTAAAGCTTTGGTAGCTTTTAAGTATGTTTTTGTATTGGGGTATATTGGTGTACTTATCAAGACTCTTTTGACAAGTGAAAAGAGTGTGGTTTACATTTTAAAGAACAGTTTTATTGTTTATATCCTGTACTATCTATTTAATACGAATGTTCACGAGAACCACTTTTTTGTAGGTGTTTTACTTGCAGTACTGATCTATTATGAAGTTGGGGACGAGTTTTTTTCGTTCCTCTGTGCTGCAGCGTTTATGTTTAATATAAATGTTGCAGTGTTTTATGGTGTGTGGGGCATTACCGGAGGATTCGACAGAATTATTCTCGGAGTGCTGGATCCGACAGTTGTTCTTGCGGCAGTGAATGTTATATTTGGAATAGTGATGATAGTATCGCTCTTTGAAAATAAGAGTTTGGATAGAAGTGAGATTAGTCAATAATATGAGTGCTCAAAAAGTATATTTATCAGAGATGTTGTATCTGCTCTACTTTACTGTTATGTTTGGTGCAAGGGCAGCAGGATTATACGAGGGGATGTTGTTGTATAACATCACCCTCGTTATTGGTATACTCTTGTTTGTTATAAAAGTTACGATGACAGAACATACGGTATTTGAGTATTTAGTTATGGCCTTGCTACTGGGAATGAGTCTATTAGTATATAAGAACACTGGAGAAAAAGGGCTTCTTCTATATATGACCATGATGCTGGGAATGAAAGGCGTGTCTCTACAAAAAATTGAAAAAGTGGGATTGACTATCCTAGGCGTGTGTTTTCCAGTACTTGTGTTTTTGTCAGTGACGGGAATTATTACTGACATCGCATATCCAGCGGATGGAAGACTACTTCCGGGACAGATGCTGAGGCGCTCCTTGGGATACCCTTATTTCAACACTATGTTCACAACTTATGTAGTTTTAGTTGCTCTGATCATGCTTGTTTGTGGATATCAGGAGAAAAAACAGCTAATTTTATCCAGTATTTTCTTTTTTATTGCCGGAGTTTATCTTTATATTTATTCTTGTTCCAATACAGGAATGATCGTGTTGACAGTATTTTTGATGATGAATATTGTTATGCAGAGTATGAAGATAAGTGCTTCCCCCAAAAGCAGAGCTGGAAGTATTGAAGATAAGCATAGAGGCCTAGGCATCTTTATTAGGATTCTGCTCATGTCGGTATATCCGCTAGGTATGGTGGCTTCAATTCTTTGCCCTCTGCTCATAGGTGGCGAGAGCTTTGAAATACTTGATAAGCTTTTTCACAATAGATTTAATTATGCCAATTATTACCTGACTCACGAGCCTGTGACTCTTTTCGGAACAAGATTTGCTCAGGCTCCTAATGAAAATTATCTAATTGACAGTTCATTCCTTTATTCATTTTTGCAGCTTGGAGTAGTGCCTTGTGTAGTATTAACAACTCTAATGATGGCGACAATCTGTAAGCTTATAAAAGAAAACAGAAGAATTGAGCTTGCTGTTGTTGTTAGTTTCTGTGTGCTGGGACTTTCAGATCCGTTTTTCTACAATTTGTCTTATAAGAACATTATGATGCTGTTTGCTGGGGAAACGCTGTGGGCATGGTTGGCAGAAATTGAAGATACATTGATTAAGAGATCGGAACTTAGCAATTCTTCGTTAAAGAAAGAAATAGTAAAAGCTTTAAGTGCGAAGATTTTTTTATTAAAATCAGGTAGGAAAGAATTTTATTACACAAATAGCCGTATATACGCAGTATGGGGTGAAATTGGCGAGTTTTTGAAATCAGTATTTGCTACCAAAGGAATAAGAAAACTTGTTATTATGATTGGGGTTTCGATAATCATTTTTGCTTTTGCTTATTATTCAGGGCGCGCTAATGTTGAAGGTATAGTTGATACCATACCGGAGTGGGAGTTTTTCCGCAGTGCAATGAGCCGCGGACTGTGGAGCGGAATGGCTGTTATGCTGATAGTGAATTTTAGGCAGAATGTGTTATAATGGCACGTAAAATGACAAGCATGGAAAGGAACACCACGTAAGGAGACATTACATGGCAAGTCCATTGTTTACAGTGATCACTGTCTGTTATAACAGTGAAAAGACAATAGAAAGAACTCTGCAGAGTGTGCTCAATCAGACTGAGCAGGATTATGAGTACCTCATAATTGACGGAGCGTCTACGGATGGCACTCTTGATGTAGTGAGGCGTTATGAACCTAAATTTAGGGGTAGGCTTCATATATTTTCTGAAAAAGATAATGGAATATATGATGCCATGAATAAGGGAATAGCCAAGGCTTCAGGAGAACTGATTGGCCTTGTTAATAGCGATGACTTCTATGAGTTTGATGCACTGGAGAATATGAAGAAAGTATATATGGAATGGATGACCGGCGAGGATAATAAAAATAACCATCATGTCATCCTATATGGTATGCAGAGGCGTCTTCGCGGCGGAGAAGAGATTGAGATCGAGTTTGTTAACCACAGGATTCTTGGGGAGGGAATGATCTGCCATCCCACATGTTTTGTAAGCCGCGAGGTTTACAGAGAGTTTGGAGCCTATGATACAAATTATAAGAGTGCGGCGGATCTGGATTTTCTTTTAAGAATAAAGAATAATACAGATACTACATTCGTTCCTGTATACCACATTATATCCAACTTCGAACTTGGTGGAATGTCTGCATCAGGTCGCGGTGCCAGAGAAGCTGCCAGAGTCAGATGTAAGTACGGAGTGTACTCCAGAACGAGGATGAACTACGTGATACTTCAGAGCAGAATAATAGATTTTGTGCATTGGGTGAAGAGGTTATGAACAAAAGTTTTACTAACAGAATACTTGGGATAGACGTAGCCGTCACGAATCTGGAAGATACAATAGAGTTAATTGCTCATCAGATTGATGAGCCGGGAAAAGATAGAGAAAAGTCACAGCGTTATATAAAGCTGGTTTCAGTTGAGGACTTACTCGCTGCGCAAACTGATAAGGCAAAGCGAAAGGAACTAGACAATGCAGAAATGCTGATCCCTGTAAGCGAGCCGATTGCATGGATTCAGAGGCTCCGTGGGTTTAAGACTGTAGAAGCAATCAGAGAGAAAAAGCTAAAGGAACAATTGGCAATTGCTCTAGGAGATAGAGCTGATGAATGCAAGTTATCCATTGTGTCTCCATGTAAATCAACATCAGCTTCCACTATCACGTTCCTGCTTAAATCCATTCCCGATGCTTTCAAATGGCAGAGAAAAAGGCTCGGTGATAAAAAGAATCTGCTTATTTACGCTCACTATTATTATCCGGATGTGGCATCTACAGGTCAGATATTGACTGAACTTGCCGAGGGGCTTAACGATACTTTTCATACAACAGTTATCTGCACAGTGCCAAGCTACACCGGAAAGATAGACAAAGAGTACAAAAAACATAAGTATTATTATGAAAATATTAATGGCGTTGATGTCTTGAGAATCAGGGTTCCTGAGTTTAGAAAGAACTTTTCCCCCAGCAGAATCATCAATATTATATCTTATTTTATAAGTGCTATATTTGCCACTGCACGCGTAGGCCACCAGGATTATGTCTATACAATTTCACAACCGCCTGTGTTGGGAGGGCTTCTTGGTGTGTTTGGTAAGCTTATTAAGAGAGCGAAGTTTATTTATAATATTCAGGATTTCAATCCGGAACAGGTAATGGCTGTTTCTTTTACCGGCAATAAGTTTGTGCTTGGAACAATGATGTGGCTTGATAAGCTGAGCTGCAGGTTCTCTGACAAAGTTATCGTCGTTGGCCGTGACATGGTGGAGACTCTTAAAAAGAGATTTCCTGAAAATATGCCTGATTACGTTCATATCAATAATTGGATCAATGAAAAAGAAATTGTGCCTCTTGAAGATGTCAATGAGAAGGTTACGGCTTTTAAAGAAAAATATGGTATTAAAGGCAAATTTGTCATTATGTATTCAGGGAACATCGGCCTTTACTATGACCTTTTGGAAATAGAGAAGATTATAAAAGAGTTTGATGCCCCTGAGTTCAGCGATGTTATTTTTGCTTTTGTTGGTCAGGGAACTGTTCTTGAAGAGATGAAGGCTTATCAGGAAAAAGAGAAACTGAAGAATATTGTCTTTATCCCATATCAGAATAAGGAAGATTTGGTTTATAGCTTAAATGCCGGAGATGTGCATTTTGTTGTTAATGCCAAGGGAATCAAGGGCGTTTCTGTGCCAAGTAAACTCTATGGTGTGATGGCAGCAGGAAAGCCGGTTCTTGGAATATTGGAAGAAGGATCTGAGGCACGTCTTATTGTTGAAGAGGCACAGTGCGGTGTTGTTGCTGATCCCGGAGACTATGATGCTATAAGGAAAGTCATCAGGTATTTTATTGATAATCGTGGCAGTAAGAATGGTTTTGCAGTTAATGCAACTGATTTTTCGGAAGATTCTTTACACAATATGGGTATGAGAGGCCGCAGATTTCTCGATGAGCATCTTACAAGGGATGTCTCAATAAAAAAATATGCTGATGAGATCTTGAAGATAAGATAACCATCGAAAGGACTAGAACTTGTCTATTTTTTTATTTATAAAACAATTTGTTGATATGCTATACAAATGGCAGTGGCTTGACATTGCTATGGTTTTGTTGGCATTTGGTATGCTGGTATATCAGTATCTTTTGATAAGACCTGAAATAAAAAAAGAGTTCAGGCCGGCGGATGCTGTTGTTGCAGCGTTGGCTTTGCTTTCCACCATCAGTTTTATCAGGGATATCAGTGCATATCAGGCATATATAAAGGTTATGTCTGCTTTTCTTTTATACTTTATGGGCAGACTTTACTATGACAGAATTCTTGAATGTGACGATGCACTGGCGTTATCCTCATACTTTATAGTTTACATTAACTTTATCCACAGAATTGTCAGATTTGGTGGATATTTTCTACAGGTTAAGAATGCTGATGGGGATTTTTACTTTTACGACACAGATATGGCTTACGCAATAGTGCTGGCGTTTATCTTCATCGCCATGTTTGCAAGAAACTCTGTTTTTAAATTTATAACAATTTTTCTCGTTTGCCCCTACATGGTGATTTGCTCAGACGCCGGCATCCAGACAATCCTGCTCGCAGTTATTGCGGTAGTTCTTTTGATGTATGTCATGGAAGTTGCTCTTAAGAAAAAGAGACTTGCGATGGCGGGATTAGGACTTTTGATCATTGGACTAATGGTAGCTGTCGCACTTATCTATATTCCTGTTTTGACTTCGGATACCAGCGGAACGTGGACAATATTTGGACGAAACACAGTTCTTGATGTAGCGAACATGGAATCAAGGTATGTTGAGTGGCAGCAGACTTTTGAAGTTAGAAAACCTATAACCTTATTGGAAATACTGTTCGGAATCAGCTTTAATACCCACCTTCCGCTTATGAGCTTATACCTAAAAACGCTTTATTCAATAGGTGTCGTGGGAATGCTGTTTGTGGCATTGTTTATGATTTTTGTATTTAAGGCAGCCTATAGGGGAGAAGACAGGAAGAGCTTTTATATAACTGTAATGGTGGCGATCCTGATGCTTGGAAGCGGCGTTACATTTAACACTATGGAAAGCTTACAGATGAGCTGGTTTATGATGCTTTTTGCAGGGATGGTCATTTCTGCGGAAGGTCGCGAACAAGAATAATGACTTGAAAAACTCGAAAATTAAGTGATTTATGTATTATTCTAAACAGATAATACAGAAACAGGCAACTCTTGAATATATGAGCTGCCTGTTTCTGTATTAGGAGCGAATAAATTATTAATATGATGAGTTCAAAAAGAGCGTAGAATAATCCGGTTTGATGCGCAGCTTCACCAGCGTAATTATCTGATGAGCTTCTCAAAATCATCCTTGCCATGCTTACATATCGGACATATGAAGTCGTCAGGCATATCTTCACCAACATATTCATAGCCACAGATAAGACAGCGCCAGATTGTTTCGCCTTTTGGCGTCGTTCCGACTTTTTCGGGCTTTGGCTTGATATCGCTTTGATAGAATTCATATGTGCAGGATGGAGTATCTGACAGTACAGTCATAAATGTCGGTTCGCAGATAAAAAGAGTGTGTGAACCAAGGTCAACTTCTTTTTCAACCTTAAGAGAAAAATATGCATTTGTCCCGACGGTTATGTATGGAATGCCATTTTCGGCAGTTTCATATGATGAAGCAGGAAAAGATGTATCAAACTTATCCACGTCTTTTCCTGACCGGAAACCAAAGTGCTTGAAAAGGTCAAAAGATGCATCTTTACTAATAACTGAGATATTGCAAATGCCTGTGTCTTTTATCATGTCATGAGTGTAGTTGGCTTTGTTTACAGCAATTGAAATGCGGTTAGGATCTGATGCGACCTGTATTGCAGTATTGATAATACAGCCATTTTTCTTTTTACCTCGAACTGCGGTGCAAACGAACAGACCGTAAGAGAGTTTGTACATAGCTTTTGGGTTGAGTTCTGACATAGTGGGGACTCCTTTCTCGTTAGTGTTAGAGATGGTATTGGTTTTCAATATTGGTGCTTGGACTTTATCGGCTGATTTTTGAAGTTCTTTTCTCTTATTCCTATACTCTATAATTGGAAGGTCAGCTGCAACCAGCATTTCCTTCATGGGAACATCACTTTTCTTGGGGAGTTGTGTTTCAACAATTCTTTTATCCTGCCTTTCAACCACTTTATTGGCGCGACTTCCAAGCCAGGCAATAGCCTTGTCGATAGGCTTTAATCCAGTTATTTTATTGTAAAAGCGAAGCGCTATGATCGAATGCTCGTCATCAACCGGGATAAAGAAAGCCAAAATCAGTATTTTATCCGTGACATGGTTGAGCCACATATTAGGATATTTGAAGGTTAAGTTCGTGCTTTTGATCAGGCTGTCTGCGGATGATTTGGGTAATTGCCCGCTGTCAACTTCGTTATTGGCACTGGTTTGCAGGGTATTGCCATCAAGCCATACCACCTTCGGACCGTTGCACAAAGTTTTATTGCCACGGCCAATTGTAGTGCGGTGAACAAAGGCAAGATGGGATACGTCCAGCTGGTTTTCAATAACTCTGGAGTACTGTACGTTCCATGTATCTTCGATATGATCATAAGAATAGTCTGTATCAGTGATAACATCGAAGTAGTCAGGATCATGAGTTGGCATACCGTCGCCGTACCAGGCAAATACTATTCCACCAATTTCTTTTACCATGTAATGCTTGAGGTTGAACCGTGAGAAATCTTGAGCGGAGTTTCTGCCTTCTGATGGTATATGCACGCATTTGCCATTGGAATCATACTCAATTCCGTGAAACGGACACTTGATATTTCCCTCTTGGACGCAGCCTTTTTCAAGGGACGCGCCTCTATGGGCGCAAAGGCTGCTGACAAGGCTGAATTCGCCGTTTTCATTCCTAAAAAAGACGAGGTTTTCGCCGAAACGCCTAGCTCCGATAACATTGCCTTTTTTAACAGAGTTAGAAGACAGAACAGCATACCACTGATTTTTGATCATAAATAAAACCTCCGGATTTGTAGAAAAAACGGCGGGCTACAATACAATTATACTATAAACTGTATGCCGTTTACCACCGCGAATCTCAATTTATTCTAAATAATGTTGAAGAAAGATATATGCTTATATGATAGAATGTATTTATAAACG
The DNA here is from genome assembly GCF_900115735.1 of Butyrivibrio proteoclasticus. Classification (GTDB taxonomy): domain Bacteria; phylum Bacillota; class Clostridia; order Lachnospirales; family Lachnospiraceae; genus Butyrivibrio; species Butyrivibrio proteoclasticus_B. The sequence goes on from NZ_FOXO01000001.1 coordinate 133,581, forward strand.
AAATAGTGAGAAGGTAGCTACACTAGTAATGATCTTAGTTGATATGTTGTATAACAATCGCATTTACTGAAGGTTGGAGCATGAAAGGAGAAACTGATTATGAAGTATGTATGTAATACTTGTGGCTATGTTTATGACGAGTCAGCAGGTGATCCGGATAACGGGATAGCACCCGGAACAAAGTGGGATGATCTTCCGGCTGATTTTACTTGTCCATTGTGTGGAGTTGGAAAGGAAGACTTTTCTGTAGAGGCATAACAAGATAAGAATAGCCGCGAAGAACAACAGATGACAAATAAAATATTGATATGCAAGTAAAGGCAGGTGCATCCAAGAGGTGTGTCTGCCTTATCTTCAATAGTGACAGAGGGAGTTATATGCACAGATTATACGAAACTGATGATATTTCAGTGTTTTGGAATTCAGATAAATGCAGACATGCCAGAAAATGCGTGACAGGTTGCCCTGAAGTTTTTGATTTTAAAAGAAAACCTTGGATTGATCTAAGTCAGGATGAGACACAAAGAATATGGCAAACTATAAAGCAGTGCCCATCGGGAGCTTTGGATATTATATATAATCATGAAGTGATGGTAAAACTGGATAAAGACAATAACAGGAGCACTGCTGTGGATAAAGAAGGGCAGATTATCGGTGAATGTGATTATCAAGAAAATGCTGACACCATCACTATCTATCACACAGAAGTGAAGCCTGAATACGGTGGAAACGAAATAGCGAAGAGACTGGTATATAAGGTTTTCGAAGAAGCGGACCGGGAGTGCAAAAAGATAGTACCTACTTGCTCATATGCGGCAAAATTGCTTAGCAATTAAAGCATTATACTTACTCTCATACAACAGCCCCATCTAATCTCTGGACATTACGATGGATTCATTTCTACGGTCCATCGCTCTCTTCAATCTATGACAAGTATTGTGAGCGAGGAGGATGGTCGGTGTTCATGCCGGATATTTCTACAAAAGCGGAAATGGATAAAGTATGCTGGATACACACTGGTAACTCACTAAAAGGTGGGTCAATTCACAGTGTAAAAATCGAGATTTATAAATAAAACTGACCCGCCCTCCAAATCGCATCGGCGGATCAGGGGGCAGATTTAAGTGTAAAAGTGGGTCAATTTTACATGACAATCAACAGATTCCATTTGCTCGGCAAAACTGAGCATCGGATAATTCGCTCTTTCTACAGTCCATGATGAGTCTGCACCAGTCCTCATCTGTTCTGCGAGGCAGTTACTTCTTTGGATTCGACATAACAGCTCCTTTCAAGTTGTAGTGAAATGTTCATCATTCAACTTTAAACATAGTAAAATATACGTTATTCAAATCCATTATGAACTTGTTTAGTGGCGGCAGCTATCCGCCTAATAATTTAGCGCTTACATTTTTTCTTCGGGAGATGGAACTGTTTTTGGATGTTCTTGGACCAGGGAAGAAGATCTTGGATATATTTTCGGTCTGGAACATATTTGTCACCTAAGATCTTTTGCTGTCTTGCTTCTTCACGTAGATGCTCAAGTTGCGCAAGTTGTACAAGTTGAGTGAATTATTGTAAAGCAAATATCTTATGAATGTGGTAAGATTATAAGGGTACTGATAATAGAGGGCTTACGGTGGTCGGAAGTTGAAATGAAAAAGATTAACGGATTAGAAGAATTGTGGGGATGGGTGCTGAATACAAATAGCTGCCTTATGCGGAATCAGCCACTCATGTTCCAGCAAAGAGATGTCAGTCGGATGGTCAGCTTTACAACAGAGGTCAGTAATGCCATCAAGGATGACTACCCATTTTATGCAGAAGAACTTCCGAAGATAGCGAATAACACTTTCCGTTGCATTGGCGGAGGTTTTTACAATCTTAATACGGTGCCCTTTGGAGAATTGTTCATCATAGTAAAACACCTGCATAACGAACCACAGGATGCTTCAGTGTGGACAATGATTCATCCAAGAATAATTGCAATAGCAAAAGAAGAGTACCTTGATGGTCATTATGCATCAGCTGCAAACAGAAGCTTTGTTGAAGTGGAGACCAGGCTCAGGGAGTTGTTTGTTGAACTGAAACCAAGTGCGACCGTTCCAGGTAACGTTGTGAACCTAATCGGAGCATTGCTTTCTGAAAATGGTGCATATCAATTCTGTGATCTATCAACACAGAGCGGAAAGGATTACAGACGAGGTATACAATCTTTATTTGAGGGTAGCATGGCAGCGTACAGGAATCCTTCATCTCATGAAAACCAGACTTTGTCAAAAACAGAGGCGCTTGAGCAGATTATGCTGGCAAGTCAACTCATGAAGGTGTTGGATAATTAAGATGTGATAGTCCCGGAAGATCATTATTGTATGATACTGCCATAGTAGAGATGACATGATCAGGATTATCAGTGGTCTGCAGATGGAATAGAAGAAAGAGAGGAACAGCCATGCCATCAGGAATAACAGCACAAAACGGATTCCTATATCAGTGGTATGCCTTTATCAAATTGGCACTAGATAATGCTGGCATGGAAAGGTTCTTTGTTTATGAAGGCGTTGATGATATTGATATTTCGGAAGAAAACAGGATATCTGCTGTAAGAGGTTACAATAATCAGTTCGTCCAGGTGAAAAGTGGTATTGTATCTCAGGATTGTTGGGCGAAAGTTATAGGTAACTGGCTACTGATAGCAGACGAGTGTCAAAACTATAGAATCATTTTAGAAAATGCACTCAACTTTGATTATAGAGAAGATGCTGTTTTTGGGAAGGTTGTAGACTATTTTATTTCTGGTGAAGGTAAAAAAAGCTTCTTCTATCGCAAATAAGGTCTACAGGAAGTACATCGAAGGCACAGATGAGACAGCACTAAAAGACAGAATCAAAGAGATGAGCGACCTGATTACTGTTGAAGTGTTCTCTATGGAACGACTCAATGATGCAATTGAGGAAACTTTTAAGGCAATTTATTGTCCGGACATAACAAAATATGAGATGGCAAAGATTTGCCGCTGCGAGCGCTTCATTGAATACATCAATAATAGAATTGATGAAGCAATTAAAAAGAGGAAGAGCTTTACTCTACGGTATGTAGATTTCATGGATGTTATTAATGTGGGAGAGAACGAGAATAACTTGAACACAGATGCTGGAGGGTTGGTAGTTCGCTCACTCGCTGATCAAGGAGAAACGTTGGTAAGTGCAAACATGTATGAGGAGGAAGTTCTGTCGATACCGGCTGTTTGGGGGATCAGAAACGTTCTTAACTACAAATGGGTTTTGATAGGAATCGCTGGAGTTCTGATTATTGTGGGTTGTATACCGAGGAAGAAGAATCAGAAGGAAGAGGAGTTGATAGCAGCGGCTGGAGCATAAGACGATTGCGCGAAGCGCCGAGCTGAAGGCTCGTGTGGGCATCGGTGAAGCGGAGATGAACGTAGCGGAACCGCAGAGGTTAAGCTCCCAAAACAAGAAAAACAACAATCGCACGGTTCCTTACCATGACCTTGATGACCACAATGTGGATTAATAGTACATAGGAAGCGTAGGTGTGTCAGATACCTGGGAGGGTGTATAGACACACTAACAAAATAAAATCTTATGTTTGCAATAATCAGGATGTGTAGTCATTAAATATTGATTTTTACTAGACTGGATTATCTATATGACAGGGAAATGTTCTTTGAAAGGGGTCTATATATAAATGCCAGGAAAAGCTAAACGAAAGTTTGTTGGAGAGAATATAAGGATTTCAAGGAGTGTGACTCAGCAGCTGCGTCATATGATGCCGGCATTGAAACCAGGTTATACAGCACAGGATATATTGGAAGCTTATAAAAGATACTACCCTTTTGAATGGAATGAAATAGTTGAAAGACAGCGTCAATACGAGGAAAAAGACCAATTCTTACGAAAAGTTGGGAAAAAGATAAGATATAAACCGCTTTCACCGGAGTCATTCTTTTTTTCCTTACAGAAAGTAAAGCATGTTCTAAGCAAAGGATATAGGGAGAAACATAGCTCAATCTATTCAGAGAATGAGAGATTTGAATATGAGCTTCAGTTTGGCAGGAAAAGAGATGCTGCTATATCAAAGCGAAAAAGGAGAGTTGAAAATAATACAAGAAATATCCAAAAAGTAGATCCAGGGTTCATCGATGCTCTCGTTTATGCATACCATCGTAAAGGTAATACAACAAGTGATAAGTTGGAAATATTGCGAGAGATATCAAAATATGAATGTAAAAAGACAGATGAATTCCTTTGGAAGATAAACGATAGTGAAAGAAATAATGAGATACGAGATTTAGCGTTTATACAACTACAAAAGACAGGTCATTATGTGAAGCTCAGGAAGGGGTTTAAGGGCAAGAAGAAATCGTATATGACAGAGAAGAGCGATTTGATTGGTACACCAGAAGCATTAGCTGAACGTCTGAGCAAATCGAAGTCGGTTCAGAATATAAAACAGTATGATATATTTGTTTCTCATAGCTATCAAGATAAGGCTGTGGTTGAGAGAATCGTAAGAGGAGCAAATGATGCTGGAATGAACTGTTATGTAGATTGGACCGCAGATGATGATTTTTTGAAAAGAAGTATGGTGTCTGACTATACCAGGGAAGTACTTAGAGCAAGGATGAGGAAATCGAGATATCTATTGTTCCTGAGCTCAGAAAAATCAAGAGCTTCTGACTGGGTATCCTTCGAGCTTGATTACTACAAGACCCAGGTTAAAAGACCCATATATATGATTTTACTTGATGGTGAGGATATACATGGTTTTGATGTGATTAAGGAAGATGAGATAGCAAGACTGAATGTTTTGCAACAGGAGAAGGAAAGTAATAAATATAACATTACTTAGCAAGGAGAAACAATGGCAAGAAAAGTATTCTACAGTTTCCATTATAAACCAGATATTTCGCGTGTAATGACCGTGCGCAACCGATGGGTTACTCAGGGCGGACAGATGAAATCGCAAGTTATAGATCGTGCTGAGTTTGAGTCTGTTAAAAGGCAAGGTGATTTAGCGGTAAAGCGATGGATTAATAGTCAGATGAACGATACATCTGTAACTGTTGTCTTGATAGGAACGGAAACGTTAATCCGTCCGTATGTTCAGTATGAGATTCAGAAGAGTGTTGAGCGTGGGAATGGAATTATTGGTGTGAGAATCAATAATATCAAAGACTTTAATGGATATTATTCGAGTGCAGGGAATGTCATGACACCAATTATGATAAATGGTCGTTCCATACCTTTTTCAAATATTGCAGATGCTATTTATGATTACACTAGTGATGATGGATATAACAACCTGGGGGATTGGGTTGAGAGAGCAGCAAGGTTGCACGGGAAATAATGAATCAATAGGAGCACATCTATGTTTGCTACGAAAGAAGAATTAATAAAAAAGTATTCAGAAGCTATCAAAGAAGGAAATGCTGCTATATTTGCCGGGGCGGGATTATCAATTGCCTCTGGTTATATTGATTGGAAAGAATTGTTGAGGCCTTTTGCATCTCAGCTTGGATTAGACATTGAAAAGGAAAACGATTATTTGGCTATTGCACAATATTATCGTAATGAGAGATTTGGTAGAGCTTCTGTAAATGAGACGATTCTGAGCGCCTTTAGTAAGGAGGCAAAAGAGAATCCCAATATTGACATTATCACTAGACTCCCGATAAGCACGTATTGGACCACAAACTATGACCACCTAATTGAAAATGGAATTGAAAAATCAAATAGGCTCGCTGATGTAAAGATTGAGGTAGATCAACTATCATGCTCAAAATATGACCGAGATGCAGTTGTTTATAAGATGCATGGGGATGTTGAAAGACCTTCGAGAGCTGTTCTCACTAAAGACGATTACGTTCTCTATGATAGGAGCAGAAAGCTTTTTAAGACAGTGTTGAAAGGCGATTTGATTTCTAAGACATTCTTGTTTATAGGTTTTAGTTTTGAGGATCCTAACTTGGATTATGTACTGAATCAGATTCATGCCCTTCTTGATGAGAATATCCATGAGCACTATTGCTTTTTCAGAAGAGTAAAGAAAGATGGGCTGAGTGATAAAGACTATGGCTACGCTCAGGCTCGTCAGGAACTTAAAGCCAAAGATTTAGCTCGTTATGGAATTCAAACAGTTTTTATAGATGAATACTCTGAAATAACAGAGACGCTTATGGCAATAGAAACCGCTGTAAAACATAACAATGTATTCATTTCAGGAAGCGCTGCAGAATATGGAACTTGGAATAAAGATGATGCTGAAAGACTGGCTTATGAAGTTGCAAGGTCGATGGTTAGGGATGATTTTAGGATTATTTCAGGATTCGGATTTGGAATTGGATCAACGGTTGTTAACGGTGCCTTGGATGAAATATATCGAAGCAAGTATAAACACACAGAGGAGCATTTGTGTCTAAGACCATTTCCGCAAGGAATTAAAGACGATGATGAGAGGAAAAGGCTTTATACGAAGTATCGTAAAGACATGATAGCCGAAACTGGAGTATCTGTGTTTCTATTCGGTAATAAGAATGTTAGTAAGGACTTGACAAAGAAAGATATTGTTGATGCCGATGGATGCTTGGAGGAGTTTCAGATTTCTAAAGAAAATGGAAATGTGATTATACCCATAGGGTCTACAGGCTATGTGGCAAAGAAAATTCTTGATGAAATCAAGAGTGATATAAACAGGTATCCATATTTAGAAGGGTATACTGATATCCTTGAAAAAACGACTGATATATCAAAGATAGTAGAGACTGTGCTGGAAATAATAAGGAAAAGCTCACAAATTTGAGGGTAAAACATGATATTAACAGAATCAGATTTAAGGACAGCAGCTGGTGAAGCAAGAAAGCATCCAACAGAATTTGCATTGCTTGAAGAAAAAATGTTTGATGAAGCAGAATCATATGATTTATTCATATCGCATTCTTTTAAGGATAAAGATCTGGTAATAGGACTAAGATATAAATTTCAACAGTGTGGATATTCGGTTTACATAGATTGGATCGATGACCAGAATCTGGATAGAGGAACTGTAACACCAAAGACAGCAGAGATCATTAGAAACAGACTTGATCATTGCAATGGACTTGCATATGTTGCCACCACAAATAGTACAAATTCAAAGTGGTGTCCTTGGGAGCTTGGGTTGGCAGATGGAAAAATAGGTAGGGCATGTATTTTGCCGATTATGAGTGGACGCTTTAACGGGAATGAATATTTGGGACTGTATCCATATTTAGAGTTTTCAAAGACAGCAAAGGAAACTAGAGACGAGTTTTGGGTTTATGATCAAGCAGATAGGAATAGATACATTGTTTTGAGTTCCTGGCTTAATGGGAGCAATCCTAGAATTCATCAGTAATTGCTGAGGTAAAGGCTTGTATACTGAATATAGTTTAGTAGGCGTATCAAGACTGCGGATGATTACAATGAAAGGATAAATATGGGAATGATAACTGTACAATCAAATATCGATGGGATACCAGGACTTACAGTTTTAGTCCCAATTGTATTTAGTGAATATATGTCGGCAATCAATGCAGAAAATAATAATTGAATGCTCTTATCGATATAATTAGAGGTAACATTAATGGGAACTTATCTTAATTCTGGGAACACGCGCTTTAAACAAGCGATAGAATCTGAGATATACAGAGATAAAACAGATTTGATAATGTATATTAATTCACTTGTTCTTACTGAACAAAAATATGTGTGTGTATCAAGACCTAGAAGATTTGGCAAAACAATTACGGCTAACATGCTTGCAGCATATTATGATAGGTATGCTGACAGTAGGGAGCTGTTTGAAAACAAGAAAATTGCAACAGATGGAAAAGGAATAGATCAATGGGATGAATATCTTGGAAAATTTGATGTTGTCAAAATAATAATGACTGATTTTGTAAAAAAAGATAAATCTGCTGAAGAAATGCTAAAAAAACTCCAGCTGCTTGTGATGAGAGATGTTCTTAATCAATATTCTGAGGTGGATTTTTTTGATAGAGAAGACCTTATTCAGTCGATGTCTGATGTTTATGTGCAGACAGGACATCAATTTGTAATCATCATTGATGAGTGGGATGCAATCTTTAGAGAGAATAAATCGGATGCTGAAGGTCAACGAGTGTATTTGGATTTTTTGCGTGATTGGCTTAAAGACAAAGACTATGTTGCTCTTGCTTATATGACAGGAATTCTTCCAATCAAAAAATATGGTAAGCATTCAGCGTTGAATATGTTTGATGAGTATTCCATGATTTTTCCTATGCAGATGGCGAAGTATACTGGATTCACAGATGATGAGGTAGAAGATTTGTGTAATCAGTATGGAAGAAATCATGAGGAGATCAAAAACTGGTATGACGGATACGAAATGTATGGAATAATTCCGCCTAAATCGATGGGAGAGCAGAGCAGTAGCATCTCAGAAGACCCTGGTCAAGAAAAATGGTCGATATATAGTCCTTTATCAGTTGTGAAAGCAATTCAGACTGGTAGAATACAGAATTACTGGAATCAGACAGAAACATATCAGGCGTTGTCTGAGTATATTTGTAGAAATTACGATGGTTTAAAAGAAGATGTTGCTGTGTTAATGGCAGGAAACCGAATTTCTGTAGCTATTGATAATTATCAAAATGATATGACCACTTTTCATAGTAAAGACGATATTTTTACTTTATTGATTCATTTGGGATATCTTGCCTATGACATTAATAGAAAAGAAGTCTATATTCCAAATAACGAAATACTAGCTGAATTTGAGGCATCTACAAAGCAGGATGATTGGAATGTTGTTTTCAAAGCTCTCGAGAATTCACAAAAACTACTTGAAGCAACCTGGAAAAAAGATGCAGCTAAGGTATCTGAATTGGTTGAAAAAGCGCATGACAAAGCAAACAATAAAACCTATAACAGTGAAGCTGCCTTGAGTTATGCAATACAATTAGCATATTATAACGCACAGAATTATTACACTTTAATCCAGGAAATGGATACTGGTAAGGGATATGCTGATCTTGTATATATACCGTCTCCTAAATATTCAGACAAGCCAGTGCTTTTAATAGAGCTAAAATACGATAAAGATGCTGCAACAGCAATAGACCAGATTCGAAAACGTAATTATCCGGATAATCTTGAGAAATATAAGGGGAATATTATTATCGTTGGTATAAATTATGAAAATGACGCAAGTAGTAAACAAGGTTATAAGCATCATGATTGTTTAATTGAAGAAGCATAAAAATGAATGATAATAGTAGATTATCAATTGAAATGAGGAGAATTAGAATGTACGATGTGGCATTTTCATTTGCCGGAGAAGATCGTGAAATCATAGAGAAGATAAAAGAAATAGTTTCTAATGAATACAGTGTCTTTTATGACAATGACAATCATTCCGAGTTGGTTGGAAAAGATCTCTATCGATACCTACGCAATTTATATGCAAATAACGCAAGATATGTAGCATGTTTCTTCTCTGAACATTATTACAAAAAGATTTGGACTAACCTTGAATTTACAGCTGTAAGAGAACGGTTCATGAACACATTCTTTGATTCAGACTTTCTTATTCCAATAATGCTTGACAATTCGCCTTTAACACGAGATATCCCATCATTCATAGGTTATTATAAACATACAGATATCTCGAAAACTGCAGAACTGATAAAGGAAAAAATACGAATCCCATATGCAGACAACAGCATTATTCAACACAGAGAAAATATACTGAAATACTTTTTGGAAAAAGTATGTGAAGCGATGCAAGCACATAGGTTGAAGGTAAGTTCGTTTCAAAACAAGCTCTATATTGAAAATGAAGGTGTGAAAACTGTGTTTACGTTCTCAAATGACGAATTCCTAAATCTTCCTTGTGTACTTATATTCCAAGGAGAGCTAAATACAAATCTATGCGCTGAAATAATAATCACATGGGAAAGATGTTCCAAAATGGAATTCTCGATAATGCATAGCTTTGATTATACCTCTGATGACGACAGGAAGTATTCTGCACAAGATGTAGTAAAAGTAGTAACGGATGATCTTATTCGTCTTTCTGAGGTGTAGTAAAATGGAACTGAAGATAATATATGGCAAAAAAGGTTGTGGAAAAACAACATATATTAAAAATAGATATCCTAATGAGAAATATATACATGCAGAGCAGTTCGTGGACTCTTCAAATATAAGTCAATACATTTTTTCTAATGTATCAACTATTATATTAGACGAAGCGGAAAAGTGTTGCACGTCGGTTTTTAACACAATTATAAACAGCAGCAAAATAAATAATATTAACAAGGTTATTTTGCTCGTCGATCTTACTAATGATGAACTCTTGAAGGCACAAAACATACTCTCACTTGCAGATATTGAGGGAGTGAGCAGGAATCTTTATGTCCAAGAGTTTATTGCACCTGAAGAAGAGTTAAAAGCATATATACAATACAACTATCCAGAGCTGAAAAATGATGATTATAAAGAGATTATCAGTATAACAGAACATAATTATTTGGAAATAGATGCTCTCATGTTTCGCATGAAACTATCGGGCGAAAATAATAACCAAAAAAACGAAGCCGCTATAAAATCTTATTTAAAAAAAGCAATATCAGAGAAATTTAGGGATATTTCCGAAGAAATATACTCTATTATAGAAAAATCTTCGATAATTGGTAGTGTTTTTTCTATTCTTCCACTAGAGTCTGTTGATGGCTTTGGGATTGAATCTGCGGAGGAATACCTAAATGAAGCTACAAAACTACGTTTTCTGATTCGTGTATGCGAGAACGCCGAGCAACAGTATGAATTTCCCTTGATGAAAATATATGAAGCTGTATTTGATACTATTAATATTGGAGAAAAACACAAAGCTGCGCAAATTCTGGTTTCGTATTACAGCAAACTATACAGTTCGAATGCTTCCACAGCAGAAAAAATCAGAATACTAAACAGGATGCTGCAAGCGCAAAAAATGTGTGATAAATCTAGTAAAATAATACCGCAAATACGATTGGAGTTATTATATTTATATAGCATTACTAAAGATTGGGAGAAGTTATATTTTGTGGCAAATGAGGCTTTATGCGATCAGAAAGTTCACCCGTTAGATGGATTCCAGTTAGCTTATACACAAGAGATATGTGTAAGGAGCCTAAAAGAACTTGGTAGGACGAAAACCGCAATAAAAATCTTAAGAAAAGTACACAAAAAATATAGCAACCTTTTTTATTCAAATATCGTATGGCGATGTATCTTTATGATTCCGGTGACATAGACAATTCCTTTTCCATAGCGCAAGAACTTGTCAATAATATCAGAACTATATCAAATGAAGATAATGATATGAACCGTATGGTCTGCAACGTATATTCTCTTATGGCTACCTTGCAAAACCATCTTTCAATAGAAGATATGGGTGCACGTTATTATAAATTGGCACTAAACAGAGGAAAACTGCATGAAAACACATTGTACGAGTACTACTGTTGTCTAAAAAAATGTGGAATGTTTTTCCAACACAACGAGGAAATTCAAAGCCTAAAAGAAGCTGCGGCGTACTTTGAAGAAATCAATAGTGTAATTGATGCAGGAGAAGCATATTTTAATATTGCAACAGAAATGCTATTTTATGGAGGATATGAAAATAGACTTATAGAAAGCTACTTTAAAAAGGCACTTGACAGTTTTGGACATAATAGTCTGAAACTGTCATATGTATATAATAACATGGGAATTTTTTACGTTTTGGCAAAAGAAAATGCGAAAGAGGCATTAGAATACTTCAAGAAAGCAAAACTATTAGGACTTTCAGATTTTACGTATATGACAATCAACTTAAACATTTGTATGTGCGATCTCTTGCTTGATATTGAGCCACTTGTATTCTACCAAGATCACGATAATTTCATGAATGCCTATGAGAGTATTGCCTCCAGGGAAAATACTACAGCCTATGAAAACCAGTATAAGGATCTACTAGAGGCAATTACTCTGGAACACCAAGGGAAAAGCGCTGTTCAACTATGCCATAAACATTTGTTAAAAGGCGAGGAGTTCTTTTCTCCTATATGGAAAGATATTTTATCACGTCAGATATCTGTTCCGAACAAAAATGCCACTTATCCGGATAGTCATTTTTTCTACGAGCAGATCAATCGGAAAAGGATCTTTCTTGCAGAATTCAGGTATTGGGAATAGCAAGGCGTTCTGATGCTGTATCAATAATTATTTTCAGTGTTTCGCTAAATTCCAAGCCATTAGCCCTGCCCATTATATCAAAGGATCCACCTTCAAAGAGTGCAGGCAAAGGGTTGGCTTCAATAAAATACGGACTCCCATTGGCAGAAAGGCGGAAATCGAATCGACAAAAATCTCTACATCCAAAAGCACGGAATAGCGTAAGTGCCGCATAGCCGATTTCTTCATTGACTTTATCAGGCACATCGTAAATGATATTGTGGTAATCACCAATAGTTTTCCAGTTTTTATCCAGCCAAAAACTATCGTTTTTCTGGACATCCACTGTAGTTATAGCCCACATAGTTTTATCCGGATCATTTCCGATAAGAGGAATGGTGATTTCCTTACCAAATATAAATTCTTCACATAGGATCTCAGAATGATATTGCTTCGTCAGTCTACAAAGTTTTTCAACCGATTCTTCTAAGGATATACAGCGCACAATACCAGAACTGTTCCCTTCGTAATTTGGCTTTAATATGTGTGGGAGAGGAACTTTCTTTATCCGCTCATATACTATTTCGGGTGAATCAGAAGGCATAACGAGTGCAGATATAGGGGTTGCAATGCCGTAATATTGGGCAACTATTTTAGTCATGTACTTGTTTAGTGTCAAAGATAGTCCAAATGCATCAGTGCCCATGAAGGGAACCCGATACATTTCTAACAATGACGGTGCAAACCCTTCTCTGTTCCTTGAAGAGATACCCTCCATGGTGTTATATACTAGATCACAGGGGCGCTCTTTTCCCTTGCATATTTCCAAGAGTTCAACAAAACTTTTTATGCGTACCGTTTCATGCCCAAGACTCCGAAAAGCGGCATCCAGTTGACTAATGGACACTTCATCCGCAAAATCATAGTATAGATCGTCCTTGTCATCGTACATTTCCTTTGTATCATACGCTATACCGATTTTCATTTCTAATTCCTTTTAATTGATAATCTACTATTATCAATTAAAAAACATATATCTAAACAGGAGAAAATAATTAAACCGATTATAAATAATTAAAAAAGCTGAGAGATAATGATCAAACTGTGGTATGAATAAAAAAGCCAAAATGAAAAATGAGTTGCTCAAAAATAGAATTTACAGATTATAGGATTGTTGGAGAAAAAGAATGGTTTAGCTGAAAATACTATGTTTTCTTTTTTATTTTGTAAATAGTGTTTGGTCAACAACTCCTTTTTCGGAGTTGTGACCGGGTTAAGATTTACATTTTTTCTGGTTTGACGAGGAATTTGAAGACTCATTTTCATATTCCTCAACTGCAAGTTTAAATGTTCCAAAAATGTTGGTTACGAGAATGGACATGGCGATTGTTGACAGAGATGTATCTTCTCTTTTCCTTTTTATCACGCCCATGCCATTCCTTCGTTTGGCTGTGCTGAAGTAACGCTCAACTTCGATTCTGTCAGTGTTATCAATTGCTGCAACCTTGCGTTCCTTACGAAGTTTTGCATCATCTTTAGTTGGGCGTCCAAGCTTTGGACCGCTTATCCTGATACCATTTGTGTTACAGAATGCAATGTTCGCCTTCGTGCGGTATATCTGATCAACAAGCACACGCTCAGGATATTCGCCATTGCGGTATTTGTAAGCAGTAAGCGCTTCAATCAGCATCGGTCCTTCATTGTAGGAGTTAAATGAAAGGTTTTCTATTCTTCCGAAGCCAAGCTCGTCAACACTGAGATGGAGTTTTGCACCAAACTCAGTTGGAGCCTTAGCCTTTCCACGCATGACTGGTCTGACAAACGGAAGATGGATGCTGACTATGCGGTTATCAACCTTGTGAGTGTTGTTTTCATACATGAACAATTGCTGCTCATACAGGATATGAATTACGATGATGTTGTCTATGAATTTTTCAGCAGGAGCGTAGCCCTCATGCATGAAATCATCAATGTAATTCAGGTCTCTACGAACATAGCTCAGCTGAGCTTTTACTGCTTTGCGTACCGCTTCTTTGGTCGGTTTCTTCGACCGAGCAAATGCAAGATAGTCCTTGTGTGCCACCTTACGATAGGTTCTTGGCTTATCAAAGCCGTAAACTTCGCAGAAGAAATCTATCATGGTTTCAAGCTTCATGCGTGCTTCATTTAAGAGTGATGTATCCTGCGGAAACCTGATATACTGCGGAGCAACAGTTGCATCACATATCTGTGTAGCAACGAGGACACCTCGTTTGAAATGAGCCATCCCTTTGCGGAACATAAAGGTCTTGGGAGCAGCGTCACACAGCAGGTCATTTGCCTTGATAATAAACTCCAAAGTCAGTCGCTTTCTCCAGGTCACCAGGAGAGTCCGTGCAAACGGAGCGTCATGTTGGAAAGCTTCAAGTCCGATAAAGTACTGGTAGTATGGGTTCTGCTGCAACTGAGCAACAAGATCTCTGTCAGTAAAGCCCATATGTTGTTGGATAATAAGCGATCCCATCACCATTCTGCAAGGCTTGGCTACGTTTCCTGTTTCAGTTGGAAACATAGCGGCATAGAGAGTTTCCCATGCTCGCCATGGAAGTTTACCTGCAATCACAATCCACTCATTTTGGGAATCCAACTGCAAACCGCAGGTTGCATTAAAGCCGGTGAAACTTAACTGTTCGTAGTCGTAATTTGGAGTTTTATACATGATTTTTGACCTCAAAGTGCAAGCTATAAAGCCCATAAATGCGTTAAACTGCAAAAATTTCCTTGCACTTTAGCATATCAAAAATCGTTATAAACGCCCATGTTTACTGGGCTGAAAGGGTTGTTGACCAAACACTAAATAAATGGATTTGTTCTAGAGAATGCTGTTAACAATTATAAAAATATAGAGGATTTTTTTAGGCAGAATTGTCAACTAAAGCAGATTGGAATCACATGCTGCCAATCTGCTTTAGTTTTTTTATAGTAAGTGCTTACATTATATACACTAATTCGAAATATATGCGTTGGGACAAATTGAAAAATTGTTCCGTGGATGCTTGCTGCACAATATATTCTTCTGTTTGGCCATAGAAACATGGGTGTAGATTTCTGTTGTGCGAATTGAGCTGTGTCCGAGCATTGCCTGGATGTATCGAATATCGACATCAGCCTCAAGAAGTGAGGTGGCAAAGGTGTGGCGCCACATATGTGGAGTGATATGCTGTTTGATTCCGGCGAGGTTTGTGTAGTAGTTAAGCATTCTGCGTACAGACTGGTCTGATATAGGGTGTCCTTGTTGATTTACAAACAAATGGTTGCAAAGGCGGATCTCGTTATCGTAGGCTTCTTTATAATTTACAAGTGCATCGTGTACCTGACTGTTTCCTATCTGCAAAATACGTTCTTTTAATCCTTTCCCGTTTATAAATACAGTATCTTCGTATAAGTTAACATCATCTGGAATCAGATTGCAAAGTTCAAAGATGCGTAATCCGGTGGCAAAGAGTAACTCACAAATGGCGGCATCTCTGATGGCGTTGCGTCTTCGATAGTTAGTTTTCCCATTTTCAATTTGCTTATAAATTAGGGTAAGTATTATTTCTATGGTATCTAATGGGATTATGCGTGGAAGAGTTGCTGGTTCTCGGAATTTGCTTTGAACGTGTGCCCAGGGATTGGATGTAATGATGTCATGGTTTTCTAAATAGCAAAAAAAAGCTTTGATAGATGCAATCTTTCTTTTTACGCTTTTGGGTTTGTAATGACGGTGAAGATTTTTTATATAATCTTCAAGTTCTGCTGTGGATAACTCCGTTAATTTCATTGAAGATAGGCAATTTCCGAATTGCTGGAGATCTGTTAGGTAGGCTCTAACTGTTTTTTCGTTAAGTTTTTTCTGGCTTGAACAGAAATCTAAATAGTTCTCTACAATCTTTTCATAATTATTCATTATAACCTCCTTGATATGGTTGATATTATAGAGAAGAATTATAGCATACAGATGAATACACTTATTAGGAAATTGGCTATTGAATATGATAAAAAATCGGGAAAGCAAGACAAAAAGAGTCTTGAAATTATGACTAATACTCCATTATCAAGCAATTTAAGAATGCTTTTCAAACATAATAATTAAAAGCAGGATAATCTTTATAAAACTACTAGGTATGGGAGATATAGATAATTGGATTGAGCAATATAATATGTTTATAGATTTTTTATGCAATATTAAATGTGGAATAATAATTAAATGTTAATATAACAAAAAACAAATGGCTCAACATTAAAAGAAACTAATCTAGATTTCTTTATAAGGGAAAAAGTGTCTAATAGAACGATTTTTGTTTGTATAATGCGAAAAGGAGAAACAATGAGAACGAACAATTATGGAGAGAAGACGATATTATACTATCCTACTATAAGAATTAAGGATGGAACATGGTTAAGAAATGCATTATTGTATTGGGATAAAGTAGCATCTATTGTACCAGGAGTGAATTATAGTGCAATTAATTCTATTGAAATAGAATATCTTCAAGATGCTGGAATATACGATCCAATATATCCGTTTGAATTGGAACAAGAAGATGGACTATGCGAGTTGTTTTGCCAACAAGTGAAGAAGAACTTGAAATATAGTAAAAAAATTAATAAAAGGCACACTGCTCGCGTACATGTCGAAAAGCTTAATATGGTTGATATGGTACATATTGATAAAACACCAGAACCAATTTTAGAATATTTGCTGGATGAAGGAATTGCTCAGAGAAATTATGATGGACCATGGATTAATATGAATTCAAAAGATGCAGATGTTTATATGGCTACTCTGGCAAAATATCTTGCAAAAGTGCACGGAAATACAGAGATAGGAACAGATAGTGGTATCAAATTCTATTATCCTTTTACGGGAAGTAAGGGAAATATAGATGCTGAAAAGCAAATTTACTTAAATATGGCATTACAGAAAATATTGCCAGTGCCGAATATGAATGTTTCGCTTGCGGATATTATAGATTTTAGGATGAGACATGAACGAGAGCTTAGATGTTTTAGACGACGCATAGAAGCATTTCAATGGAATTTGAAGCATTGCACAGATGTGGAAGATATTCAAGACACAACGAGAATGCTGCAACGTCAAATGGACGATGATTTACATGAAATAGAGGAATTGATGAGTTTTAGAGGAATAAGAAGAACGAAGAAAACGATGCGAGCTTTAATACCGATAGGAGTAGCAGCAGGAATAGGATTATTGGCTGAAAGCACGGGAATACCAGCATGGGGAAGTGCGTTGTTAGGAGATATAGCTGGGGCTACAGCCTCTCTATTTTGTGTAAATGATGATTTGCAGATAGAAGATAAGAGTGCATATTTATTTTATGCACGAGAGAATGGTTTTATTTCAACAACTATGCCAAGAAGTGGTTTTAATAATAATATATAAGTAGAGGATATTTTTTACGGGAGCATTTACACTGGAAAAAAATCTTTCTATTGTTTAGAAGAGATTAAAAGATTTAAAGTAGAAATATGAGCTCAAATAAGCCACTTAGTTTCTGAAAAAATGAAACCAAGTGGCTTATACTGTTTCATCGTATTATCTTTTTAAAATCATCCTTGCCATGTTTACGGAGTATCTGACATCAGAGTCATAAATGTTGCAAAGACCTGTGTTTTGACAACTTCAGCATTTTTAACAGAGTCGATCATGTGACAGAAAGTAACTCGATATTGTTATTTTCTTAGTTGACGTTTACCAAAAATCAAGGCATACGTATGTTACATTATTACTAAAAGTATAATATACTTTTAGTATATGTACTCTTACTATTTGCGAGTATCTTGATTATTGGAATCATGATACTAATGCGTTATATGATGTTATAGGTATTGGATTTAGAAAGTGAGATTATTTATGGGATTATATCTTGATTCATCAGATTCACTTACGCTTTACAAGAAAATACGAGACAGTAAGTGGTATATAGATAAGACAGAAATACTATCTGAACTTATTGATAGAATTGGAACTACAGAAAACTATATATGTGTCACAAGGCCGAGACGTTTTGGTAAGACGGTCGCCGCTAATATGATAGCAGCCTATTTTTCTCAAAATTTGGATTCAAAAGCAATATTTGATGGTAGCAAAATATCAGAAAATCCTAATTATGATAAGTTCATTAATTCTTATCATGTGATAAGCATAGACTTCAGCAAGATTGATGATATGTGTCAAAACTATGATCAATATATTTCAACAATTAAGGATATATTGGTTAATGATTTATATAATGCATTCCCTGAAGTTCAGTTTAGAGAAGGTAGTTCTGTGGTTGAAGACTTAAGGAAAATTTTTGACTGTACGGGGACACAATTTGTTTTTGTACTTGATGAATGGGATGCTGTTTTCCATATGAGTTTTATAGGTGCGGAAGATAGAGCAAGGTACCTTTTATTTCTCAGGAATTTATTAAAGGATCAGGCATATGTCGCACTTGCATATATGACCGGTATTTTACCTATAGCCAAGTATTCAAGCGGTTCAGAACTCAACATGTTTCTTGAATACACCATGGCATTAGAAGAACGTTTCAGTAAATACTTTGGTTTTTTGCAGAACGAGGTAGATGAATTATATCGAAGATATCTAAAACTGGAATCCAATCCAAGGATAGCGCTTGAAGATCTTGGCAAATGGTATGATGGTTATCATACTTTTGCCGGAGACAGGGTATATAATCCCAGATCAGTGGTAGTGGCTCTTACTAATAACAATTTGGGGAATTATTGGACTAGTGCCGGACCATATGATGAGATTTTTTATTACATTAAAAATAATGTCAATGGTGTAAAAGATGACTTGGCAAGGATGATTACAGGTGACAAGGTTAGATGTGAAGCTAAAGAATATGCGGCAACATCAATGAATCTTAAGACCAGAGATGAAATACTTTCTGCCATGGTAGTGTATGGTTTTTTAAGCTATGCAGATGGTTTTGTAATGATTCCCAATCAGGAACTAATGGGACAGTTTGCGGATATGCTTGAAAAAGAGGAATCATTGGGATATGTTCATAGATTAGCTTTAGAGTCTGAAAAGGTGCTTGAGGCTACTTTAACCGGAGAAGAGAATACGATAGCCCAGATTCTTGAGGAGTTTCATGATACAGAGGCACCAATCCTTATGTACAATAATGAGTCCGATTTATCTGCAATTGTCAATTTGGCATATTTGTCTGCGCGAGATCGGTACGATGTTCAGCGTGAGGATAAAAGTGGAAAAGGATTTGTTGACTTCATTTTTTACCCAAGGAGAAAAGAAGAGCTAGGTATTATCTTGGAATTGAAAGTTGATGATTCAGCAGACAATGCACTAAAACAAATTAAAGATAAGAACTATGTTCAGAGATTTAAAGGAAAAGTAGCTGATAGACAAGAGGTAAAAGAAGTAGTTCTAGTCGGAATTAGCTACGATAAGTTTAGTAAAAAGCATACATGTAGGATCGAAATGGAGTACGTGTAACATAAGGTTTCGGTATTTGGAATGCAGAAAAAGATTTAATTATAATAACGAATTTGATTTTGATAAGTAAATTATATTGTTTTGCGATTAGTATTGATATATGTTATGATAATCCAATCAAGTTAAAAGGCGGTGTTAAAAGACATCGCCCTTTTAGTGTTCGTAACGGAACCTGCTTTATAATAAAGTCTATATAATAGGAATAAGTACATGTACAACAGCAAGATGAAAATTAGAAATGACAAGCGAATTAGAAGGATTACATTCATGATGGATGAAATGTCTATTATAGTAGCCTTCTTATTAGCTATTGTAATTCGTTTTAAAGAAATTATGAAATGGGTAGATTTTAATTATGGTATTTATGTCAGCCTTTTCATAACATCATTGATATTCGAGACCCTCGTGTATTTCATTTATGATTATAGTGGTCCTAATATTGTGGCAATGGATCCGATTGATAATTTTTTTATGGCATTTAAAAGCCGCGTGCTGTTACAAATGCTGTCTTTAGGGTATCTTTTTGTGGTACAAAGGTCTATTCTTGCATCAAGAATAGTTATTGGAATATTCAGTGTACTATCAGTAGTACTTGGCTATATTATACGAATGGTCTATAGATACTATTATATCAAAAAGAATGGTGATTCTATTTTCCCAATGGTTTATAAGATTAAGTCAGACAATATTGACATAAATCATATTAAAGAGGAGATAGACATAGGCGATTATGAAAGTGTTCTCCTTTTTACTAATATGATGGATGAAAAAAAAGCCAATGAATATCTTCAGGAACTTCGTAAAATGGGCATAAGAACTTATGTCTCATTGAATTACGAAGATTATGAAATCAGATCCGGCATCATTACTGATATAGATACATATGAAGCAATGCCTGCTTTTGTTGGAAGCGAAAAGTGCAGGATATTTGGAATCAATTACTCTATTTCCAGAATAGAAGAAGCAGTGCACCATGTCCTGAAGTATATTGATGAATTAAAAGGGCAGTACATATGCTTTTCAAATGTTCATACATCTGTTGTTGCAAGAGAAAATCATGATTATTTAAATACATTAAACGGTGCTGCATTTGTTTTTCCTGATGGAGCACCAATATATCGCGTAGAGAAAATGCGTGGTTTTGTAGGCGCTGAAAGAGTGGCAGGGCCGGACTTTATGGAAAATATGTTCAGGGATACGATGGATGGAAAAGTATCTCACTTTTTCTACGGTTCTACAGAAAAGACACTTGCAAATCTTCGTGAGAATTTACAGATGGTTTATCCTGGATTAAACGTCAAGGGAATGTATTCTCCTCCATTTAGAAAGCTTACACCTGAAGAGGATGCGGAAGTTATCAAAATGATAAATGAATCCGGAGCTGACATTGTCTGGGTTGGTCTTGGAGCACCTAAACAGGAAGAATGGATGCGTGACCACAAGGGCAAAATCAATGCCGTTATGATGGGAGTTGGAGCAGGATTTGATTTCCATGCAGGTACTCTTAAGCGCGCACCCTTATGGATAAGAAGAGTTGGCCTTGAATGGCTGTTTAGATTATTTAAAGAACCTGCAAGACTGTTTAAAAGATATGTTGTTAACAATATAAAGTTCATGGTGTATTTGCTGACTGATAAAACAAGAGAGGCAGAATACTATCATACTAAAAAGAAACAGATATTCTGTATTGGCTGTAAGGGAGTCCCTGCCGAATACGGCGGTTTTGAGACCTTTATGGATAATTTGACCAAATACAGGCACAGAGATGATATACGCTATCATATTGCAAGAATAGCAGATTCCAATGGTCGCTACATTTATAATGATGCGAAATGCTTTGATGTAAAAACACCTCAGGTAGGAGCAGGAAGGGCTGTTATTTATGATTTGCGAGCTCTTAGAAGGTGTGTGAATTATTGTAAGGAAAGACCTGAGATCACTGACCCGATATTCTTTATAATGGCTTGTCGTATTGGACCGTTCATGGGACATTACAAGAGAAAAATAGAAAAGCTCGGTGGAAAAGTGATTTTAAATCCGGATGGACATGACTGGTCAAGAAGAAAATGGTCAAGGCCGGTACGAGCATATTGGAAATTGTCTGAAAAGCTTATGGTAAAGCATGCTGACAGGATCGTTTGTGACAGTCAGGAAATCGAGAAATATATCAACAAAGAGTATGCGTGTTATAATCCTAATACTACATATATTGCTTATGGAGCGGAGCTGACAGCTTCAGCTTATGCTGATGACAGCGATGTATTTGTAAATTGGTTAAAAGACAACTCTACATCTGCAGGTGAGTACTATATTGTAGTTGGAAGATTCGTTGAAGAGAATAATTTTGACATTATTATCCGTGAATTCATGAAGACTTCCACAGACAAAAAGCTAATAATCATTACTACAACAAATGATAAATTGGCCATGACTATCAATAAACAGCTCAATTATCAAAATGATGAGCGAATAATAATCTCAAAGCCAATCTATGACAAAGAGCTTGTTAAGAAAATCAGAGAAAATGCGTTTGCCTATATTCATGGTCATGAAGTTGGCGGAACCAATCCATCACTTCTTGAGGCTCTCGCCAGCACATCTGTGAATCTTGTTCTTGATGTTAAGTACAACAGGGAAGTTGTGCAGGATGCAGGATTGTACTGGTATAAGGACGAGGGAAACCTTGCGGAAGTTATTTCGCAGGTTGAAACACTAGGCAGTGACGGTAGAAAAGCAATGGATTTTAAAGCTAAAAAAAGAATTAAGGATCATTATACTTGGGATTATATTTCCCAAAAATATGAGGAAGAATTCTGTTGAAACCACATATGAGAAAGAAAAATCATGGACCAAGGAATGAATGCAGATGGTAAGAATTGGAATAGATGCGCATATGCTTGGGGATTGTTCGGGTGGAAATGAGAGTTTCTATGAAGGAATTCTTAAAGCATTTATGCCAGATAAAGACAAAGAGTACATTCTTTTTCTAAAGGATGGGGTAGATGACTTACCCTACAGAGACAGATTTAAGATAGTGAGATTTAAGAGTAATAATGCTTTTATCAGAAACTTTGTTGAGCTTACTTATCTGTGTATAAAGTACAAACTTGATGTTTTACACACCCAGTATTACATACCTTTTATAAGACCATGTAAAACAGTGGTTACCATTCATGATATATGTTTTGAACATTTTAACGACATTTTTGAAAAGGGAGAATATTACAGAAATAAGGTATTAATACCATACGCTGCTCGTTGCGCTGATCGTATTGTAACAGTATCAGAATTTTCAAAAGGTGATATCGCGAATACGTATGGTATTGATGAAAAGAAGATTAGCGTTGTATATAATGCAGTAGACAGTGAATTTAGAATCTTGCCAAAGGATAAGGAAAGAAGTAGTATCATCCGAGGCAAATTTGGCATTGGGAGTGAACCCTTTATTATATGTGTAGGGAATTTACAACCAAGAAAGAACATTCCAAGGCTTGTTGAAGCATATTTGCAGTATAAAAAGAATAAACAGTCAGATATTAAACTTGTGATTGTTGGTAAAAAAGCCTGGATGTATGACAAAACGCTGGATTCTATCAGTCAGGATCTGAAGAATATAATACTTACGGGATACGTAAGCAGGCAGGAACTGATTGAACTGCTCAATCAGGCGGAAGGATTTATATACCCATCATTTTATGAAGGCTTCGGCATTCCGCCTCTTGAAGCATTAGCATGCGGGACAAAAGTAGCTGTGTCAGATATTCCTGTGATGCATGAAGTTATGGGGGATAACGCTATATTTTTTGACCCATATAATGTCGGAGATATAGAGCGTGCTCTTTCAGAATTGGTAGAAGCTGATAAAAACAGCATCGAAAAAGAACAAAATATAGATAGATTTAACTGGCATGATAATGCTGCACTGCTAAAAAAGGCATATTTAGCAGTTGTTGAAAGTGAAATTTAATTGTGGGAGTAACATGAGGATAGGGATTGATGCCAGGACACTTTCATATGAATATACCGGAATTCCGATATTTGTGTATGATGTATTAAAGTGCTGGAATGAAGAAAACACGGATGATGAATTCTTTTTATACTCTAACAGACCTTTTGAACTTGATTTTAAGCTTAAGGATAATTGGCATATTGTTATAGATGAGTATGGGCTAGGTACAATATGGGTACAGTTGCGTCTGGCTGAATTGATTAAAAAAGATAAATTAGATGTTTTTTGGGAACCTATGAATTTTTTGCCACGTAAAGTGCGTGGAACAAATTATTGCGTCACTGTTCATGATTTGGCTGTCTATAAGAACGCGAGCTTTGGGACATTTAAAGAATTTGTAATGGAAAGGCTTTTTATAGCTAAATCATGCAGAACGGCTGATAAAATAATTGCTATTTCAGAAGCTACCAAACGAGAAATATTAAATGAACTGAAAGTTTCGGAAGAAAAAGTTAAGGTTATCCATAATGGAGACTCACCCTACAATGGAAAAGAAAAAAATTATAGTGACTATGAAAAAAAACAGATACAAAAAAAGTGGAATGTAGTCTCGAATAAGTATCTTTTATATGTAGGTACAATAGAGCCAAGGAAAAACATTACTACAATTGTAAAGGCGTTTAATGTTCTAAAAGCTAATGGGGATTTTGAAGGTAAATTAGTTCTTGCAGGAAAACGTGGCTGGAAGAGTGATTCTATTTTTCAGACAATTATGGATAGCACATACAAAGATGATATTGTTGTGACGGGATATGTTACAGAAATTGAAAAAGAATGTCTTTATAGGGAGGCAAGTTGTTTACTGTTTCCTTCATTTGAAGAGGGGTTTGGATTTCCTATTGTTGAAGCTATGTCTGTAGGACTTGTAGTTATAACAGCTGATACTTCGTCGATGCCGGAAGTTGGCGGAGATGTTGCATTCTATGTGAATAAACAGGACATATGTAACGAGCATGAACTTGCCAGGCAGGTAAATAAAGCTCTGGGCTTAAGCGATGCTGAGCTTAAATTATATGCTGAGCGGGCCAAAAAACGTGCACTTACATTTAATAGACATGATGCTGCCCAAAAAATATTGAAAGAGTTAAAGAGTAAAAAATGAAAATTGGAATTGATGCAGATATGTTCATAAATCCTAATGGCACAGGCATTCCGAACAGTGTTTTCAAGGTGCTTGACTATTGGAAAAATAACCATCCTGAACATGAATATTATCTATTTGCTTATAAAAAAATAACTCTTTTTGACGAGTACCCATCCAACTGGCACGTTGTTGATAAATGGCCTATTAAGATTGGAAGATTCTGGCGCATGTTCGGCGAGTCATTTGCAATCAGGAAATATGGAGTAGATGTCTTTTGGGGGACTAACTATTTTTTACCTAACAGAGTAAAAAGCGTTAGATATGTGCTTACAATTTATGATATGGCTCTGTATTTAATTGAAGGTATCGGAGAGAAAAAGAACCTTAACAGGATGAAAAGGAATCTTCCCCGATCAGTCAATAATTCCGACAAGATAATAGCTATTTCACAATCAACTAAGGATGATATAAAAAAGATCTTTAATGTTGATGATAAGAAAGTAATAGTCAGCTACTGTGGAATTGACAATGAAGGAAATTGTAGTATTGACTTTAATAATGTTAGAAGTGAACTTAAGTTTGAAGCGCCTTTTTTCTTGTTCGTTAGCACCATAGAACCAAGGAAAAACATAATAACTATTATTAGAGCTTTTGAAGAATATCTTAATAAGTATGATGGCGATGAACTATTAGTTCTTGCAGGACAAAAGGGGTGGAACTGCGACAACATATACTCAGCTATAGATAATAGCAAATATAAAGACAGGATAATACTTCCGGGGTATATTTCTTCTGATGAAAAGAAATATCTTCTGACCAATGCTAAAGCATTTCTGTATCCGTCATTGTATGAAGGCTTTGGATTACCGGTTCTGGAGGCATTTAAATACAATCTTCCTGTAATTACATCCAATGTATCATCGCTCCCTGAAGTTGCAGGAGATGCAGCTTTCTATATAGAAAAAACTACAGATTATCATTCGTTATGTATGAAAATGCGAGAGGTTATGGAACTTACTGAAAATGAAAAGGCGGATTTGGCTAATAGAATGACTAAACAGCGAAATAAGTTTTCATGGGATAAAAATGCAGAAGAGATAATGGAAGTGCTGTCTATATAAAAAGAATGGTTGTGCATATTCAGTCAATTACTGGGTATGCACTTATTATTTGGGAAAATTAAGGCATAATTTATGCCCGATATTTCTATAATTTGGGTACTTACTTTTGAAATTCATGACTTAAAAATATAACTGGATGTGAAAATATTACTGGTTTTATCAATATATAGTACATGTGTGTGAAATAGTGTTGATATATTGTGGAATAATCATTATAATTTTAATTATTAAAAAGAGTTAAAGTCTCAAATAATAAGGGGGAAATGTATGAAAACTAAGTGTTTAGTAAGACATGTACTTACACGGATGGCTTTTTTATTGATTATGTTTGCTGTTGTGCACGTATTTTCAATTGAAGCCAAAGCTAGTGGGGGCACCATTGATGGTACTGACATTAGCTGGACATTGGAAGATGGCAAGCTGACTATTCAGGGCACCGGTGAGATGCCAGACTGGGAAAATGCTGCCTGGCATCCATGGAAGGATGATAATGATAATGTAACCAGTATCGAAGTTAGTGATGGGATTACAAGGTTAGGAAACAGGGCGTTTTATCAGATGCATAATGTGCAAACTGTTACACTGGCTCCTTCAGTTACCAGTATCGGGGAAGAAGCATTTGCAGAAGATCCAATATCAAACGGTATTGACTTGTCAAACGTATCTTACATCGGAAAGTCGGCTTTTGCAGTTTGCAACGCAAAAACAATGACTATCAAAAAAGGTACTGTTGATGAATATGCGTTTGATCGAATGGGCAGTATGACCAGAGTGACTCTTGGGGCTGATGTTACTGCAATAGCTGATTATGCTTTTAAAGATTGTAACGGACTTAGCTCTGTTGTATACGAGGGTGAGGGAACAACTTGGGAAGAGATCAGATCGCACATTAGTATCGGAGAAGGTAATGAATGTCTTACAAATGCATATATAGCTGGTAGTAGCGGGGCTGCCTGTGGCACATCATGTAGCTGGGCTCTTGAAGGAGAAACACTGCATATTAGCGGAACAGGTAGAATGTATGATTTCCAGCTTTATAATGCTTCACAGTACGATTCTACAAATATTCTCTGTGTGCCATGGGCAAATATAAAGAGCAGCATTAGAAACATCCAGATTGATGAAGGAATTACATACATTGGGACTAATGCATTCCGTTTTGAAGACCAGCAAGGGGGCGATACAGCATACGGATTTGAGTCAGTAAGTCTTCCTTCAAGTATTGAGGAAATTGGTGCATTTGCTTTTGCTGGTAACAAACAACTTAGGGCATCTACAATCAATAGTGGATTTGTTGGTGAGTCTGCTTTTATCAGATGCGAAGCACTTGATACTGTAAGCTTTGGTTCAGGAATTAAAGGATGTGGAGTAAGTGCATTTGAGGATTGTCATGCTATCAGAACAGTAAATGTTTCAGATCTTACTGCATGGTGTAATTCTTATTTTGGAGGTTTCCTTTCAAGTCCATTCCGTGCACCGGGCGGAGAAGCAAGACTTGTAGTAAATGGAGAGGCAGTGACAACGCTGAATATTCCAGATGGTGTTACAGAGATTCCTTCATATGCTTTTGAAAAAGTAAAACATATTACAACTGTGAACATTCCTGACAGTGTGAGAAAAATCGGCGACTATGCATTCTATGACGATTCAATACAGAACATTAGTTTTGGAGGAGGAGTCACAGAAATCGGAGCCTTTGCGTTTCAGGGACCACAGCTTAGCAATACTGATTTGAACATCCCTGACAATGTAAGCAATATTGGACCATATGCATTTGCGTTCACAGGAATTAAGTCAGTAACAGCAAATGCAAGTCTTGGTGTTCGTTGCTTTAAAGGTTGTGGAAATCTTCATAGTGTAAATCTTGGAACTAATGTTAAAGAGATTGGCAAGGACGCATTTGAGGGTTGCGATGGTATCGATGCTGGTGGATCTATTCAGCGTAGTGTAATCTATAGAGGATCAGAAACTCAGTGGATGCACATAATTAAGGGTACAGGCAATGATAAACTGGTTCTTGGTCGAATTGTATATCAGGGAACAGATGATGCAAGTGCTGAGAAGAAGAACCCATATATTGGTAAGATTGTAAAATTTGGTAACTATAAGGGAAGTGAACTTACATGGAAGGTTCTGGCAGTTGAAGATGGAAAAGCTCTCCTTATTACCGAAAATGTGCTTGATTTCCGCAAATATAGCGAACAGGCAGGAACAAAGGGAATCAATGGCGATATTATTACATATGAAGGATCTGACCTTAGAAATTGGCTCAATAGTAGCTTTAAGAACGAAGCATTTTCTGCAACAGAGGCATCTCAGCTCCAGTCAGTTACAGTAAATGGATCAAGAAATAGTAAATTCGGAATTCAGGATCCCGGATCTGCTGTTACAGACACTGTGTTCATTCTCAGTGCAGATGAACTTGAGAGATATCTTCCAAATGAACATGATAGAATTGCTAAGTGTCTTCCTGCAGTAAACCCTAACCCAAGTGATCCTGTTTACTATGAATCATATGACGCCAACGGAAATGATGGCTCATATTATTGGGTACGTACTCCAGGTATTTATGGATATGATGCTATTTACGTGCATTACACAGGTGAATTTGAATATGATGGAATGGCAGTAGGAAATACCATCGCCGGTGTTCGCCCTGCTATTTGGGTACCATCCGCTGTTGCTACAGCTCAAGTTGATGTTTCTATAGGTGAAGTAAAAGCGTTTGTTGAGCGTATGTACGTAAATGTCCTTGGCAGAGCATCTGATCCGGAAGGACTTAGTGATTGGGCAAACCAGCTTATTACAGGTGTACGCGATGGCGCCGGAGTAGCTCAGGGATTTATGTATAGCCAGGAGTTTAGTCCATCATCTATGGGTGGAAAACTTGGTGCGAAACTTACTGATGAGCAGTTTGTTATAACAATGTATCGCACATTCTTTGACAGAGATCCTGATGCAGGCGGTAAAGCTGATTGGATGGCTAAGCTTGCTGATGGCTATAGCAGAAGAGTTGTTTTAGCAGGCTTTATAAATTCTGATGAGTTTACAAATCTTTGCAACAAGTTTGGGATATCACGTGGTGTCTTCTCTGCATACACAGTTGATGAGGCAAAGGCTAAGGAATACGTGCAGATTCTCTATCAAAGAGCTCTTGGCAGAGCTGGTTCAGAAGAAGAATGGGCAAATTGGGCAGCAAAGATTTGTACTGGTCAGTATACAGCAGTGAATGTAGCTGTCACAGGTTTCTTTGAATCACCTGAGTTCACACAAAAGGGCTTACCTAATTTCAATTTTGTACAGACTGTATATATGACATTCTTTGGCGCATATGGAGATGATTCAGGTGTTCAGTACTGGATTAATAAACTTGAGAAAGAAGGTTGGACGAGGCGAAGAGTTGTGAGTGAAGGCTTTGGTGACTCACAGCAGTTCAAGAATGATGTACTTGCAAAGTATGGCCTTTTATAATAAAGATTAGGAATAATATTAGTTAATATATTTTAAGTATAAGCCTTGGGGTATGATTTGATACCCTAAGGCTTTTCTTATTTTGTTGTGAGAGTAAACATATTCTGATATAATAAATGCTCGTAAAATCAAACCATATGAAGGGGCAATAGCCAAATGATAGAAACTATAAAAAAGAATAAAATCTCATTTGTTCTTATATTGTTATTTTTGGTACTTTGTATCAGGGTAATGATAAAAACTCCAGGAAGCCTTACTGGTGATGGCATAGAGTATGAGATGCAGGTAGAGGCGTTTTTGAACCATTTTTCTTTTGGGATAACGACTGAGGATGTGGAAAAAACCAAAGCAGATTTTTATAACGAAGCGGAGCTTATAGATACCGAGTATTACGTGGATGTAGCTCATCACCTTCATGAGTATAAAGGCGCTAAATATAGCAACCACTACGGGATGTATTCAGCATTGGTGGCGCCTTTAAAAATTCTTTTGTCTCCTACTGGATGTTATCCGATAAGGGCATTTCATCTGACAAATATACTGCTTTATATGTCAGCACTTTTAGTTATTTTCTTTTGCCTCAAAATTGATGAGACAAGAAAACTTATCCTAATAATTCTTTCTATTGTAAATCCGGCGTGGTTCTATATGTTCTGGACGCATACAGAAGTATATATGTTTGCATTTACAGTTATGGGGCTTGTTTTTTATTATAACAGGTCCTATGCAAGAGCAATATTGTTTGTAAGTATTGCTGCAATGCAAAATCTATCAGTGTTGGCATTTGCCATGGTGATAGGAGTTCAGCTACTTATCGAGAGTGTTGGAAAGCATATCGAGAAAAATGGTAAGTTTGAACTTGGTAATTATATCAAGGATTTTGTAAAAGAAGTATTGCCATGTGGGTTATGCTATATTCCTGCACTTATTCCGATGATATCAACATATATAAGATTTAACACGATTAACCTTGTGGCAGATGATGCTATGGAGAATAAATATCTGTTTAGCAAGGCTATGAACTATCTCTTTGATTTAAATCTGGGTATATTACCTTTTGAACCATTTATACTTTTGGCATTTTTTATAGTGGCTCTTATAGGACTAAAGAAAAATACGCTTAGATCAATAATCAACATTCTCGGGGTGTGCGGTATCCTCTTTATAATAGCTCACCAGATTCAGATCAACAGTGGCATGAATTTTATCATGCGATATAATATATGGATTATACAGATAATGATATTTTTTGTGATATGCAGTTGGGATGTTACTTTTGAAAACCAAAGGAATGCACTGGCACTTGGAATATTTGAAGGATTCTGGACAGCTTTTATGCTTGTTATGACTATGAGCGGTTTATGGGGATATTCGGCAAATCAGTTTGCTCCATGGACCCAAGCGGTTATTAACAAAATGCCTGCATTATACAATCCGACAAGAGGAATCTTCTACTCAAGGGCTAAGGGGATTGAGTGCTATTATGAGGATTATCCTGCAGTTTACACGAATGCTCAAGGACAGATAAGAAAAATACTTCTTAGTAGAGAAGCGGAAAAGCTGTTTTATTCAGATCAATGGATTTTATGTGATGCTGAGGGCAATCTGATTGATAAAACCGGGTTAAAAACAGTGTCGGTGGATGGAGGAGACTACAAATATATTAATTTAACTGGTGAGGTTTATCATGCATTCTCCAGAGAAATTGAAAATCCTGTTGTTTTTGCAGGCCCGGATTATAACTTAAAGGGATTTTATCAACAGGGAATGGCAAGAGCTGAAAATGATTTCACATGGACTGACGGTGACGCTGTAGTATTTAAGGTGTCAAATGATTCGCCTGTTCAAAATATGCACTGTAATATAGATGTTGCAACTATCTTTTACCAGCCACAGCATGTAAATGTATATATTGATGAAAATCAGGTATACTCGGGCGTGATTGAAAGTGGTGATCAGGACATTGAATTTGATTTCACTAAGCCTAATGATGATATTTTTGAAATGACTTTGGAAGTGCCTGATTCTGTTCCGCCGTCCACGGTTATAGAGTCAGCAGATACAAGAGATTTGGGCTTGGGATTGTATTCAATGACAATATCAGAAGCTGAAGACTATTGATTTAGAAGAAAAGAGGAAAAAATGAATTCACTTTACATCGTAATGCCAGCGTACAACGAAGAAGAAACAATAGAAGGGGTTGTCAGGAAATGGTATCCCCTTTTGGAAGGAAAGGCAGAAAATTCAAGACTTATAGTTGCAGATAGCGGTAGCAAAGACAGGACACATGAGATTCTGACTAATCTGATGAAAGAGTTGCCACAGCTTGAAATACTTGATGATACTTTGAAACAGCACGGCCCGAAGCTGATTGCTATGTACAAATATGCCAGGGACAACAATATCGATTATGTATTTCAAACTGATTCAGATGATCAGACAAATCCCGGAGAATTTGAGGCTTTCTGGAACCTTCGTGATCGCTATGATGCAATTCTTGGAAACCGAACTGTAAGAGGAGATGGTGCATCAAGAGCATTTGTTGAAAAAGTTGTTTGTTTCCTTCTTAGAGTTGTGTTTGGAGTCAGGGTTCCTGATGCCAATGCACCATTTAGGCTTATGAAGGTTGAACTTGTCAGCAAGTATATTGAGCGTTTCAATGAAGATTATAATCTTCCTAATATAATGCTTACCACCTTTTTTGCTCATTATAAAGAAAATATAACATTTAGGGAAGTTTCTTTTAAACCCAGACAGGGTGGCGTTAACAGTATAAACATACCTAAGATTGTGAAAATTGGCATTAAAGCGCTTGGAGATTTTATAAAGTTTAGGAAAGAAATGGTTTAATACTGATTTGTTAAACATCATGACACAATTGCAAGCTGTAAGTTTTTGAATACTTGTTTGCAAGTACCGTGTATTTATGCTATTTTGTTTGGCTGTTTGACAAAAAAAACGGCATAGTATAAACTTGTTAACTGCATGTTTAGATAATATAATAAGTACGTTAGTGTACGTTTTTTCATAGAAAGGTAATGGTTATGAAGAAAGCATTAGTGTTTGGAGCAGGGGGATTTGCAGGAGGCCATCTTGTAAATGAGCTCGTCAGTAATAATTATGAAGTGTATGGCTGTAGCAGGTATGGCAAGATTACTGATAAAAGGTATGCCGGAGCTATGGTATGCGATATCATGGATGTTGACAGGGTTAAGACTGTAATTGCTGAGGTTAATCCTGACTATATCATTAATATGGCTGGAATCAGTTCAGTAGGGCTCTCATGGAAGATTCCGCAGACTACTATTGATGTTAATGTTGTGGGTCCTGTTAATATTTTGGAAACCGTTAAGGAAACTAATCCTGATGCGCATATTCTTTTTATAGGATCAAGTGAGGAGTATGCACCGAAGGCTGAACCTATTTCTGAGGTTGACAGACTTGATGCTAATAATCCATATGGTATTAGTAAGGTTATGCTTGAAAGACTGGTTTCTCTTTACAGAGATCACTATGGTATGCATGTTCATTATGTAAGGGCATTTAATCATACCGGAATCGGACAGGCTGATACTTTTGTTGTTCCTTCTTGGTGCAAACAGGTTGCGGAGATATCTGTAAGTGGCAAGCCGGGAACTATCAGAGTCGGAAATCTTAATGTTGCAAGGGATTTTTCTGATGTAAGAGACGTTGTCAGAGCATATAGAATGGTTCTTGAAAGTGATGATTGCAGCCAGATTTATAATATCTGCAGCGGAAAAGCTATCTATTTGGAGAAAATATTGGAGTTTATTACTTCTATGTCTGAACAGCCTGTTGAAATAGAAGTTAATCAAAAGCTTATCCGCCCGGTTGAAAATGATACTATTTTTGGAGACCACAGTAAGATAACAAAAGACCTTGGATGGGAACCTGAAATAGATCTTAAGGATACCATTAGGGAAATGTATGAAGATTTTGTGTCAAGAAAGCGTAGTTGAGTAATAATATGAAAACTTTAAAAGAAATATATGAGTATAGAGAGATGATATTCAGTCTCGTTCACAGAGATATCAGGGGAAAATATAAGGGATCAGTATTGGGGATTTTCTGGTCCCTGCTTAATCCTTTGCTGCAGTTAATTGTTTATACTATAGTTTTTTCAGTTATTATGAGGGCAGGTTATGATAAGTATTACCTGTTCCTTTTTGTTGCACTTGTTCCCTGGCTCTTTTTTAATCTTAGTGTCAGCGCAGGATCAACGGTTATCTGGAATCAGAAAGAGTTGGTAAATAAAATATACTTCCCAAGAGAAGTACTTCCAATTGCTCATGTTACAGCACAGCTTGTGAATATGCTTTTATCATTCATAGTAATCTTTTTAGTTGTAATTGTTACCGGACATGGAATCAATTTGAAAGCAATACTATTCCTTCCCATTATTATAGTAATAGAATATTTAATGGCACTTGGTTTTACTTTTCTTTCTTCTTCTATTACTATCTTTTTCAGAGATTTCGAGTTTATTCTTGCTGTGTTTATGATGGCATGGCAGTTTTTGAGTCCTGTAATGTATGGCGTTGATATGGTGCCGGAACAGCTTAGACCAATTTTTATGATGAATCCATTAACACCTATATTGATGGTTTATAGAGATATAATCTATAGCAAGGTGGTTCCGGATATGAAGAATCTTGCGACATCAGCGATTTTTGCACTTGTTATATTCGCTATTGGTGCAATTGTTTTTGGTAGCCTTAAAAAGAAATTTTCAGAGGAAATGTAATGCAAAACGGAAATGTTATTGAAGTAAAAGATGTCTATAAAGGATTTAAGATATATTACGACAGAGGGAAGACTTTAAAAGAAAAGCTTATTTATCACAACAGCAAGTACAGCTATCGTGAAGTATTAAAAGGTATTTCATTCTCTGTAAAAAAAGGTGAGGCTGTAGCGCTAATTGGTAGAAATGGTTGCGGTAAGAGTACATCCCTTAAGCTTTTGACAAAGATTATATATCCAAATTCAGGTTCAGTTGAACTAAAGGGCAGAGTAGTAAGCCTTATTGAACTTGGTGCGGGCTTTCATCCGGATATGTCCGGAAGAGAGAATATTTATATCAATGCATCAATCTTTGGATTGTCCAAAAAAGAGATAGATAGCAGACTTGATAAGATCATCAGCTTTTCTGAGTTGGAAGAGTTTATAGATAATCCTGTAAGAACTTATTCATCAGGAATGTATATGCGACTTGCTTTTGCAGTTGCAATTAATGTTGATGCAGATATTCTTCTTATTGATGAAATTCTTGCTGTTGGTGATGCCGCATTTCAGGCAAAGTGCTTTAACAGAATGAGAGCTATAAAGGGATCTGGTACTACTATCGTCCTTGTATCTCACTCTATGGGGCAGGTTGAACAGCTCTGTGACAGAAGTATCTGGATTGAAGATGGAAAGATAATGGCTGAAGGCAAGCCATCAGAGGTTGATCCTAAATATCTTGATTACATGGCGCAGAAGACAATCAATCAGGATAAAGCTGCTAAAGAGGCTGAGAAGTCAGAAGATAAAAAAGATACTGAGGAAACAGGACCTTATAAAGATACCGATAAGAGATATGGTCGAAAAGATGTTGTAATGACTAATATTCGTCTTTTGGACGAAAATGGTGAAGAAACGTCAACAGTAAGGACAGAAAAAGAGTTTTCTGTTGAAGTTGATTATAAAGTTTACAAGCCAATTAAGGATGCAGTTATCGGCATTGGAATTTTTAGGAATGATGGTGTTGCCTGTTATGGCACCAATACCCAGATAGAACGATTTGATAAATTTGACATAACGGAAGATGGTGGTTTTAAAATCACATTTCCAAAGACAATGCTCCTTCAGGGAGGATATTGGCTTGACTTTGCTATTGAAGTGCAGGGCGGTATTCCTATTGACTATTACAAAGAGGCAATTCGTTTCAATGTAGTATCAAGTGTTGGCGATGCCTATATTATGAGGATTCCTCATAAGTGGGAGTCTGATATCCTGGATAATGGCGAAAATATGCTGTAAAGGGTAAAAGAGATGTTTGATAAAGTTTGTTTTGTTGTGCAAAGATATGGACTTGAAGTAAATGGCGGAGCTGAATTACAGTGCCGCCAATTTGCTGAACATATGGTAAAACATTGCAACAGGCTTGATGTTGTTACTACTAAGGCCGTGGATTATATGACATGGAAGGATTATTATACGGCTGATGAAGAGGATATTAATGGGGTACATGTAATCCGCTTCGGAGTTGAGCGTGAACGTGATCAGAAATCATTTAGAAAGCTTAATGATATCGCCGGAGAGCAGAAACTTCCTGTAGATAAAGAAGAGGAGTGGGCTAAAAGGCAGGGACCATATTCACCGGATCTTTTAAAGTATCTTGAAGATAATCATTACAATTACGATGCTTTCGTCTTTTTTACATATATCTATTACCCTACTGTTATGGGATTATCAATAGTTGCGGACAGAGCGATACTTGTACCGGAAGCACATGATGAACCATATCTTAGTATGCAGATAATTAAAAAAGTGTTTAGTTCACCGAAAGCCTTTTTGTTTAATACTGAAGAAGAACGAGAGCTTGTTCATAAGAGATTTAACAATGCAGATATTCCGTCACAGCTGGGCGGCATTGGAATAGAATTGCCGGATGAAGTTCATCCTGAGAACTTCAGACAAAAGTACAAAATTGGGGACGCTCCATTTCTTGTATATGTTGGCAGAATTGATGAAGGCAAAAATTGTCGCGAACTTGTAGAATTCTTTTTAGAATATAAGAGAAGACATAATGATGATTTGAAGCTTGTTCTCATTGGTAAAAAAGTTCTGGATATTCCCAAAAACAAAGATATCATCGAAACAGGTTTTACCAGTGATCAGGATAAGTTCGATGGAATAGCAGCTGCCAATGCTCTTGTTTTACCGTCAAGATTTGAGAGCTTGTCAATTGTTGTATTGGAAGCCATGAAACTTAATACATTAGTTTTGGTGGATGGCCACTGTGATGTATTAAGAGCACATTGCAAGAAGAGTAATGGTGCATTGTACTATGTGAACTATCCTGAATTTGAGGGATGTCTCGAATATTTTAAAGAGCATCCTGAAGTATGTGATGCCTTAAGGGCTAATGGCCTTAAGTATGTTGATGAGAATTATCAATGGGATGTAGTCACAGGAAGGATATGTGAGCTGATCCAGAAGATTAAAGATAGTAGTGTGAAAGAGTGATTATGAAAAAGATAGCTTTTGTAGCTCCATGGTTTGGAGAAAACATACCGGGCGGCGCAGAGATGGCGATGCGAGAGCATATTAAACATCTATATGCCAAAGGAATTGATATTGAAGTTTTAACAACATGTGTTAAGCAGTTTACAGCTGACTGGAATATTGACTATTACACTCCGGGCCTGGATACAGTAATGGGTATTCCGACCAGAAGATTTAAGGTCAGAAAGCGCGATACACATGCTTTTGATGTTGTTAATACCAAACTTATGAATAATGTTTCTTTGACCGATGAGGAAGAGGAGACTTTTGTTCGTGAGATGGTTAACAGTCCGGATATGTATAAATATATATCTGAACATCAGGATGAATATAGTTTGTTTGTCTATATTCCATATATGTTTGGAACAACTATAAACGGTATTCTTGCGTGTCCTGAGAAGGCTGTTGTTATTCCATGTTTTCACGAAGAATCCTATATACATATGAGGATTTTCAAGGATGTTTTCGAAAAGGCTGCCGGAATGCTTTATAATGCCGAACCAGAGAAAATTTTGGCAAATGAAGTCTTCGATTTCTCAAATGTTAAACAGCTTACGCTTGGAATAGGCCTTGATAATGATTTCTCATATGATGAAAAGCGCTTTCGCGAAAAATATAAAGTAAATGATCCGTTTATTTTGTATGCAGGACGTAAGGATGTTGGAAAGAATATCTATACTTTGATAAACTATTTCAGAGAGTATAAGGATAGAAACAAAGACAGTAAATTGAAGCTTGTTCTTATTGGCGGCGGCGAAGTTACTATACCTGATGATATTGCCAGTGAAGTAATTGATATCGGATTTGTTGACAGACAAGATAAATATGATGCTTGTGCTGCAGCTTCAATGATGTGTCAGCCTTCAATTCATGAGAGCTTTTCACTTGTTATAATGGAGAGCTGGTTATGTGAGAGGCCGGTTATAGTTCATAACAGATGTGATGTAACCAAGAATTTTGTTAAGGAATCTAATGCAGGACTTTATTTTGACAATTACTTTGAATTCGAAGGCTGTGTGGATTATATTCTGAACAATCCGGAAGTTGCGGATAAAATGGGTAAACTTGGCAGAAAGTATGTCCTGGAAACATTTGACTGGGATGTTATTACGAAAAAGGCAATTAGCTTTTTTGAGGAAATAGCTCAGTAATGATAGAGGTGGAATATAGATGAATAATACAGAAGTTATTGAAAATATTGATATTGAACAGATAATGGATGAGATCCGTGCCAAGATAAAAGAGCGCGGTTATACCGAGGATATGCTCAAATTCAGGGATGTTGCTGCTGATATGAACGTATCTATGGATGTGTTTAATTCCGGCGTTTTCAGCAAGGTAGTTGAACAGACCAATGCCAACAGCCATATCAACTATTATGAGATTCCTATAGGCACTGGATTAAAGGGCTTTGTTAAAAGATGTATCAGAAAAATGATTTCTTTTGCCCTTCCGCCTGTAGTTTTTCAGGTTAATGAATACAACAGATCAGCAACACAGAGTA
Organism: Butyrivibrio proteoclasticus; assembly: GCF_900115735.1. Lineage (GTDB taxonomy): Bacteria > Bacillota > Clostridia > Lachnospirales > Lachnospiraceae > Butyrivibrio > Butyrivibrio proteoclasticus_B. The sequence goes on from NZ_FOXO01000001.1 coordinate 171,785, forward strand.
TCAATCAGATTCATGCATTTATCAAGAAGTATGAAAGCGATATTAAGGAAAAAGACAAGCAGATTGCTGAACTGAAAAAGAGAATTGAACAGCTTGAAAAAAATGGTTGATGTTGCCATCTTATGAAAGAGAATGATTCTATGAATAGTGAAAATACTTTTTCAAGCATACATGCAGAAATCGTTGCTGAAGCTAACAGATTAAGAACAACCCCAAAATCAGTTTCTGCTTTCGAAATGCCGATTTTGTACACTGATTTAACCAAAGTTGATGATAGTGAGTTGGTGCAGGAACTCTTTTTTAGGATACTTGGGCGAAAACCTGATGAAAAAGAGTATAAGCGATATGCCAAGGCATTGAATTCAAAGTCCATGAGTAAGGAACTGCTCATACAGACAATTGCTTTATCATCTGAAGCAATAGCACGAGGTACAAGAGTATATGCAATCAAGGCTAAAAGTGTTGATGCAAATCTTTTGTTAAGCCTTGACGGAGTTCAATTTATTGAAAAGTCCTATATGTGGCTTCTCGGAAGAGAACCTGAAGATGCTGCTATTAAGGATAATCTGGAGAGATTAGACCACGGAGTAGATAAAAAGAAGATACTCCTGGAAATAAGTGGTTCAATTGAATGTATGAACAGAGGCGTTGCACTGATTGGCATTGCAGAGGATAATGCTAAGGCATTCAAAGAAAGCATAGTTATTAAAATTCGCAGAAAGATCAGAGGCTTCTTAAGACGTATTAAGCGTGTTGTTAAGCGTGTTCTAAAGCTTAACTGATAGGTCAGGAGAATTTGCTATAATGGCTACATTTATATTGATGCATGAAAATGTAAAAGGCTATGATGCAATAGGCAATGATATAGAGTTCATGTTTAACATCATCAGAGAAAAACATGATTGTTATATATACGCTAAACATAGACTAAATGATAGATTAGAGTACATTGATGAAGATAAGCTTGATGAATATTTAGAGTCAAAAGAAACTATAGTTATTTATCACCATAGTACTTATTGGGAACAGGGCTATGAGAAATTAAAAAATGCGAAAGGACTTGTAATAGTAAAGTACCATAATATTACACCGGGAGCGTTTTTTGAGCCATACAATGAATCGTATTATGAGCAGTGCGAGAAGGGAAGGGAGCTTACAGAGACTCTTCAGAAGGAATTTCCTGATTTTGTATGGGTTTCAGACTCAGAATACAATTCAAGCGAGCTTAATTATGTAAAAGACGATAGAAAGTTTATCTGTCCGCCATTTAACATGATTGACGAATGGCACAAGGCTAAGCCGGATAAAAAGATATTGTCAAAACTTGATAAATCTGATGACCTTAATGTGCTTTTTGTTGGAAGAGTTGTTCCAAATAAAGGACATTTCATGCTTATAAATATCCTGCAGGAGTACTGTGCAAGATATGATGACAAGATAAAGTTAAGACTTGTAGGTAAGTTTGATACAGCTATATCAGTATATAAAGAGATAATACTTGATCTGATAGAAAAATATCATCTTGATTCTAAAGTCGAATTTATCGGTGAAGTAAATGATAATACTTTGATGGCATATTACCAGGGCAGTGATGTGATGCTGTGCTGCAGTGAACATGAAGGATTCTGTGTTCCTGTAATCGAGGCGCAGAGTCTGGGACTGCCGGTTGTTGCATTAAGAAGTAGCGCGGTGCCTGATACTATTGGCCCTGATCAGCTTGTCTTTGATGAAGACGTGCTTGAATATGTTGCAGCGCTACGATATATAAAAGAACATGATGTATCTGCTCTCCAAGAAGCCGGAAAAAGAAACTACGAGTCTAATTATACATATAATGTTATAAGGGAGAGATTCATAGAGCAGATTAGAATAATAACAGGAGTTGAGCTATGAATATCCCGTTTTTGACCAAATGTGCTCCCAAAGAGACTAAATCGGGTTCGGGCAACAGAATAGTCCAGATACTGCCGACAATTGCATATGGAGATGCAATCGGCAACCATGTTTTAGCTCTTTATGACTTACTTAAAAAGAATAATATTGATACAGCCATTTATGCTAAAAATATAGATCCAAGAGTTAAGCATTCCGGAGTGAAAAAAGTTGATGATTTCAGGGATGATGCGGATGTTATTCTCTATCATTTATCTACAGGCGATGAACTTAACTATAGGATTAAAGATTATCACGCCAGGATAATAATAAATTACCACAATATTACTCCTGAGATTTTCTTCAAAGATAGCAATGAGGTTTTAAGGCAGCTTTGTGCAACAGGCCTTGAGCAGGTCAAGATGCTCTCAGATGTTCCCAAGGCTTGTGTGTGTGATTCGACATTCAATATGGAGGACCTTATAAGCTACGGATATAAATGTCCGATGCAGCCTATTCCTATCCTGATTGCTTTTGATGATTATAAGACAGAGCAGAATGCAGCTGTTCTTGAAAAATATGGTAATGACGATTATGTAAATATCGTTTTTACCGGTAGAGTAGCGCCAAACAAGAAACAGGAAGATGTCATAAGTTCTTTTTACTACTATCATGAGTATATAAATCCTAAGTCAAGATTATTTATTGTTGGCGCATACAATGAGAATGACCATTATTATAGGGCACTTGCTAAATATGTGAATGAGCTGAAACTTCAGGATGTATATTTTACCGGACATATAAAGTTTGATGAAATACTGGCATATTATGGAGTCGCAGATGTGTTCCTGTGCCTTAGTGAACATGAAGGATTTTGTGTTCCTCTTGTTGAGGCAATGTATTTTAAAGTACCTATTATTGCATATGATAAAACGGCAGTTGGCGAAACTCTGGGTGGAGCAGGGCTTCTTCTTAAGGACAAGGATCCTAAGGTTGTTGCTGAGGCTATCAACATGGTAGTTGAGAATGATCAGTTGAGGCAGCTTATGCTAAAAAACGAAGAAATACGCTTGAAAGATTTCGCTCACGATAAAGTCGAAGCACAGTTCTTGCAGTTTTTTAAAGAAAACTAATCTTTTCAATATCTGTGTTTTAGCTACATGAGGGGTATATTCATAAATAAATGACATAAACATAGTTTTACAGAAGGTGATTGTAATGGATAATACTACGCTCAAAAAAATACTAAGAGTTATCAAGGCATATATGCCGGGGCAGAAATGGCTTGTGCGTAGAGAACTCGATGCGCTGAATGAGGCATATAATAAAAAAGTTGCAAATGATGAAGCAATAATAAAAGACTTAGAGGATAAGATTCATAATTTATATGAGCACAATCACAATGTGCATGAAATGAATAAAAAGCTTCAGTCAGAGATAGAAGGATTAAGAAATGATCTTGCGGTTGTGAGTAATAACCTTGAGACTGTCAGTATTAATCTTCGTAACAATAATGAAATATGGAAAAGACATGACAGGATAGTCAACTCATACGAAGCTGAGGACAAAAAGCTTATTTCAGATCTTGCTATGGAATTTAGCAATCTTAAGGCAAGATTAAGCCAAGATGCTATGTCAGATTCTGTTGCTGACAAGGTTTCATTTGTCGCAGAATCTGCAGATAGTAACTCTTTGGAAGGTGCAGCAGCTAATACTTCGGTAGAGGCAATCAAGGCACCGGCAGGAGACACTTATAATCAGATTGACTACTTTGATTTTGAGAACCATTTTAGAGGTCCGAGAGATCAGATAAAAGAAGTACAGAAGATTTATTTACCATATTTTGAAAATTGTAAAAATGTTATTGATCTTGGCTGTGGCAGAGGCGAGTTCACAGAGTTGCTTCATGAAAATGGTATCGGTGTTACCGGTGTGGACATGTACCTTCCATATGTTGAGTATATGAAGATGAGACATCTTCCTGCTATTTATGGGGATGCTTTGGAGTATATCAGAAGTCAGGAATCGGTTGATGGAATATTCCTTGGACAGGTTGTTGAGCATATGCCGATTGAAAAAGTGATAGAAGTTTTGAATGTTGCTTATGAGAAACTTCTTCCGGGCTCATATCTCATTATGGAGACACCTAATCCTATGTGTCTCGCTGTATTTACTAATAGCTTTTACATGGATCCTTCCCACAGTAAGCCTGTTCATCCTCTTACACTTCAGTATCTGACTCAGAAAGCAGGCTTTAGTGAGGTTAATATACTATTTACAGAGAGCAGCAGAATGCCTGATAAGATACCGCTCTTAAATGGCGATTCAGAGGATATTGTTGCATTTAATAATGAGATGAGAAGAGTTGAGAACATGCTCTTTGGCAGTCAGGATTATGCGATAATTGCCAGAAGATAATCTAAAAAAGACGGAAGCAATTGATAGGATAATATAAATGCGAAGCAAAAAACTTATCATAATACCTGCATATAACGAGAGTGAATGCATTGTTGATACCATAAAAAACATACAGAAAAAAGCTTCGGATTATGACTATATAATTGTAAATGACTGTTCTAAAGACGATACCCTTAAAAAGTGCATAGATGAGGGCTTTAATTATATTAACCTTCCAATAAATCTTGGAATTGGCGGTGCTGTTCAAACCGGCTATCGATATGCGGCTGATAATGGTTATGAGATAGCTGTTCAGATTGATGGAGACGGTCAACATGATCCTGCATTTCTACATGATATGGAAAATGTTTTGCTGGAACGCAACGCTGACATGGTCATTGGTTCAAGATTCATTGAAAATAAAGGATTTCAATCATCTTTTGCAAGGCGACTGGGCATTAGCTATTTTACAAAGTTAATTAAGTTGATGACAGGAAATAGCATATCCGATCCGACTTCAGGGTTTAGAATGGTAGGCAGAAGCCTGATAGAACTCTTTTCACAAGATTACCCCGGGGATTATCCGGAACCCGAGAGTGTTGTCGAGGTACTGCTTGATAAAAAGAAAGTGGTAGAGATACCGGTTGTCATGAAAGAAAGACAGGGAGGAGTATCATCGATACAGCCTCGTAAATCGGTATACTATATGATAAAAGTGTCTTTGGCGATTGTTTTTGCCAGATTGAGAAAACTTAGGAATAAAAAGCGATGAGTGGAAGACTACGAATCTTACTAATTATACTCTTAATAGTATTTGCCGTGTTTCTTGCAAGGCAGATTCACAAAAAGAAAGTTGATATTCGATATGTTTTGCCGTGGTTTTTGCTGATTGTTGTCTTGGGCGGGCTTGTTATTTTTCCTCAGGTCGTTGAATTTATAACAACTCTGGCTGGAATAGCGCTTCCTATAAACATGCTTTTTTTGTGCGGTTTTATTTTCTCACTTACAATTATATATTCGCTGACAATTACTGTATCCAAAATGAATTCTGAGATAAAAGAGCTAAGTCAAAAGATTGCGCTTCTTGAAAAAAAGATAAGAGAAACTGATAATGGAAACAAATAAAACGTCGAAGAAGCAGTACTACAAGGCATCAGATCATACATTCGTTATATGTGCATATGGAGAAAGCAGATATATTGAAGAATGTATAAAGTCACTTCAAAGTCAAAGCTTGAAATCCAATATATGCATGACTACTTCGACTCCAAATGAATTTTTAAAAGCAATTTCAAAAAAGTACGGAATTGAACTTGTTGTAAATAAAGAACTTGAAGGTAACAGCAATATTGCAAGCGATTGGAATTTTGCTGTATCCTGCGCGAAGACTCCGCTTGTTACTATAGCGCATCAGGACGATGTCTATAAGGAAAATTATACCCTGAAAATATTGGAGAATGCGAATAAGGCACGCAAGCCTCTTATAATATTCACTGATTATGGTGAATTACGAGATGGCATAGAAGTAGTAGATAATAAACTTCTAAATATTAAGAGAATAATGCTATTTCCCTTACGTGCAAAAGTGTTGTGGCATTCAATATTTGTAAGAAGAAGGATATTGTCCATTGGTTCTCCTATCTGCTGTCCTTCTGTTACATACGTTCCGGCAAACCTTCCTAAAGAGTTGTTTATCCCCGGTTATCTTGGTGGAATAGACTGGCAGGCATGGGAGAGGTTTTCCAGACTCAAAGGAGACTTTGTATTTATAAACGAGATTCTTATGCTCCATAGAATACATGTTGAGTCGGCAACAACATCTATTATTAAGGGACACCAGCGTTCTGAGGAAGATTATGACATGTTCTGCAAATTCTGGCCAAAGTGGTTTGCACGAATTATTGCGCATTATTATCGCAAAGGTGAATCTCAAAATGAACTCTAAAAAGCAATATATAAATGTTATGTGGAATACTGTTGGCAGCATCTTCTACAGTTTTTGCCAGTGGCTTATGACAGTTGTGGTGGTCTATATATCAACCTATGAGGATGCAGGATTTCTGTCTATTGCAATGACTATGAGCAGTAGCTTTTCAGCTATTGCTCTTTTCAGTATGAGGAATTATCAGATTTCTGACGTGAATGGAGAATATTCTGTGCATGAGTATGTGGGCAGCAGGTTCCTTACAAATATTATTGCACTTGTGACTTGTACCGTATTTTCTTTGATGAAAAACACGGTATATATGTCGGCTTGCGTGTGTGCATTCATGGTTATCAGAATTGCAGAAGCTTTTGCAGATGTGCTGCATGGACAGGATCAGAAGTATGACAGATATGATTATATTGGAATTTCCTATATGATCAGGGGATTACTATCCATAGTAGCGTATGTTAGTATACTAAAACTTACAGGCAGTCTGTTGATAACATTGGTTATTGTGGCGGCATTGAATCTTATCAGTGTTTTTTTATGGGATTACAGAGTCACTAACAGATTGGAAAACATTTTGCCGGTGATAAGTCTCAGGGTATTCAGACTATTGAAAATCTGCGCCCCGATAGTTGTATTTTCTTTTCTCTTAAGTGTTCATAACCTATATCCTAAAACAGTTTTGTCCAAGATGCTGGGGAATGAGCAGCTTGGAATCTATTCAACAATTGCAACGCCGACTCTTGTAATCCAGGTTTTTGCAATGGTAGCATTTAATCCCTTTCTTCCGGATATCTCTCGTAAATATCAGTGCGGGGATATGAAGGACTTTAGGGAGATCTTTAGGAAACTTTTGCTTGTATTTTCAGCAGTTATAGTTGTTTGTTATATAATGTCTGCGCTACTTGGGAAAATAGCACTGAGAATTTTATTTGGACAGAAGATTTTGGAACATTATGATTTGTTTATTCCCATAATTACAGTGACAATTCTTACAGGTATTATATGGGTTTTATCTGCTATTATCATTGGCATGAGAAAGAATGCATTTCTTATATCTATCATTTTGGTAAGTATGCTGGTAAATGTTATAATTACAAAATGGTGCATAAGTACTTTTGGGATGAATGGAGCCAGCATAGCCCAGATAATTCCCTATAGCTTTTTGGTCATTGCAATGATAGTCCGGATAATATTAAGTACCGGATGTAAGGATAAAAAAGAAGCCAGGTAAGGTAATAAAAACAATATCTTCTTGCATATAGGTTGCAAGAACACGGACTTAATCATATAGGAAGGCATTACATGAGTAAAAACACAGTAAGAACCAAGAGTGATAATAAAGATATTTTGATACTGACGATGGTATTTTTGATGCATGTTGCATTTTTATATATTATCAGTAATTACTCCATTAAACCTGAAACCTACAGGGATGAACTTATATATATAGGAGTAGTAAAGAGTCTGGTAAGAGGTGAAACATTCAGAGTACACGGGGTCCCGATACCATTTTTGAACATACTTTATCCTCTTGTTCTATCGCCGGCATTTATGATCACAGATACTGTGATTAGGATGCGAGTAGTTGTTCTGATAAATAGTATCCTTATATCACTGACATTTTATCCTGCTTATTTCATATGTAAAGAGCTTGGTGTCAAAAAAGTCTATACCTGGATCATTATGGGAATTTTGTTCATATGGCCTGACATGACTATTGCAGCGACATTTATGTCAGAAAATCTCTATTTGCCGTTAGTAGTGTTTACAGCATATCTATGCGTCAAATCCTTCAAAAGTACAAGCTTCAAATGGCCAATTCTTGTAGGAATTTTTTCTTATATATCCTATAACTGCAAAGAAATAGGTCTTTGCTTATTGCTTTCCTTTCTTGGAGTAGAAGTACTGTCAGGTATTTTTTCAAAAAAAGATGGAACTAAAAATTCTGAGCTGAAAGAGTGGTTAAAGAATATCAGATACAGTCATATTTTTTCTGCTGTTCTAACTTTTGCTGTTTGCTATTTGGCCTTTAAACTTCTGGTTGTCAAAAATATGATTAACCCATATTTTGACAAGAGTGCATCTTCTATTGAAGCATTGAAACAACCATACACAATCTATTTCCTCTTTTATATGGGAATATATTATCTTGTTTCATCAATGATAGCCTTTTTTATCCTGCCATTGGTTGTTCCGGCTGTAAGATTTGCCAAGTTGACTGTTTTACAGAAAAAGACATATCTTTTAGGCATGATAGAACTCATAGGCATGATAATGGTAATTGGAATAATGATCTTTACCAATGAGTATCGTGGAGATCCAATGCCTCCCGTGCATTTGAGATATTTGTTCCCGCTTATATTTGTTTTTCTTCCCGTGTTTTTCTCATTCATGACTATGGAAGTAAATGAAAAGGATAAGGTAAAAAGAGAAGATTATTACTGGTGGGCTATCATTTCTCTGATTTCTGTTGTTGTTTTCAAGGGACTTAGGATTATAAACACCACAGGCGGATTATCTCTCATGTATAGCTATAAACTCAATGAAAGATTTCCGAGACTATGTGGAAATGGATCAGATCTGGTCCTTTTTTATCCGGCTGCTTATATTGTAACAGGCTTGGCGTCTTTAATTGTGCTTGCATACATGAGACTTGGAAATACGGTAAAGAGGAAGACACTGATGTATGCCTTTAGCATAGTAGCTATAGTGTTATGTCTGGTAAACTTCATTTCATCATATAAAATTGTGAAGGATACATACGGTGCATCGAAAGACAACGTAAATGAAATGGCTCGGATTAATGAATTCTTTATGGATAATGATCTGTCAAATTCCAATGTTATGTTTGTTGGAGGGGGGCTGTTTACGGCCGATACCAAGATTTACGATTTTTACTTTGATGCCACAGATAATCAATATGAGATCAGTCAGGACGATTTATTGGCAGTCCTTAGTAACGAAGCGTATTCAGGAACGCTTTCTGATGCTACATTCATACTTCCTATCTGGGAATATGAGTATCATACAGAGACAATTGACTACATAATTGCAGGCGATGGTTATAACCAGCTTGACGAAATCTATGAAGGCCTTGAAAAAGTTGAGGAATGCAGTGGAGCAGAATTTACGGTTTACAGAAATGTTGATAATAAGACTTTGAATGTAAAATAAGGCTGTAACTTAAAGACAATGTACTTATGTAACATAAGGATAAAGTACAGATAGGTGATACAAGGGACATGACAGATAAAAAAACATATTTAACCTGGGATGACTATCTGCCGATAGGATTGGCAGTAGCAATATATATAACATACCTTGATATATCAAGGGACCACCTCTTTTTATTGATGGCGCCTATTGTCTTTTTTCTTTTGAGTGGTTTAAAAGACAACCTCCGGAAGGCAGTAGTTTTTTTAAAAAGATATTGGTGGTTTACAGCTATAATGCTGATGTTCTCGGTATATTATAAAGTTATTAACAACAATCCTGACTCCCTTAAATTTGTTGCTTCAACATTTGGAACAATCTTCGCGGGCTTTATGGTGGCAGCAGGCGGCAGGAATTTTGAAAATGCCTACAAAAAGATGTGGGTATTATTATTGGCTGTAATAATACTTGGTATCATAAGAATGATTTTTGCAGGTAAATCAGGTTACTTTGTGAATTCCCAGGCTGAACTGGAAGCGGTTCTGATACTTGCTGCAATTACTTTTATATTTTCGGAAGATATTTGGCAGAAAATCGTTGGAGGATTGGTTTCTGCTGTTGCAGCTATTAAGTTATTAACAGGTGGGGCTTTATCTATAACTAATGCACTTTTCATAAAGGATACGATCACTCCGTTTTTGTCAGGAAGAAAAAGAGAAATCCTTTTTGGAAGAGGTTTATTGGTCTCTCGATATCACCTGCCGGATAACTGCGATAACACATTCTCATCAATGCTTTATGAATTTGGTGCTTTGTCATTTATCTTATATTTGGCAGCTTTTATCACAGCCATAGTCGTGATTGTCAGATGTAAAGACAAATTGGCCAAAAAGCAGGCCATTCTCGTGTTAATTATGATGTTTGGCAGCATGTTCTATGCTATGGAACATTGGACCAATGTCATATACCTTATCTATACAGGGATTGGAATATTGCTTGGGAGAATTGTATTTATCAATAAGGAAAAAAAGACAAACAGTGAATTGCTCGTCTGGAGCGATTACCTTTACATGGGACTTTTGTTTGCTGTTCTAATGACCATTGGCGGTGAAGAAAGCGACGGATTCTATGAACTGATATTCTTTGTGATATTTTTTGCCATGTCCGGGGTAAAAGATAATCTGAATCTTTTAAAACGATTTGCCGTAGAACACCTTGTTTTTACGACAGCCACCGTCATGTCCACAACTTTCTTTGCATTATTATATAAACCTGAAATTGCATCATACAGATTTGCACTGACTGTTTTCTTTTTGGTATTTGGAGGATATTGCATTGCACAGCATGGAAAAGAGTGTGTGGAAACATCAATGGAAAAGCTGTGGGGGGTGCTTCTGGTGCTGGTGTCTTCAGCAATTATCAAGTATGTATTCTTCGATCACTTTGCATATAGAATGAATATGTACTTCCTCAATCCAATCCCTGATGCAACTGCAGCAATAGTATTACTGATGCTTTCGTTGTTCTTCATAGATAAAAAAGTCTTCAAATTTGCTGGAAGTGCAATTGCAATAGCAGGTGTTGTTCTCACAGCTACAAGAAGCGCTTTGATATTGGTTGCGGCGGTATTTGTAGCGTATGCTGTGATCAGCTGCAGAGATAGAAAGTTAAATGCTGTAAATAGCATAGCTGCAGAAAAGGTATCAACAAAATCATTTGATAGGTCAAAAACCAAAACTATAATAGCGGGTGCAGTTCTTGTAATTTTGTTTATAATAGGACTGATTATTTTCAGCCTTAAGACCAACATGGTTGCAATAACTAACGTAACTTCCAGGTTTACTGCCATGTTTGAAGCTTTTAAGCAGGATCCTTACCTGAACTATTTCGGTGATATCGGATTCAGATACAGGATAGTTGCTCCGGTTGAAACTATCAGGCTGGCTAGAAGCGGTAGCCTTCTTGAAATCCTTTTTGGAAGAGGACTAAAGACTACTTTTAATACCATAGGTGTCAATACTACAATTCTTTCACAAAATGAGATTGCCGGACCTGTTGAGAATGCTTTTATATGTCTTTTAGCGGACTTCGGTGTATTTTGCTTTGTATTTTATTTGGGTATCTATATTGCAGCAATACGTGGTTTTTTCTGCATTAAAGAAAAACAGACAAGATTTATTTCCGTACTATTATTCATAGTAATGTCAGCCACCTTGTTTGCTGATTTGCAATACTGGGCAAACGTCTCATATTTTATTTGGATATTCGCCGGTATATGGTTGGGAATGGTCAGGTACGAGAAAGATGAAAAGCTAGTGTGGCAGCCTTTTATATTTAGTGCAATCTTTGCAATAATACTATATAAGCTTCCTTGGTTTTACACATGGATAAGAACAGTAGTTGTTTCTATAAGCGGGAACATTGGGGGATTTGCTTCATTAATTACTGTTTTTTTACTAGGTGTTAGTATATTGATCCTTATATGGAGTGCTTGCGGCACTATTATATCTTTAGTTACTACAAAGCATACAGATGATTGGTCTTCTATCGGATTGGCAGTTGGGATTGTTCTTACAGTGATCTTGATTGTTTTTGGAAATGTTCAGATCAGAATGGCTTTCGATGATATCACATGGCAGATGGAGGCGGAGGCTGTAACAATTAAAGCCATTCAGGATGAGGCTGACGGAGATATTTACTGCGATACTTATCCTGCACTATACAATACGAGATTTGGTGATATAAAAGGCACTCTGTTTAGTGGTGCAAGTCTTGCTGCCATGCAAAATATCACCATAATTACAGATATAAATGTTGAAGCACAGCGACTTATCAATGAAGGATTTCTTTATCAGCCTATATCTCAGTGGTCTGCTGTATATACCAATGATCAAGGTACAATTGCAGCACTTAAGAGTCTTGGGTATACACCGATGGATTATTTCCCTGGCAGCTATGAGGTTAGCGCTGAGGATATAGTAGAAGGTACAGATATAGAAGTGCTACCTGGCCAGTATACAGCTACATTTAAGTTACGAAATCTGAGCGGCGATCAATCTACAGAAGACCGCGACTTATGCACAATTGAGATTATTTCCAAAGATATGGTCAATATGACAGAGACTCAGATGGCTTCAGCAGTTATTACCAGCAGCATGTTTGATGAAAATGGTGAGCTAAATTATAATTTTGATTTTGCCGGAGGCGGCGCAAATTATAAATTTCTTGTGCATGTGAACGAACCAGGCACAGTTGAGATTGAATCTGTTACATTTACCAGATATTCAAAATGACGAAAATTACTGAGCGTCGCTGTTTTCTTGTTGAGAATAAATTGTTATACTATTAAATAATATAATTCCAATAATAGAGGACGATTGCATTTTCCTAAATGCATAAAGAGGAATGATTTTATGATTTTAAGAAACAGAGTAAGTATTGATGAGATTCACGAAATGCAGCCACAGTATTTTGAAGATATGGTTAAGATAGTTATAGATGCAAAAAGGGAAATTGTTGCAGTTAATATGGAAATGCATTCTGATCTGGGCATAGAGCTTTATGATGATGGATCTGATGAAAATGATTTATTTGGTGCCAATATATATTACGAGGATCATTCCATAGAGTGGAGTTCCACATTGAATGTAAAGCAAAATAGAAAAATTCAAAATGGTACATTTGGTAGAGTGATAACTGACGAAAATACCATAAATTATTTAACAGACATAGTGAATAGATGGATTGCCAGATGAGGTGATATATATGGAAAGTGCAAGATGGAATAAGATGAGCATTAGTGAACAAATTTTGAATATAGGTGGCGAAATCCAAAGAGCTGTTGACAGAAAAGCCCAAAATGAGCCTAAATTGGCTAATGATTATCTTGAAAAGGCCTTAGAATGGATAAGACTCACAAAAGATGATCCCAAGAATCGCAATAGGATAGAAGAGATAACTATAGTTGAAGATGAACTAAAGGACTATTTCAGCTCAAATAAATATAAAAATGATAAAAATAGTATTATGTCCTATTGGAATTCTTTTTTTTCAGCCATCTTTTGATGATATATTAATTATACATTGACAGGATAATCAGGCGATGTTATATAAACATCGCTGTTTTTCGTGGTAAAAAATAATGTCATAGTTTATAGTACAGATGATCACATAGGAGCCTTACGTGTCAAATATTAAAGTAACCATAGTTACAGCCTGCTACAACAGCGAGCTGACTATCAGTCGGACAATTGAATCAATCCTTGCCCAGAGCATACACCCTTATGAGCACATCATTGTTGATGGTGGATCTACTGATGATACCTTAAGTATTATTGAAGGCTACAGGGAGCAGTACGATGCAAAAGAAATCGCCTTAAGAGTAATATCTGAGCCGGACAATGGAATCTATGATGCCATGAACAAGGGAATTCACGCTTCATCAGGTGACATTATCGGACTTCTTAACAGCGATGATTACTATGAAAAAAACGCTATGGAGATACTGCTTAGAGAAATAGAAAGCGAAGATGCTGACATATACATGGGCGGTATTTATATTCACAATGGCTCACAGATAATTCGTAAGTACGCGAAATATTCTAGACGATATCAGACATCACGCAATTTTAATCACCCAGCTATGTTTGTTACCAAAAAGGCTTATAGTGAAGTGGGGGATTATATCGTAGGTAACGTCCATAACGATTATGAATGGTATCTCAGGGCGCTTAAAATGGGCAAAAAAGTTCATATCATCCCGGAAATCATCACTAACTTTATCATTGGTGGGGCCAGCTCCAAAAAGTCTTTTAAGAATACCTTAAAGCGTATAGGCCTTAAATATGAAGTTTATGAGAGGAATGGTTATTCCAGACTCTATATGATTGAGTGTATTGCCCAGGAACTTGCAAAATATGTGTTAACGAAGCAGTCATGATGTGCCCTGCAAGTAAAGGTGGTTAGTACAATGGGATTGTGATAAAATAAACAAGATATCATAATAATCACCCAATTAAGGAAATAAAATAAAAGAATTCATGATGAAGAATGTTTCAAACACTTCAAGAAAAAATAAAAAATATCTTTACAGAGGAGTATGCCTTGTAATCTTAGTTATTATATCTACAACCATATTCTTTGACGCCTGGTATGAGTTTGTTCAGGTAAATAACCAGACCGGACACCTTTTGGGCTTGGGTAACCTTGGTATGGCAACGGGAATCTACCTTTCTCTATATTACATTATTGGCAAGTGGATGCATGCCTTTAAGATTGGCGTCGAGCGTAAGGCCAACATTCTGGCAGGTCAGGTACTTACGCTTTTGTCAGTAGCGTTTCTTGAGTTATTTATATCCTGCGTTATCACGGGACAGTTCAGATTTTTTCCTAACTTTGTAGTTATTTACTCTGTGGTATTTATTCTTCAGTCAGTTGTGAACTGTCTTCTTGTAATACCAATGGTAAACATCTACAGAAAGCACTTCCCTCCACTAGAAGTCTTGGAAATCCATGGCGGAATAGAAAATGCTCTCTGTGAGAAGATTAATGAAATCCCCTACAAATATAAAATCGTGGAAAGCGTTTCTTATGATATTGGTGATGCAGCTATCGAGAAAAAGCTTTCATCTTACGATGCAGTATTCTTAAATGATATACCTGACTTTGAAAAAAATAAGATAGTAAAGATGTGCTATGGCCGTGATAAAAGAATATATTTCGTACCAAAGATATCCGATATCATAGCCAGAAGCGCAGAAGAGCTGAACCTTATTGATACACCTCTTTTTATGAACCGCAACAATAGGATCAACCCTTTTATGCGATATACGAAAAGATTCTTTGACGTAGCTTTAAGTTTGATTGCTCTAATTGTCCTGAGTCCGTTATTTGTTGTGGTTGCCATAGCGATTAAACTGGAGGATGGCGGCCCTGTATTCTACAGGCAGGAGAGAATCACTCTTGATCTAAAGCACTTTATGATCCTGAAATTCCGTTCAATGATTGTAGATGCAGAAAAAGACGGCATTCCTCATCCTGCAGAGGATGAAGATGACAGGATCACAAAAGTGGGTAAGATAATAAGGAGATTCAGGATCGATGAGCTTCCACAGCTTATCAACATCATAAAAGGTGAAATGTCCATCGTAGGCCCAAGGCCAGAGAGAGTTGAACATGTAGATAAGTATATCGGGGAAATCCCTGAATTCTGCTACAGGTACAAGGTCAAGGGCGGCCTTACAGGCTATGCCCAGGTTTATGGCAACTACGCCACATCAGCGCTTGATAAGCTCAAGCTTGATCTGATCTACATAACAAATTATTCACTTCTTTTGGATCTTCAGATTATCTTTGAAACAATAAAGATTCTTGTTCAGAAAGATAGTACAAAGGGATTTAGTGAGGACGAAGTGGGAAAGATGCAGGAAAAGTGAGAATTGGAGTTGATCTTCTCTGGGTGAAACCCGGGAAAAACGGTGGAACAGAATCATATGTACGAAATTTACTGGATGGATTCCAAAGCTATATAAGTGACCATACATTTGTGTTATTTACTTCTAAAGATAATGCTGAGTCATTTCAAAAATATAACAGTAGACAATTTGAAATGGTCATTTGCCCGGTTAATACGGCCAGCTTTGTTAAAAGAGTGATTTGGGAAAATATTCATTTTTTTAAATATACAAAAAAAGAAAAGATTGATGTATGGTTTTTTCCTGTTTATTCAAGGCCATTTTTTATGGGCAATGTTCCTACGATTACAGTAATTCATGATCTTCAGAGCTTGCATTATCCTGAGTATTTTTCAAAAATAAGAAACATATATTTTAAGATGGCTTGGAAGAACGACTGTAAGATATCACAGAAAATAATAACAATCTCAGAATTTTGCAAAAATGATATCGTTCGGAATTTTGCAGTAAATCCGGAAAAGGTTGAAGTTATATACAATCCGATTTGCATGTCTGGAACTGTGGATTTTGATAGTGTTTCTGAAAAGTATGGAATCAAAAAGAACGAGTATTACTATACAGTATGTTCGCTGGCTAAGCATAAAAACCTGATAACTCTTCTTAAGGCAATGAAGATATTGAGAGACAGAGGGTACAAATATAAGCTTGTTATTTCCGGTGTGACAGTAAACGCTGTAAATGAGGTGTTTGACTTTATTAGTAGTAATGCGTTGGATGATTTGGTGGTTTATACCGGTTTTATCTCCAACGAAGAAAGAAATACTTTGTACGATAATTGCAGAAAATTTCTTTTTCCAAGCGTTTTTGAAGGCTTTGGAATGCCTCCCATAGAGGCAATGATAAGAGGTGCATCTACTGTCACAACCAGAGAAACGTCCCTTTTGGAGGTAACAGAAGGTAAGGCAGATTATGTACATGATCCCATGGATGCAGAGGAATGGGCTAATCTCATAGAAAACGAAGGATTAGCAGTTGAAAAAGAGACAAGGAACATATTGCTTGAAAAATATTCAAACAAAGTGATTTCTGAAGAATACATCAGAGCGCTGGAAACTGTATGCAAATAAAAAATACTTATTTAAGGAATATAAAATGACGACTGCGGTAGTAATGTGCACATACAATGGTGAAAAGTATATATTGGAACAACTTGAGTCAATTTATACTCAGACTAAGCAGCCGGATGAAGTAATCATACAGGATGATTGTTCTACTGATAAAACGGTAGCTACTATCAGGAACTTTATATCAGAACATAATCTGGATAGTAACTGGAAACTTTCCGTCAATAGTGACAACCTTGGTTGGAAAAGAAATTTTATGTCTGCTATAAAGTCATCTTCTGCCGAATTGATTTTTCTTTCCGATCAGGATGACATTTGGGACAAAGACAAAATCAGAATAATGAGTGAAATCTGTTCTCAAAATTCGGATATTGAACTATTGGTGTCAAGGCATGAGCCTTTTGAGAACAAGACAGGGAAAGAGGCATATGTTTATCAGCCCTCTCTTGGAAAAGATGAAGTTACTAAGGTACCGTTTAGTGGCGCCTTCCAGGAAACTCTGCGGCAGGGATGTACATATGCCATGAAGAGAAAACTGATTCAATATATCGATGATATGTGGGACGAGAACTGGCCTCATGACCAGTTTTTTTGGTGCATAGCAATTGCAAGGGGAACCTTATATTCATATAATAGGCCATTAGTACGCCACAGAAGGCATATGCATGTCAGTACCCCTTCAAATGATAAGACTAGAGAGATACGCTCGGGGCTGGCTAAGAAATCAGCTGATATTGCTGAAATGCTTCTGGAGAATAAGAAAGTCCTTGGTTTATCGGAATCGTCTGTTAGAATCCTGGAAAAGTCCAAGACGGTTAACAGGAAAAGAGAAAGGTATATCTCCGCGAGGAATGTAATGGGAATCATTTCATTGCTGACTATGCTTGATTGCTATACACGTTTTAAAGCCTGGGCGGGGGATGTGTTTGTGGTATTGAGGAAACGGTAATATTGAATAAGCGCCTTAAATACTTGTTCCGTGTGAAATTACCAGATTAGGGGATGTGGCATACGTTATTACATCAACTTGAATCATCATGATCAATAGTTTATAATCACTAGGTCAACAAGGAAAGAGAAGCAAGGTTAGGTATTGTGAGACTGCAAGGAAATAATAGTTTTTTTATTATAGTTCATTATAGAAATCCTTTTATAGGCAGTTCAGGGACTGATCAGTATATACGATATCAGGTGGATTACTGTTCAAAAAATGGATTGGATTCATTTGTGCTTTTCCCGGTAATAAAGAAGATTGGAATTAAAATTTCGGGATGGGGATTGGCTTTTTGTGGAGAATTTATAGGAGTATTTAGTGAAAAGAGGATTTCTTCATTAATAAGAAATCTTATGGCTCGTGAGAAGTGCTGTGGAGTCTTTATACATCATCTTAAATGGAGTAATTTGGATGCTTTACAACGAATTCTTTCATTTTCAAAAGAAATTGTTTTTTTTGTACATGATTACTATTCTTGCTGCTTTCAGACAAATCTTTTAAAGAATGACGTTGCTTTTTGTGGTGATGCCAGATTGTATGCAAGTAAATGCAGTGATTGCGTATATTACAGTAAATCATTACAAATGGTTGAAAAAATAAAATGGTTTCTTGGAACATTTAATAAAGTGACTGTTATTGCACCTTCGGAGACGGCAGCAGGGTTTTGGAAAGAGGTTTTTCCTATGTATGCCGGTAATGTTAGAGTTGAAGGCCATTTTCGTATCAGTAATGGAATTGAACAGACTGTACGCAAAATACCCGAAAACGGAAAGCTTAATGTTGCTTTTGTAGGAGATGGAATTCATGCAAAAGGAGCTGACTTATGGTACAATGCATTGGATTGTCTTTCTGAAGAGGTTAGAGAGAAATACAATTTCTATCATATGGGAAGCCATAGTCCCAATAATAAAAATATAATATGTGTTCCGATTGAAAATGCGCTTCGTGGCAATGATTACATGACTCAGCAGTTGATTCAAAAAAAAATAGATGTGGCAGTTTTGTTTTCGGTTGTACCTGAAACATATAGTTTTACTTTTTTTGAAGCCTTGAAAGCTAGATGTTTTGTAATAACCAATGGATTGTCTGGGAATATTGCAAAATTGGTCAAAGAAAACAGAAATGGAATTATTATAGAACCGGATACGGATTCTTTAGTTAAAGTGTTAAGCGATATAAGTGAGCTCAAAAAAATGGTAGGAGAATATTATAAAAGAGCTTCGTTTCGCCAGATAATACTTGAACACAATGATGCGTATAAAGAATGCTTTAAATATGTTGAAATGCCACAAGAATATGGAATGAACATTCCAAACGATATTAGCACTGCGTGGATAGCTGATGTGTTATATCGAATCAGATATAGAAAAATGCTTTGAAATAGATGGAGTTCCTATTATGGATGTTATGTGTGATATTATTATTCCTATATATAATGCATATGAAGATTTAGTTCTATGTGTTGAAAGTGTATATAAGTACACAGACCTTAAAACGAATAGATTAGTATTGATAAATGATAACAGTACTGATCCCAGGATAAAGGAATATCTTGATTCTCAAAAGAAAGAAAATGTAATTGTTATACACAATGAAGTAAACAATGGTTTTTCTAAAAATATTAATACCGGAATGAGTTTGTCAGAAACAAATGATGTATTATTGTTGAACTCTGATACCATTGTTACATTTAATTGGTTAGAAAAAATCAAAAATTGCGCATATCGTGAAAAGCAAATAGGAACAGTCACTCCGTTGTCAAATAATGCAACATTATGCTCTGTTCCTAATTTTTGTGAGGAAAACACCCTTCCGGAAGATATGTCACTTGAGAAGACAGCGGAAACAGTTGAAAGGGTAAGTTTGAAGAAGTATCCTGAAATATCTGTTGCGCATGGCTTTTGTATGTATATAAAAAGAGAAGTGATAAATGCAATAGGAATGTTTGATGCTGCTACTTTTCAGAGAGGTTACGGAGAGGAAAATGATTTCTGTAATAGAGCCATTCAAGTGGGCTATAGACATGTGATGTGCGATGATACCTATATTCTTCATACAGGTACCAAGTCTTTTTTGAGTAAAGAAAAAGAAGAATATATTAGAGAGCATGACAGAATATTAAGGGAACGTTATCCACAGCTTATGCATGCGAATGATGTTCACGTAAGAGATAATCCAAATAGATGCGTTTCAGACAATCTGAAACCGTATTTTGCTATGGGGGAAAACAGAAAAAATATACTGTATGTTTTACAATCTGATTTTAAGCAGGGAGCGGATGATAATGTAGGTGGAACACAGTTACATGTAAAGCATCTGACTCAAAAAATGAAAGACAAGTATAATGTTTTTGTTGCTGCTAGAGATCGCGATTATTTGAATTTAACATTTTATCATAGGGATAAAGAATTTTCGTGGAGATTTTTTATAGGAAGAAAACCTGATTATTACACATTCAATGACGCGAGAATCAGAAATGCTTTTGAAAATATTATCCTTGGATTTAATATAGAGATGGTACATATTCATCATTTATGTACATTGTCGTTTGATGTTGTTGAAATAGCAGATGAGCTGGGAGTTCCTGTACTTTTTACTCTTCATGATTACTTTATGATCTGTCCTTCTGAGAAATTACTGGATGAAAGACATATTTATATTTCCAAAGAAAATGATACTGAAAATGTTTGGACAAAATATCTGGAGAAAGAAAAAAACATATATAACAAGATAGATTATATCAAAATATGGAGAGTAAAATGTCATCATATTTTGAGGGCTTGCGACAAGCTTATTCTTCCCAATGAAAGTGTAAAAGAAATTTTTACATCATATTATTCTGATCTTGCCAATAAAATGGAAGTTATCGAGCATGGATACGAATTCGACAGAAAAAAATTTGATAATGTAGAGCTTTCAGATAAAGTTGTGTGGAAACTCGAAGATAAGATGGCCTATGGTGAAACATATAAATTTGTAGGATGGGCAGTATATCAATCAGAGACAAAGTATAAGAAGAACGAAATATATCTTGAAATTACATCCAATAATTCCAAGGCCATAATTCCAACATCAAAAGTAAGCCGCGAGGACGTAAAAGATAAATATGGAAGGGAAGATACTGGATTTGAGGTATTAGTACCATTTAGATATTTGTCGGAGGATTTTGAAGTAAGAGCTATTTGTGTTACAGACATAGGTTGCTTTGGTGCTGTAGATACTTTGCATATAGAAAAAAAGAGCAAAAACAGTTACAGGAAGAGATTGAATGTAGCATTTATTGGCGGCATAAATGAAGAAAAGGGTGGAAAAGTAATCTACGAGATTATAAAAGGCTCGGGTCTTGACGTTAATTGGTTTCTCTTTGGAAAAGTTGGATATGATAAGCTGAGTGGATTGATACAAAAGAATTATTATTGGTTTGGCGGTTATAGCAATGACGATCTCCCAAGACTTATGGAAGAGTTTGATGTGGATTTGGTTTGTATTCTATCAATATGGCCTGAGACATATTCGTATACATTGAGTGAGGCTATATTGTGCGAAAAGCCTGTGCTTGTTTCTGATATGGGAGCATTGGGACAAAGAATGGGACAGTTTTGCCAAGAGTGTTGTTTGCCATTGGATAATCTTGATAAGAGAATAAAAGAAGCTATTCAGAATTTAATGGATAATCCAACGAAGCTTGATAGAATCAAAGAAGAACAAAGTCAGTTAAAAGTTCGTACTCTGGATGATATGCGTCTCGACTATGATGAATTATATATGCAAATGGCACTTGCTGACTTAAATAGTACGAAGACTGCAGATTATGAATATTTGTATATTAACAGTGAATTGGGAAATGGGAATACCTCAGAGATGAAAACTGATGTGGATCTCAGACGATATGCTGAAATTACAAATTCTGCAACTTATAGATTTGTACAGAGATTATCCAGAAGTAATTTTATTGGATTGAGAATTGCCAAAAAAATCATTAAGAAATTGATGAAAATTAAGTACTAAATCTTAAAAAAAGAGATTGTTTTAAAATGAAATATAGTAGAAATATGGGGGCTGACTGCTTTAGAGTTATGATGCTCATGCTTGTGATGGTCTATCATACATGGGTAATTAATGGTAGCGTTCCAATAGATAACAGAATAATATCTTCTATTATTATACTTGGTGGGGAAGTTGGTGTTACCGGATTCTTTGTATTAAGTGGCTGGTCTATATACCAATCTCTGAAAAAACAAAGTGAGAATTATTGGCTGTTTTTAAAAAAAAGGTTCATTAGAATAGCTCCTGAGTATTATTTATCGATTGTTATCGTATTGTTTTTTTCGAGTGGTGCAGGATGGTTGTCGAAAGAGGGGATAAAGAGTGTTATTGCAACCATGTTCTTTTGTCAAAATATATTACCGGGAGTTAGCGCAGTAAATGGAGTTTTATGGACTATGTCCGTTACTGCAATGTTTTATATCGTCTCTCCGGTACTCAATAAAATGCTGTGCAAATTTAATACCATATTTGTAGTTTTTAGTGTGAGTATTACTATACTTATGAAGTATATATTCCTACACTGGGGGCCGATTTATGGAACATATGATTCATTCTACTTGAGCAGGCAAACGATAATTACGGACTTGGATAACTTTGTTCTTGGGATGGCTGTGGCACATTTAATGAATAAATATGGCACTTGTATTATTCGGAAAAATTTTTTTAGTTGCATTGGAATAATAGCATCTTTATGCGGAGTTATAGGTTATGGGATTTTAGGAATGCAATATGGTATTCATACAGATAATGTTTCTGGATATGGCTGGCATTCTGTTATTGCTATCTTACTAGCAATAAATCTATTTTTTTGGTGCATACTCGAAGTGCCGGAATTTTTTGGCTCAAGCAGAATATCACAATTCATTAGATTGCTAGCGAAACATCAGTATGGCATATATGTTTTTCATTTACTCGTAATACAGAACCTTGTATCAAATTCAGAACTGATTGTGCTTATCACAAATAAGAATTACATATTGGCACAAGCAGTTATTGTAATTCTTGCTACTGCTGTAGGAATTCTTATGTCTTGGATAATACAACTTGCAATAAATGGAATACGTAATGAAATGTCCTAACTAGGCATTTTATGCTATAGGATGAGAATCAGGAGATAAGTAATGTCAAAGTATAATTTTGAGATGGATTTGTCAGAAACGACATCCACCGGAATAATTGTTAAGAAACTTAAGCGTGGGATGACTGTGCTGGAATTTGGGTGCTCATTCGGCAGAATGACACGCTATATGAAAGAGGCATTAGATTGTACTGTTTATATCGTTGAATATGACAGTGAAGCCTATGAAAGCGCGATAAAATACGCTAAGGATGGCATTTGCGGAGATATTCAGAAATATGAGTGGACCACTAAGTTCCAAGACATAAAGTTTGATGCAATAATCTTTGCTGACGTACTGGAGCACCTTAGTGAACCTGTTAAGGTGCTAAAGGCAGCAGGCAATATGCTCGCAGAGGATGGGAAGGTACTTATTTCTATCCCTAATATCACACACAATGATATTATTTTAAAGTCATACATGGACAGGGTTGATTATACAAGTGTAGGACTTATGGATGACACTCATGTGCATTTTTGGGGACTGGAAAATCTTGAAGACTTTGCTAAGAATTCAGATTTATATATTGAGACAGTCGAAGCTACATATGAGAAGACCGGGCTAACAGAGCAATTTAGAGGAGCAGAGATAAATGCACCACAGTTATTTTTGAATATTCTCAATGAGCGAAAGACTGGTGAGATATATCAGTTCATTATCACCATGCAAAAAACACCGGTAGATACCACTGAAGATAACTACCATTTAAAAAAACCTTATGTATATAGTCATATTTATTTGGATAGAGGACAGGGCTTTAACGAGAGGGATATTATACCTATAAAGGCATTGTTATCCAATAATGGAGCATATTATGTTAACTACAGGTTAGAAAATACTAAGGATCTACGCTGTTTGAGATTTGATCCTGTTGAATTTCAGGGATGTTTGTTGAAATATCTCAATGTCAGACAGGGAACTAAAGTGCTTACATTACAGTACTTAAATTGTATTGATTTTGGCAAAGAGGTACTACTTAAGGGAAATGATCCGCAGGTCATTATCTCTATTGAAGGAAATGAGGAACCAATTACAATTGATGCAGAGTTTATTCTTCGGGGTGAAGAATATGTCGATTCTCTTGAGGAAAGAGCATCAGAATTAAGAAAACTGGTAGATGACTATTCTAGTTGCTTGAATGATAAAGAAAATATAATTAATGATTTAAAAAATCAGATTGATACTAATCTGGCTGAGCATAAAAATGAAAAAGATGTTCTTCGATATAAATTTGAACAGGAAAAAATCGCTTATTGTGCTACGGCAGAAAAAGAAGCACAAAACCTGAGAAAGCAACTAGATGAAAAGATAATTCTTCTTGGCTCATATCAGGCATTAGCTGATAGCAAGGATACTTATATTGTTAACCTTGATAAAGTCATTGCGGAAAAGGATGCTATCATCAATGAGAAAAATAGGTTAATTAACGTGTTTGAACAGGCAGTTGAGCATTACAGAAGATTTCCGGGAGTAAGACTTCTAAGGTTTGGCAAAAGAGTATTGAGGGGATTAAAAAGAAGGATAAAGGCTTTGGTGCAGTAATATGAAAAAAAAGAAGATTATCGCAGCAGTAATAATAATATTAGCAGCAGTCATTTCCAATATATTTTTGGCATTTAATATACACGACAGGATAAGTATGTATATTAGCATATTTTTGTGTCTGTTGATTGATGCTTTGGGAATATATTGTCTAAGGAACATTGAAACGATATTCAGGGTTCCGCTAGACATATATAGGAGCAGGGATATGTTTTGGGATCTTGCCAAGAACGATTTTCAGGCCAAATTTGTCGGAAGCATATTTGGTGTGTTCTGGGCATTTGTTAATCCTATTATAACGCTTTTGTTATATTGGTTTGTATTTCAAGTTGGACTGCGCTCGGGAAATGTAGGTGACTATCCATTTATTTTATTTCTTATGTCAGGTCTTATTCCATGGTTTTATGTTCAGGAAGCACTCAATGGAGGAGCGTCTTCTCTTATGGAATATAGCTATCTAGTAAAAAAGATGGTTTTTAATGTCGGAATATTGCCTGTACTTAAGGTTGTCTCTGCACTTTTTGTCCATGTTTTCTTCTTGGCATTTCTACTGCTAGTAGCATGTGTTTACGGTATTGGCATTGATTTATATACAGTTCAGATTTTTTACTACATTTTTGCTTCAGCTTTCCTTATATTGGGATTATCCTATTTTTCTGCTGCAAGTACAGCTTTCTTCAAAGATATGACGCAGATCATAAATATTTTGCTTGTAATTGGCACATGGCTCACACCTATTATGTGGAATGCTGAAGCTACTCTGTCTCCGGCCCTGCTTGTTGCTTTCAAAATAAATCCGTTTTTCTACATAATTGATGGCTTCAGGGATGCAATTTTATATAAACGATGGTTTTGGGATAAACCTGTTTGGACAGCATATTTTTGGATAGTGGCAATTGCAATATATATTGGTGGAGTAAAATTTTTCAATAGATTAAAGGTACATTTTTCAGATGTACTGTAGGAGATATTATGGAAAACTCTGTAGTTAAAGTGGAACATGTGACAAAAATCTACAAGATGTACGATGATCCTAAGGATAGATTTAGGGAAGCGCTGGGAATTGGCGGAAAAGGAAAAGTATATGCCAAGAACTATTATGCACTCAATGATGTGTCTTTTGAAGTTGGTAAGGGTGAGATTGTAGGTGTTGTAGGAAGAAATGGCTCTGGCAAATCTACAATTTTAAAGATTCTCACAGGAGTACTAAACCAGACTGAGGGTAATGTAGAAGTTAAAGGTAAGGTTGCAGCTCTATTGGAATTGGGCGCTGGATTTAATATGGAGTATACAGGGCGAAAGAATATATACCTCAATGCTACCATGATGCATATCAGTAAGGCGGAAATTGAAAAGAAAATACCGGATATTCTACAGTTTGCAGATATAGGTGAATTTATAGATCAGCCTGTCAAGACATATTCAAGCGGTATGTTTGTAAGGTTGGCTTTTGCTGTAGCAATAAATGTAGATCCGGACATACTGATAGTCGATGAAGCACTTGCAGTAGGCGATGTGAGGTTTCAGCTAAAATGTATGGACAAGTTTACTGAGTTTATTGAGGCAGGTAAGACAATCCTTTTTGTAACGCATGATATCAATGCAGTAAAAAGGTTCTGTAACAGAGCTATTTGGCTAAATCAAGGAAAACTAATTCTTGATGGTAACACAGATGAAGTTACTGACCGTTATCTTGATTTTTTAAAGAGTGAGATGCCAATAGAGCAGTATCTGGCACAGAAAGATGAGAATACAGGATTAACTGAACCCGAGAAAGAGATAGATGTTTCTGGAATAGATATTGTAAAGATCCAAGACCTTTACATGATGGATTCGATGAAAAGAGAAATCAAGGAAATAAAGCATGGTCAGAAGGTAGTTCTTAAGGTAAGTTATCTGGTTGCAGACGAAAGCATAGAAAATCCCTTGCTTGGCGTAGCCATCAGGAGGATAGATAACGAATATATATGCGGAATCAATACCAAACTTGATAATGTTAAGATTCCATGGAAAAAAGGTTACAACGAAATTGAACTGGTATATGACTGCTTCAACCTTATTGGTGGCGAATACTATTTTGATGTTGGAATTTTTGATCAGGCAGGGATAGTAAATCTTGATTACAGCGCTAAGATAAAGACATTTTTTGTTAAGATGGATTATGTAGGTGAGGGAATTGTAGTGCTTAATCATTCATGGAAGTCGGGAGTATAAATCAATGTCAGCTAATAATAAGGATAGATTTATAGAGATAACATTGAGTAATCTAGGTGGGTATGTTAAATCTGAAACTCATAGAGATGAGATAAAAGCTGGATTTTATAAGCTCTTTGAGAGAAATGATAATATATGGTACACTTTTGGATTACTCTTTGGAGGTCCGTTCTATTACGCAATATTTAATTGGACTATGAAGAGCAAAGGCAATAACAATCTCTTTTTTTTAGATGGGGGATATTATCTGTATCATGTATTACAAAAACATGGAGTACAGAATTTAAAATATTTAAGCATCTCAGCTCTGAAAGATGATAAAGAAGAATTAAACAAATATTTTTGTGAAATGGGATTGTTTGATTCAGATTCTTTTATATTTGATAGTAGTTGGGATGGCGATGGACAGCGTGTGGTTGGCGAGGCCAAAAAAACAGCTTCTTGTAAATATAACAGTTATTTCCTTTATCCAGGAATTCTTAACTCAGAGACTGCTATAAAGAACGTGCATGGCAATCACTACAAGACGTTCATGTTTGATTTCTATGATAATTATGGATTTCAGAGAGAAGTAAGAGAAAACAGCGATTTATATGATGTGCTATTTTCTTTTCCAAGTGAGAATCAATCAAGAATTGGAAATGATCGAATAATTTTTGGAAATCTTTTTGATGATGAGTCAAAGAAGCAGGTTCTTGATGGAATACTTGCGTATATTGAACAGATGAAATGTATTAAAAATGATTGCAATAATAGCGTACCTCTCGAAGATTTGATTGAATATATTGGAACAGGTAGCAGAAGCTTAAAAAAGCAAAAAAATGGAAAAACATCTAAATCTGAAGATGAAAAAGAAGAATACCATCTTGAGAATGAATATGATCTTATTAAGTATCGTAGGTGGCTCAGGAAAAATTCGGACATTGATGATGCCCCAGTATTAGATAATACTCCAAGTTTCTCTATAGTTGTTCCTGTTTATAATACAGAGGATAGCCAACTTAGAGGGGCTATTGATTCAGTTTTATCACAGACATATGGCAACTATGAACTAATTTTAGTTGATGATTGTTCTACATGGGAGAATGTAGTTCCTACACTAAAGGAATATGAAAATGATGAACATGTAACTGTAATTTATAGACAGACTAATGGCCATATATCAACAGCAACTAATGATGGAATTGCAGTTGCAAAAGGTGACTTTTTGGTTTTTATGGATTGTGATGACCTTCTGGCAGCAAATGCACTCTATGAAATAGCTAAAAAACTAAATGAGAATCCGAATTTGGATTTTATATATACAGATGAAGATAAGATAACAGAGGACGGAAAAATTAGGCATATGCCGTTCTTTAAGCCTGATTGGTCTCCGGACTTATTTTGGAGTTTGAATTATACTAATCATCTGTCTGCATATAGGATGGAGATAGTAAAAAAGACTGGGGGGTTACGATCAGAGTTTAATGGATCTCAGGACTATGACTTTGTTCTGAGGTTTATGGAAAATACAGATAATGCAAGGGTTGGTCATATAAGTAAAATTTTATATCACTGGAGAGAAAGAAAAGAGTCGGTTGCATATGCTATGGGCTCTAAGAATTATGCTGCTGATGCTGCGAAGCGAGCAAAAGAAGAGGCTTTAAAAAGAAGAAATATCGCCGGACATTTGGAGTTCGTAAGTGATGTATCCCAGTATCGTGTAGTATATGAACCGGTCGGAAATCCTGGTGTTAGCATTATTATTCCATCGAAAGACAATTATCCTATATTAAAACAATGTATTAGCTCTATAAAAAAATATACAACATATAAGAATTATGAAATTATTGTAGTAGATAATGGAAGCTCTGATGAGAATAGAGAATTAATACAAAGATATCTTTTAGACAACGACTGTGCATATGTGTATGAAAAATTTCAGTTTAACTTCTCTAAGATGTGTAATATTGGGGCTCAAAAAGCCAAAAAGGAATATTATCTGTTTTTAAATGATGATATCGAGATTTTTCAGGAAGATTGGCTTGATCGTTTACTTGGACAAGCAATTCAGGAAAATGTTGGCGTAGTTGGTGCTAAGCTTTTTTATCCAATGTCAACGATAATTCAACATGCAGGGGTAGCCAATATCAAAGAGGGACCATCCCATAACTTTCTAAGAAAAGATGACCAACAGATATGTTATTTTGGATTTAACAGATCAGATTACAATGTGAGTTGTGTCACGGGAGCGTGTCTACTGATTGATAAAGAAGTATTCAATCAGGTTGGCGGCTTTGATGAAAGCTTCGCTGTGGCATATAACGATGTTGATCTTTGCTTCAAAGTTCATGAACTTGGATACTATCTTGTTATAAGACAGGATGTATATGCATATCATTATGAGTCATTGAGCAGAGGATCTGATTTTGAGGATCAAAATAAGTATTTTAGGCTTTCTGGAGAACTTCAAAGACTATATAGGCGACATCCTTTATTTAAGAACGGAGATCCGTTTCTTAACCATAATCTTCATTATTATTACGGTGCGGAGATTGACATAAGTGATAATGTTGATGAGATATCTGTTTTTGATGATTATGAGTCTGCTCCCCATACAAATGCTTCCATTGATCAAGTAATTATGGCTGATGATGTGATTAGAATTTATGGGTGGTCATTCATAATGGGAAGAACAGATAATGCTGATCTTGAACGCTATCTTGTTTTTGAGGATATATATGGATATAAATCTAAATCGCCTATAGTAAATATGAAAAGAGAAGATTTGGTTGAAGCATTTGAAGGCCGTAAAGATTTAGTAATGTGTGGCTTTGAATGCATAATTGACGCAACTTGTATAAGGATGGACATAATTCCATATAGGCTTGGAATTCAGACAATCGAGAAAGATGGTACGTCTCATATTTATTGGGAAGAAAACTTCAGACGTGTAATGAGAAACCCATGGTTTAGGAGGAAATACTGTTCGTGCAAATGGATTTCTGACTTCAAATATCATGAGCATACGTGCGATGTTAGATACTATTTTGATAATTGGGGAAAATGTGACGAGGGTCTGAGATTTAACGGCTGGGCCTTCTGTAATGGAGATATGCATTATCAGTACAAAATGTCTCTTATTCTTCTGAATGATGATGGAAGTGCTTATGAGTGTGAGCTTCCTTTAAAGGAACGTTCAGATGTAGCTGTGGCTATACCAGAGGTGAAATTCTTAAGTAAGACAGGGTTTGATGCGAGTTTTTCTAATAGTTCCTTTGAGAAAAATAGGAAGTATAGTGTGTTTTTGCGATTTGTGAATGTGGTTTTGCTTGATGATATACAGGATGTCAGAGTTGGTGAACTTATTTTGTGATTAATACTATATATTATGTGATTAAAGAATGAGTAAGTAAAGTAATAGGAGTACGGGAAAGAATGTTTAGAAAGCTACATGTCAATAAAATTAGTATTGTAGTATTGATGTTTTGTGTCATGCGAGTTTATATTCAGAGTATGCTACCCCTTTATCCAATCGATGCTGCTGGGGTTGATGATATGCTAATGGTATCATATGCTAACTTACTTGGGGAGGATAACCTTTTTCTTGGTGATTATTCCTTTTATACTTTACTAAAGCTTCCTGGCTATGGGATGTTTCTGTGGCTAAATAATTTATTAAATACTAGGTATTCTGTATTACTTGGCATATTGTATAGTAGTGGATGTCTGCTTTTATTTAAGACTATGAAGGATTTGACTCAAGATACATTAAAAGCGTTTTTGACTTTTTTCATTACACTCTTTTGTCCTGTAATGTTTGCGCCTAAGGTCGGCGGGAGAATTTATTGTACAGCACTTGTGCCAGTGCTGACAGTTTATATTGCGGCATTGTATATAGGCATTATAGGAAGAGTAAATATGAGGAAAAGTTCTTTGCTCTATTTATTGTTGGCGGGGGGAATATATGGTTTTTATCGAATAGTAAGGTATGATCACATATGGATGACATTGTTTATGATTGGAGTTTCTATAGTTGTAGCAGTTATTATTATTAATGCGGAAGGTTTTATAGTATTAAGAAAAATAATAGCATTGTTAATACCATTTATTATTGGAATTGCTATTACAACCACTTTGAAGACAATTAATTATTTTAATTATGGTATATATGCGACCTCGGATTTCAATGAAATGCATTTTGCAGAAATGTGTAAGTATATAATGGCAATTGAGCCAACCGAGGAATATGAGGGAGTGTATGTATCGATGGAAACGTTACATAAGGCTGCTGATGTTAGTCCAAATCTTAAGAAACTTGTAGATAATCGCGATTTGTTAGGATGGGATTCTCAGAATGAAAAAGGAGAAGTATGGATAGATTTATACGCATGGAATTTAAGATATGCGGCAGATAACTTGAATTTGTACACTAATCCTATAGAGTGTGATCTTTATTATAAACAAATCTGTGATGATTTGAAGAATGCTTTTGATTCAGGAAAGCTAAAAAAAAGAAATATTATAGCTATTTCACCATTTAGTGCGCCACTTACTGTCAAAGACATTCCTCAAATGATTAAGTATTCTGTTGTAGAGGGGTTAGATAATGTTTTTCATTTTAATCCTATTGATATAGAGTGGCGATACACGGATTTTGCAAGCGATAATCAATATACATTGTTGTTTGAGGATTTTACTAATGAAGAATTGGTTTCTAAAAATGAACTTAGTCAGTCTATGACAATTACCGGATGGTTTTTTCCTAAAAATGGACAAGACAAGTTAGAAATCTTGCTGATTGATAAAGAAGGTAAGGTGATTCAGATTCAATTTGTGGATTCCCAAGATGTATATGATGCTAAAAAGGTTGAGCAGGCAAAATGCTCCCGAGTAAAATTAGATGTTTTAACAGATGAGGATTTTAATGTTGAGGAGAGCAGTATAAAGATTCGACTCAGCCTTAACAACAAGCCTGTTTATGAGGACTATCTTAATAACTTTGTAAATGGAATTAGCATTGATGGCATTGAATACTACATCGACGATGTTTCTTACTATCAACCAAATGAAGCTGCAGTACAAAAATTAGAAAACTATAAAGAAAATGAAAGGTTATTTAAAAATGCAGTGATAGTTATTCAAAGGTTGTCTAGTTTTGTGGTTTTCTTTGTTTTTGCTGTTACAATTGGTGAAATTGTAATATTTATTAACAGTGTTGTAAAAAAGAAAAAAGAAGACGTATTACCACTGGTATTAAAGCTTGGTCTTATTATTACAATGTGGATAATTGTTCTAATGCAGTCAGAAAGGAATTTTTCTGAATGGAGTAGCTTTTATGCTTGCTATTCAGCGGGTGCTTATGTCTTTTATTGTATTCTAATTGGTTTATGCATAAACACATGTATCGATTGGAAGAGAACTTGCAAAATGAAGGTATGATACTATGAGAAAGCTTGTAACGATATTGAATAATAGAAGTTATTTTTTTTTGGCTGTAATGCTGATTATTATTAATATAGTCATTTTTAATATGACTGTCAGCAATCCTGATTATGAAAAATTAAGATTTGAGACTATAGTTACGTCGGATAATAGTTTTTGGTTTCAAGTTTACTATGAAGACGAATTGGATTTTACTGAAGATTGCTCTGTTGCACAGAATGTAAATGCTGGTGATAGTGCAATTTATTTTGAAATTCCTATAGAGATGGATATTAATAATCTTCGGTTGGACTTAGGATACGGCAATAATACTATTATTATTCATGATATGAGCATAGTAATAGGTGCAGAAAATTTTGATTTAGAGCTTGATAGGGTAGTGAGTCAAGAAATACAGAATGATTTAATCGTAAAACTTGATGATCCAGATGGTTTAGTTATTTGTACTAATGGCGATGATCCATACATTGGCATTGATATTTCCAGTTATGATTCGATTGAAAGATACTTTGCGATAATCAGAATAAGAACTATTGTATGCGCTATAATGTACTGTTTAATAGTAGATTTATTTGCCATATTGGCTGTGATACTCGTGTCAAATAAATCAATTCAAGATGAAATAAAAAGGCAAAAGCTGTACCCAGAGCAGAGGATATTAGTTCTTATTGTTTTTTTTATTTGCCTAAGTGGTGGGATAATGTTATCCACTAAATATTGTCCTGATGAGTATGCGCGCTTCATTTTGACAGATTATATTTTTAGAACAGGAACACTTCCAATAGGGTATGAACAAGAGGTTATGATTCCTGGCTGGGGTTTTTCATATGCATTAAGACCATATTTGACATCGCTAATAGGCGCTGCTTTTATGAGGATTGCTTCTGTTATAACAGAAAATAGTAATGTACTTGTAACTATGTCCCGTATGCCAAGTGTTATAGCAACAGCATTCACTTGCTATTTTTGCCTGAAAACTGGAAATGAGATCTTTGAAAGGAGAATTGCATCGTTTTCTTTTGCAGTAATTACATGTTTTGTTCCACAAGTGATGTTTTGCGGAATGTATCTGAATAATGATTCCATATCCCTAACAGCGGTGGCTATGGGGGTATACTTTTTAGTAAGAGGATATAAGTTAAATTGGAATTTAGGAAGCTGCATTGGTTTAGCAGCGGCTTTTGCACTTTGCTTATTGTCATACTATACAGTGTGCTTATGGGGGGCTTTTGCATGTGGATTTTGTATTATTTCATGTTTAGTAGACAAAACAATTGATAATAAAGTTATATTTATTTTTAAGAGAGCTGTTTTTATAGCTATAATAACTATTTGTTTTTCGGGCTTCTTTTTTGTTAGAAATGCATTATTGCATAATGGGGATTTTCTTGGAATTGCGTCTGAGGAATTATCACGTCAAGAATTGATTGAACAAGGTCAGACATTGGTACAGTATAATCCAGGAGCTGCGAATAGTAATTCAATCATTGATATGTTATTGCAGAATCATGCTGGGTGGATAGTAGGAACGATAAGAAGCCTAATAGCCTGTTTTGGGTACTTGAATATTCCAATTCCGGATTTGCAATATGGAGAGTACTATGCGTTGATTGTTTTTGTAACAATAATATTTGCTGTAATTATGTTTTTTAAAAAGCAAAATGAGTTGATATATCTGATTTTTGCGAATTTGACATTATCAAGTATTGTTGTATTTATATTGTCAGTAATACAATCTTACTACCGTGATTATCAATCACAGGGGAGATATGTTATTATAGTTGTTTTACTAGTCGGATTTATTTTTGGAATTGTGGCAGATAATCTCTCAATAGTAACGTTCAGCGATAGTGACATAGTATCTTTCAAAAATCGTTTGATGAAGAATATAGTGGCAGCAACAATAATTTTTTTATGGATTTTGCAGTTTATACGAATTTGGTTTGAATCTATGACAAAAATGATTATTTAAAGTCATGAATCTCATGGGAACAGAATTTTTTTGATTATACAAACTATCGTCTTCTTTTAGCAAGAGTGCTAAAGGAATTTACACAATTTGAGGAAGTTAATCGTTTTTTAGAGGAATGATTCCAGGTGTATGGGTAATAGCAGTTCTGTATTCCGTGGAAGACATAAAAGAATTGCCGGATAGAGCCATTAGCCTTTGCGGAAAATGACTTCCGCTAGTATTTGATTGTATTACAAGTATAAGTGTCAAGCTGTTACATATGATATCAGTATTGTGGGATAGTAGCATTATTTAGTTTTGTTGGTATTATACGGGTAGCATAGTGGTATTAACAGGAGCTTTGTTGCTGGTTGGGTGAGTACAACATGTATAATCTGCTTTGTATGCGGAGTTTAACTGGTGTGTCTTTGGATTATGGGAGTATATTGGGAAAATTTATGGAGGTCTAGCATAGACCTATATATATATTCTCTGATAGAGTAGGAGATAATAGTGAGTTAAAGCAAAATATGTATTCCAAAGGATTGATAAACAATAGGAGTATTAAAAATGATTTGTTATGAGTCTAAAAGAAGAATAAAATTTGCTTGTGCAGCAATTTGCATTAGCGTTGTATTTGCATACATTATTATTATCATCTCAGGGAATGTATTCAGCTGTAAAAGAATGACAATATCTCCGAATGAAATTTCAGGTACACATGATATTGAATGGATAGGAGATAAGAAATCGTTCATAACACTATCTGATGACTCTTATATGTGGGTCGATTTTGACACACCTATTGATATAAGACGATTAGTAATTAATTTTGATAATCATATAAAAAACGATTGGGTATTACAGGTTTATTATGATATAGACAACACTGGTATGAATGAGGATAACTCTATTATAAAAAGGGTGTCTGAAAAAGATGACAGGGTCGTGTTAAATATTAATTTAAGTAGAATAACATCTCTTAGAATTGATTGGGGCACGGAGGCGGGTAATAATTTTACACTAGTAAATTTTGATGCAAATGTATTTGATATAAAGGCTGATATTACGTTATTTTTATTTGCTTTTGTGATGTTTTTATTAATAAATATAATTAATTTATGGTTTGATTTAGGGGTGGGAGATAGTTTTAGGCATGCCATTTTAAGGGAAATACTAAAAAATGCTGTAGCAACTGTTCTTTTTTGGGGGATATATTTTTTAAAAGAATTGAGAATCAATAATAAGTATAATATGGTTTTGGGCATCATGCTACTGTGCTTGTCAATTGTAAATATTGTTGATTACTGGATTTTTAATTTGAGAAATAATACATGTCAGAAGGTTCATTCGCTAGAACAGTTAGAATCTATTTTGGGCAAAATGAAAATAATTGTTATCTCAATTATCTTTTTTTTACTTGCATTTTATGATACTAGTTTATCTTTTATTTGGGATACTTGTAATAACTTATTGCCTGTATTTTTGGCGTTGGGGCTTTTTCTATTTTCAATTGAATTTAGGATGATAAAAAATCGTGCAGTGGCAGTCATTCTTTTGATTATGCAGATAGCTATGGTGATTGATTTTTGGGTTCATGGGGAGGGAATGATTTATTGCACATGCGCATTTTATCTATTTGCTGCTTTAGCTTATGAAGTGAATGAAAAGAAAATTGGTATTATTTTTTGGGGGATTTCTGTATTTTCTGTATTGTTCACGTATATTATGGCAGCTACGAATATTTATTCATATGTTATACGTGTTGGAGACGAGGCTTTGAAAAGAGCATTAGGGTATTCCGATCCTAATGTAACATCTATTCACTTTTTTACTATTATAATGCTAGCTATATATATAATTAACAGTAAAAAGAGAATAGGACTTGTTGAAAATCTTATAATATCATTGATTGGGATTGGCGTAATTAATTTTACAGGCGGACGAACAAGTATAATAGGGGTATATTACATACTTGCTATAACTTTGGCATTTTTGGTATATAGTTTTGCACCTATTAAGATTAAATTCGTATTTGAAAAATTTAGAATTTTGTCATTTATTTATGTTCAAGGTGTGCTTGCGTTCAGTTTTTTTGGAAGTGTATTTTACTCTTGGATATATGATAAAAATTGGAATAGCATTCCTATGAAAATTCTTGGACTGTTATTTAATACAAGGACTTTGGGCTTAAGATTTGAAAAGACAAATTATGCAATTCATAATTATCGCTTAAGTCTATGGGGGCAAGATATACCTGTTATCATAGATGGTAAAGATGCATTTATTGAGAATTATTATATTAATTCTCTTTTTAATGATGGTCTTCTATTGCTACTAGGCTTTTTTTTATTAGCTAGCATTATGAATTATAGACTATGGAAGAAAAAGCAATATTTTTGTATGCTCATACTGTCTTCTATTTCAATTGTTACCATATCTGAAAGTATTGCCATTAACCCAATCAATAATCCATTGACGTTTTTGGCTTTCTCAAAAATTGATGAAGATGAAAATCCGTCATTTGCAAGAAAATCTGACTATTTTAATCCAATTGTTATAACGTTGTTTTCATTTTTATGGATACTGGCATTGCCAACAATTATTGCTTTTTTTAAAACAGCTTTTGAGGTATTCTCACTGAATAATAAGAGTGCTGTTCTGATTATAGCAATTTCAATTGGAGTTGGATTTTCGATATCAAAACTTTTTTATGGCATTTTGAATGAAATTATATTACATAAGAATATACGAAAAAGAAATGTACTTAAGCTGATTGGTGCGACCTGTGTAGTTATATGTTCAGTAATGTTGGGAACCACTATTATTAAAGAAGAAAATAAGAAAAATGAAAGTGATTTTAACATGGAGATTCCTATACTAGAACAAATAGTAGATAACACTACTGGTAGTATTTATTCTGATAAAATGCCATTGTTTTACAATAGTATGGTTAAA
Source organism: Butyrivibrio proteoclasticus (assembly GCF_900115735.1). GTDB lineage: Bacteria > Bacillota > Clostridia > Lachnospirales > Lachnospiraceae > Butyrivibrio > Butyrivibrio proteoclasticus_B. The sequence goes on from NZ_FOXO01000001.1 coordinate 208,928, forward strand.
AATATTAGATTGTCCTATCTTCATGCTAATGAATTGGCATATAAGAATAACATTACAGTACTTACTAATGTAGGTGATAATAGATTGGATTATTTTTCGAATGGTTTTCTCTATATGCCAATTTCTGAGTCAAGTGCTATATACACAAATGATGCTGAAGTAATTAATTATTTGGAGAATAATGGATATCACCTGTACGGTTTTCATAATTTTGCTAATAAAGTAGATATGCAATATATAGCATCTGTGAATGGCCTGAATATGACCAACAAAGGTGGAGTTAGTCTGGCGGCTAAGAACGAAACGTTAGAAAAGGGACCATACTTAAACTTAGATTCTGGTAAATACACAGTTTCCTATGAATTACACGTAGATGGATTATCTTCTGACAATAACGCTGAACTAGCTATAGTGTCTGTAAGTAATTCGTGGGGGCAAAATGTTCTAGGTCAGAAAGTCATAACATCAGATATGTTTGATCAAAATGGCGATTGTACATGTGAGATTCAGATAAACGGGAGTGGTTCTGGATATGAGTTTAAAGCGGCTCCTCTTTCCGATACTATAATTGAAGTGGAATCAATTACATATCGAAAGACACCTGATTTTGACACACATATTAAGGTTGATGATAGCTGGAGAAAAATTCATGAGGAATATTATGGATTAGATGGACAACAGTTCGAACAACCTGATGGCTACTTTGGTATTAACTTTGAATATGATGAGGCAGGAAATATTTCTTCAAAGACATTCTTGAATTCAGAGATGGAGCCGGTCATTATTTCTAAAGGGTATTCATGTGTGAAAATGGAATATAATGACAATAAAAAAGTTGTTAGAGAGGAATATTGTGATGTTGAAGGCAAGCCAATATTGCTTGAAAATGGATGTGCTGCAGTTGAATACGAATATGATGAGGCTGGAAAATGTATTGCAGAGTGTTACTATGATGTTGATGGAAATCCTGCTCTATACAATAACCTATACTATTGTGTAAAGCGCATTTACAATGAAAAAAATCAAATCATTCATGAGGAATTTTTTGGTACCGATGATGAACCTATAGCACTTGCTAGTGGAGCATATGGCTATAATAAGGAATATGATGATAAAGGTAATCTCATTACAATTGCATTTCTGGATGCAGATGGTGAGTTAACAACTAACGTCTGGGGGTATGCTATTGTAAGGCGAATATTCAACGACTTAAATCAGATTATCAGAGAGGATTATTATGATGAAAATGATTCGCCTGTGATTTTTGCAGAAGGTTGGTCTTCTGTAGAATATGAATATGATAGTGCAGGTAATAATACAATTGAAAGGTATTATGATGTTAATAATAATCCGGTTCTTTACGGGGGGCAGTTCTGGTATGTAAGTCTTACTTACAATGAAAAAAAACAGCTTATTCAAAAAGAGTTTTATGGTCTCGATGGAAAGCTAACTATTCGTTCAGAGGGGTACAGCAGTATTGACTTTATTTATGATGAGGCAGGAAATATTATAAAGAAGATATATAATGATATTGATGGTTCTGTTGTAAGGGAAGAATAAAAATATGCTTATTGTATGATTGGTAAATTAGAGGAGAATAGATTTTTATGAGCTATGATTATAGGGATGAAGTTGAGATTGATCTGATAGACCTTTTGCACTATCTTCTCTTAAAATGGAGGGTGGCTTTTGCATTTATGCTTATAGGCATGCTTGCCATGGGAATATATGGATACTATAAGAAGGTGCCGGTGGTAATTAATGATAAGGGAGAACTTGTTACACCCATAGATGAGAGTAGCCTTGCAGTGCTTGGAAAAAAACTAACCACTAATGAAAAGTTAGAAGCTGTCAATGCAGTTGAGACTTATCTTGGATATGAGAAAAATTATGAAAGCAGATCCAGCCTTAAAGAGAAATCAATAGTATTTCAATATGACGCATATCATGTACCTAACTATGTATATACATATAAAATTAGTGATTTTAATGATGACAATGTGCCTAATGAATCGACTGTCACAAATGTCGATAATATAGTAAACCTTTATAAAAATGCTATTTATGATTCATCAGTTATAAAAGAAATAAAGAGTGCAAATGGGTGGGAATATGATGATGGATTTGTCATGGAAATCTACGGATGTAACAAGACTGGCCTTGATATTATGACGGTGTGGGCGAATGCTCCATCTAAAAAAGAGTGCGAGGCTATAATCAAGATACTTGATAAAAAAATCAATGAAGTGGTGACGTTTGTTCAGAACCAGTATGAGCACAACATTTCTAAAGTGCAGTCAACGTACTATGAGTCATATAATGTGGGAACTTTGGATCAACAAAAAGCTTATAATGATACGCTTATAGGAATAGAGAAGAGTATGCAGCAGGTATCGAGTGCTATGAATGCTGATCAAAAGGCATATTATGCAGCGCTTTTGAAAACTGTTAAGGAGGAAAGCCAAAATGCTGAAGAAGCGGATCCTCTTGCAATAGCAAAGAGAGAGACTGCAGAGGAGGCTTCGCTTACTACTGACGCAACAACAGAGGGAGCATCTGCTTCAGTGTCTGAAAAAGCTGAGGAAAGCGAACAGAATGTGGTGATGGTCCCCTCAAATTCTCTTAATGTTAAAATGATACTTATCGGTGCTTTGGCAGGTCTTTTTCTGATACTATGCGTTTATGGAATACTTTATGTCATGTCTCCCAAGATTAAATCTAGGAGGGATATTACGGATATGTTCAAACTTTCGGTATTTGGCGTTGTCAGAGATGAGAATAGATATAACAAATTCTTTAGTGGAGTTGATAGGTTTATTGATGCACTATTTGAAGTGCATGATGGAAATCTTTCTGCAGCAGATGCGATGGATATAACTATTTCATCCATTGAATTGGGGATTAAGAGGAATGGTTATAAGAGCCTTTACATAACCAGTGTTGGAAACTTTAAAAGAACAGAAGAATTTAAGAAGAACCTAAAGATAGGACTCGAGGAGAAGTCTGGCATTGAAGGCATTGAGTATAGTACGGGACCTTCACCTTTATTTGATGCTGAATCTCTTGAGAAGCTTTATAATTCAAATGCAGTGGTATTGGTCGAAGAAGCTGGTAAGTCAAGGTACGACGGTATTGCAAAGATGCTTGAAATATGTGATAAGTTTGGAATTATAGTTTTAGGAACAGTTGTTTTAGAATGATTGTGGGAACGGATGCTTTTGTTTGTAATGAGAAGAAAATGATGTATAATAATATGTCTTTAATAAAAAAACGAACATTATAAATGGGTGTTTACGAGTGAGTTTTCTACTAATGAATTAGTATAGAAGCTAAAGGAATGTAGCATTACATTAAAAATAAAATAAGATTTAAGGATATCTAGATAGTGGGAAAGGCTAAAGATTACACTATTGATGGGTAGGGAGAGTTGTACAAAGTGAAAAATAAAATAGAGAATAGCACACCTATTCGAATTGCTTATATTATTGGTAAGATGTGGGCTGGTGGAGTAGAAGCTGTTGTATTTAATTATTATAGAGCAATTGATCATAACAAGTTTCAGTTTGATTTTTATTACGATGCTGATTCCACAGTAGAGCCGCCTCAAGAGTTGATTGATATGGGAGCAAGATTTATTAAGCTTCCACCGTATCAACAATTAAATGAGTATATAAAACAGCTTAGAGTTTTTTTGCGAACAGAAAAATATACAATAGTTCATTCTCATCTTAACACGTTGTCAGTATTTCCTTTGTATGCAGCTTGGAGAGAACATGTGCCTATAAGAATTGCGCACAATCATAGTGTTCCAGGTGGAAATGAATTTAAAAGGAATGCTGCCAAGCAGCTGTTGCGCTGTTTTGCAAAATTATTTTCTACGCATTATTTCGCCTGCTCAGAAAAGGCTGGGCGTTGGATGTTCGGTGATAAAGATTTTGACGCGGGGAGAGTGTATGTTCTTAAAAATGCGGTGGAATTTGAGAAATTTAGAGTATCTGATGCGGAAGTTGGGCAGCTGAGGAAAGACCTAAAGGTGGATGGAAAGTTTGTAGTAGGTCACATAGGAAGATTTACATATGCTAAAAATCATCAGTTTTTACTTGATGTATTTAGAGAAGTTCTAAATAGAAGAAACGATGCGGTGCTTTTATTGGTTGGTGATGGAGAGCTTCATGAAGAGATAGAAGAAGGAATAATAAGAAGAGGGTTAGAAAAACATGTTGTTATGGTGGGGAAAGTCACTAATCCTGAGAAATATTATCGTGTGAACGATGTATTGATTATTCCATCAGTTTTTGAGGGCTTGTCTATGACAACGATAGAAAGTCAAGTTTCGGGGGTTCCGGTTGTAATCTCAAAGGCAATACCGCGAGAAGCGGTAATTAGTAATGGATGTAGATATATGGACATGGATACATCTCCTGATAAGTGGGCTGAAGTTGCTATCGCCGTAGCTGATATGGATGTACAACTAACTAAGAGTGCGGATAATTATAATATAAAAACACAAGTTCCAAAACTTGAAACTTGGTATTTAAATGCCATAAGAATGCAATATCAATCAAACATATGAAGAATGGATGTTTAGTATAGGCAAGGATGAGTTAATGAAGCAGCGGTTAGCTATAAGGAATTTAAAATCCACAGAATACTCTGCGGAGGAGGATTTTGTATGCGATAGAACTAGTGATCATTTCGCTAATTATTCAGAGACTGTTCAGGAGGATAAAATAGTACGGGAGTTAGTGTCTGTGATAATGCCTGTGCATGATACGGAAGGCGACTTATTAAAAAAGGCTGTTCGTAGTGTACAGAGACAAACATATCACAATATTGAGTTTATTATAGTGGATGATGGTTCTGAGTGGGATTGCGCAAAATTGTGTGATGAGATTGCAGATGCGCGAACAAAAGTTTTGCATATAAATAATTCTGGAGTCTCAGTAGCAAGAAACAGAGGTATTGATGAATGCAATGGAGAATATATCATATTTATTGATAGTGATGACACAATGGCTGAAAATGCAATTGCTGAGATGGTAGAAAACGTTAAAGGAATTGATTTTGTAGCATGTGGATGCAGACACATTAAGAACACCTGCACACAATTTTATGCAGTGATGAAAGGGTATGAAATACGTGATCAAGTTGGATGTATAGATTATCTTTGTTACATGACTCCCAAATTTGCATGTATTGAAACAAATGCAGTTTGGGGAAAGCTATATAGAAAAGATATAATTGGTAACCAACGTTTTGATGCAGATATGATAATTGCAGAAGATTTTAAATTTAACTTTGACTATATCATGAAATGTAGTCGAGGGAAGTACTTAGATTTTAATGCCTACAATTATTATGAACATGAAGGTAGTATTTCTAGAAACTTTAAACCACAGATGATGAAGACAATTGAAAAGCTGGAAGAATTGATAGATGTAAATAAAAACTCAAGCATATACGAACCGTTGATATCAAGGTGTGTCAATATTGCTTTTACAATATTGATGATGTTACCTAGTTATTTATCAAAAGACCAAAAGAAAATAGAATTATTTATTGATAGAAATAAATGTCAAGTACTAAAAAATCCGAAAACTAAATCGAAAGTAAAGATGGCTATTTTGACAAGTCTTTTAGGATATGGTTTTACAAGGAAAATATTTAAGTTGTTTAGTTGAGGAATGTGATAGATGGTAGCAGCTGAATGGAGCAATGCAACATTTATTTTTTATATTTTTATTATATTTTTTTGTGTGTTATTAACAAGGACATTTGGTACAAGATGTTTTTCTGTCCAAGTAGTGGGAGCGAGCAGACATATTCCTATAGGATTATCTTGTGTAGCAATATTGCTGATAACAATTAAGGGCATAAGTTTGACAGGAACGGATGTCAAGATTGGTGCAGGGTATTGGCTAGATTTCATGAGTGCCGATACATTTCATGGCTTTCGCGATTATGCTATTGAGCCACTTTATATATTGTTGAATGTAGTAGTAAAAAATACATTTAATTCTTACTGCGTTTTTTTGATGCTGGTAGCTGTCATAACAGTAATTCCACCTGTTTATTTGATATGGAAATATAGGGATAAGGCTAATGTTTCGCAGGCAGTGTTTGTTTATCTTTGCCTGTTTTATTTTAATAGTTTTTCTGCAATTAGACAGTATATGGCTGTATCCATTTCTTTTTTTGTATTTGATGCACTTTATGAAAAGAAAAACATTAAAAGCTTGTTGCTAATTTTTGCCGCGGCATTTATGCATAGGAGTGTATTGATTTTAGTGATACCTTATATATATATGACATTCAATAAAATCAAAAAAAGACATTTGATTATGGGAATTGTTGTTATGCTTGTTTCTTCTGCTCTCCTTAGAAATGATGTGTATGCTAAATTTGCGGCATCTGAACGTTATTATGTATATAAAGCAACAGAAAGTATTAGTTTTGGACTTGAACAATTTGTGTATTATATTCCATTGTTCATTCTTTATCATTATGGTAAAGCTAAAAAACAAGATAATAATTTTGATAGATTAAGTTTTGCTTATCTTTGTATGGGATTTTTATTTGGGCTGATGGGATATGTTATAACAATTTTCGGAAGAATGCAAGCAATAATGTTGCCGCTAATTATTATTGCTCCGTATTATTTTCGCAGTTCGTATAAATGGGTGAAAGATAGCAAAATGTTGTTTGATATGGCATTGTATGTATATTGCTCTGCCAGATTTTATATATGGATTTCGCAGTACTACCTTGGTGAAACATTAATGCCATATACAACAATATGGGGATTATCAATTTGAAAATAATCAAATCTGGTGAAGCAGGCATTTTTAAAGAAAAAACTTAAAAATATATTATATTAAAAAGCGGACTAATTTTACATATAATAAACGAGGACAATATATGAGATTAAGACTAACCAATTTCGCCAAAATTAGTGATGCCGAAATAAATATTGATGGTATAGCCATAATTGTTGGCCCTAATAATTCAGGGAAAAGTACAGTTGGTAAGGCTATCGATGCTGTATTTGCATCTGTTACTGATATCAAAGGGAAAATGAGAACCAGTAAGTTGAATATGATGCTAAATGGAATGGCTAAAGTGTTGGATTCTACTGGATTGGAAGAATTACCTTTTGGCGGATTTGATATTACAGGGTATACGTATGGATTTTTGCGACAGTTAACAGATAAGATGACTAAAGATGAAATAAAGGGCGTTTTGTATCAAAAAATAGATACGATTTGCAATGAGTATTTTTTTGAGATGGTATCTGAGAGCGATGCTTATCTTACAAAGAAAAATCAGATTATCGATGATTTGGCAAATACGATAAAAAGTGTAATGGATGTATCTGATGATGTGTATGAAAGGCGAATAATAACAAATAATTTTGACAGTATGTTTAATGGTAACATTAATAATATTGCTAATAATCAGCCAGCAAATTTGACTATTTATATAAAGGATAAAGAGATACGATGTGAATTTCAGAATAATATTTGTAATGATTTCAAATCTGAAGTGGTTTTGAAAAACAAGGCTTTCTATATTGATAACCCATTTGTTATAGACAGGTTAAACACAGAAGATAGCAACTTTGTTGGTATGGGAGGACAGCCTTCGTACGAAAACAGATTGTATAGTAGAATGTTGGATGATGCGGTTGATGATTCAGATAAAGCTCTCAGAGAAATTCTGGCAGATAAGAAGACTAATGACATAATTAGTGTGTTAAATAAAGTCATACCTGGAAAAATTCTGCGCAGACAAAAATATGAGTATGAAGTACCTGAAAAAGGCTTTTTGGATATACGTTCTTTATCTACTGGTCTAAAATCTTTTGCTATTATAAAAAGATTGATAGATACAGGAATTATGAATGATAAGGATGTAGTAATATTAGATGAACCGGAAATACACTTGCATCCTGAGTGGCAGAAAGTTTATGCAGAATTAGTCGTTCTTCTTCAGAAATGCTTTGATTTTCATATCATAGTTACTACACATAGCTCGAAGTTTTTGCGTTCTCTAGAATTCTATTCAAGAAAGCATGCTATAGCTAATAGATGCAATTACTATATTTCTAACATAGATCCGAATGGGGATGTTTCATTCAGCGACACAACGGCTAATCTAAATGAAATATATAAGCATATGGTTAAACCGAGTATGGATCTTGATTTGGAAGAAGAAGAGTGGGAAAGTTGGAGTATGAATGGATAACCAGAAGGATGTATTAGAAGTCTTTGAAAAATTTGCGGGAAAGTATGATAATTGTCCTTTACTTGGTGATTTAAGTACGCTGTCTTTGGACGATAATAACGGTGTCCTAGTATATCATAAGCAAGGAGAGTTTAAAGCAATTTCATTAGATACCTTAGCGCAATATCCATATAGGATTGCAAGATGGCCTGAGTCAAATAAAAAATCTGACTCTATAGCATCTACAGATGCGATGCTTGTTGATAAAAATAAAGATTGGATATTTATTGAGTTCAAAAATCAGTCGGTAAGAAACACTAAAGATAGTGTTAATGAAAAAGCTTATCAAGTATGGCACATGATTATGGATATACTTGATGAAATGAAAAGTAATATTCCGCTATATACTGATAATCCGTTGTTGTTTGCAAAGGAGCATATTACTTACATTTTGGTTTTTAATCCGGAAAAGGATTTTTTATCGAAGGAGAGAGTTGAAGAGGCTGAATTAGCTGGATTACATTACAAAACTGATTTTATGTTGAAAATTGAAAAGTATCTATACAAAGAAGCATTTGTTGCAACGGAATCGGAATTAAGGAAAATTCTCAAAGAAAGATTGGAGTAGTTTTAGAGATTTTGTTCTTTTACAATATACCAATAATATATATTGGACTATTTTGGAGAGTAGAGAAGTTATATGAATTATGAATCAATTAGAAATACAATTATGAAAAACGAAGCAGCTTTTTGTGTTGCTCGTTTCTTTTTTACACCTATTAGGATTATTAAAGAGTATATTTGTAGACGAAGAATGGCTAATGAACTTATAGGTAAGTATAGGAGAGTAAGGAGAGAGGATTTTAAGGTGTTTTATTTCGGGATTCCCGAACATAATAATTTGGGTGATATAGCTCAGACATATTGTACTAGAATGTGGGTTAATGATAATTATCCAAATCGCATTTTAATAGAAGCAAAAACAAGAGTAACTTTTGATAGCAAATTTATTACTTTTATGGAGAACATAATAAGTAATGATGATTTAATTTTGTTTCAAAGTGGGTATTGCACAAGACACAATAACCCGGATCATCTCATGCACTTGCATATTGCTAAGAAATTTTCGCATAACGCTCTTATTGTCCTGCCTCAAACAGTGAAATTGGATGATAATAAGGATGTGGAATGCACTAAGAAGATATTTGAGAATTGTTCAAGACTAAGGTTTATCACTAGAGATAATATATCGTATAAAAAAGCGTTGAGTTTTATTGATGAGTCTAGACTTGCATGCTTTCCTGATATTGTAACATCACTGATAGGACGTATAAGAGTTGAGGGAGAACGCAAGGGAGTGCTTCTTTGCGTAAGAGATGATGATGAAAAGTATTACAGTAGAGAGCAACTTGATAATCTAAAAGGAAAGCTTGGTTTTGCATTTGAGAGAGTAGATGAAACTGATACTAATAGTTTACATAGTGCAGAAAAGGTATTTAAAAATCTTGAACAAGAAATCAATGACAAAATTACACAATTTGCTCAATACAAATGCATCATAACTGATAGATATCATGGGACAATTTTTTCACTGATTTCAAACACACCAGTTATAGTCATAAAAACAAACGATCACAAGGTTACGTCTGCGATTGAGTGGTTTAAGGGATTATATGATAGTAAGGCTGTTCGTTTTGCCTCAAGTTTGGATGAAGCGTATGAAATGGCGAAGGAAATACAAGACGAGAATATTAGAATTATGAATGACAGTGTGTTATATGAGAGATTTTATAAAATGGCTTTAAAAGATTTGATAGATAGTATTTAGAAAGGTGTTTGTTGTTAAACGCAGCAAACGTGGAAAAAATGTTTAATAAAATAAAAGTAAAATATAGCGTAATGCCAAGAGAGATTAAGGCTTCTTTTTGGTTTTTGATATGTGCTTTTCTTCAGCGAGGTATATCTTTTATTACAACTCCTATATTTACAAGGCTGATGACAACATCAGAATATGGAGAATTTAGCGTATTCTATTCATGGTTTGGTATTATTTCAATTATAACCACGTTCAACCTTTTTTTTGGCGTATATGTTCGTGGTTTGGTGATATATGAGGAAGATAAGAACAGGTTTACATCTTCAATGCAAGGGTTAATGTTTACTCTTGTGATTGTATGGACTTGTTTTTACTTGCTTTTTCATAGATATTTTAATAATCTACTTCATTTAACAACTTTTCAGATGCTTTGCATGCTGATAATAATATGGACTAATGGTGTTTTTAGTTTTTGGGCTGCAGAACAGAGAGTGGATTTAGAGTATAGGCGATTGGCGATAGTATCAATAATTACATCGATATTGTTGCCTGTCGTTCAGATGGTACTTATGTTCACATTTGATGATAAGGTAAATGCAAGAATAATAGGGATGGTTTTGGTAAACGTAGCATTTTACCCTTTGTTATTTGCTAAACACATGATACGTGGACATTGTTTTTTTTCTTTGGAAATATGGAAATATGCATTAACTTTTAACATTCCGCTTATTCCGCATTATTTATCTCAAACTGTTCTTAATAGCGCAGATAGAATAATGATTGAGCGAATGATCGGGACTAGTCAGGCTGGTATATATAGTTTGGCATATTCTATATCTCAAATTATGACAGTGTTTAATTCTGCTATGATGCAAACAATTGAGCCATGGCTTTACAAAAAAATTAAGAATAATGAAGCTTCTTCAATAAAGAAGGTTGCATATCCTGCATTTGCGGTAATTGCTATAGTGAATTTAGCACTAATTGCATTAGCTCCAGAATTAGTTGCTTTTTTTGCTCCAGGTGAATATGCTGAAGCAATATGGGTAATTCCGCCAGTAGCAATGAGTGTCTATTTTTCATTTTTGTATACATTCTTCGCTGTCTTTGAATTTTACTATGAAAAAACTCAATACATAACTATTGCAACTTTGATAGGGGCAATATTAAATATTATTCTGAACTTTATATTTTTAAAGATATATGGATATTATGCGGCGGGCTATACTACTTTGGTATGTTTTATATTCTATGCAGTTTTTCATTATTTATTTATGCGAATACTAATAAATAAAAACTTAGAAAATGAAAAAGTATATGATGTTAGAATTATCTTGCTAATGTCGTTTGTTTTTATAATAGCAGGTTTTGCACTGCTATTCACTTATGAATTACCACTTGTCAGATATGTTTCAGTTTTAGCATTTATTGGTACTATATTGGTGAGACATAAAATGATTATTAGACATGTAAAAGCAATACTATCTGAAAGAAAAGGATGAGATATATGGATATTAATTACACAAGTGAAAGAAATACACAAATTCTGATTTCCTTGCTGAAAAAACATAATATTAGAAATATAATAATAAGCCCAGGAAGTACAAATATATGTTTTACAGCTAGTGTACAACATGATTCATATTTTAATCTTTATTCTTCAGTAGATGAAAGATCTGCTGCATATATGGCATGTGGACTGGCAGCAGAAACTAAAGAGCCAGTTGTAATCAACTGTACTGGAGCTACTGCGTCTAGGAACTATATGCCTGGACTAACAGAAGCCTTTTATAGAAATCTTCCGGTTTTGGCGATAACTTCAACGCAACCAAGGGAGCGTGTGGGGCAAAATATACCACAAGTATTAGATCGATCATCGAAACCTAACGATATTCTAAAATCAAGCTTCTATATTGAGACAATTTTCAATGAAGAAAAGGAATGGGCAGCTATCAATCTAATAAATCATGCCTTAATTGATCTCAGAAAAAACGGCGGAGGACCAGTTCATATTGATTTGGAAACAACGTATTCACCAGATTTCAGTGTGAAAGAATTACCAGATGTTCCTATGGTGGAGTTTTATTCTAATACAGAGAACATTCCAGATATAAAACAGGATAAAGTAGCCGTATTTGTAGGGGCCCATTTGAAATGGGAACAAAAGCAGATAGAATTACTCGAAAAATTCTGCGAATTATACAACGGAGTGGTTTTATGTGATCATACTAGCAATTATTGGGGGAAATATCGTGTTCTTCCTAACTTGATGTCTATTCAAAGGACGAATAGATCTGCATGCTTAAAAATTGATTTCCTTATACATATTGGGGAAATGTCAGGTGCCTATATGCAAATTGAACCCAATATTGTATGGAGAGTTAGTCCTGATGGACGCCATAAGGATACATTTAAGCATTTAAGAGTGCTTGTTCAAAGTGATGAGGAAGCATTTTTTGAGGAAATGATTAGAAGAGGGAAATCAGTCCAGCTTACTACGTATTATCAGGAATGGAAAAAGGAATGTGAAGTTATAGAGAAACAGCTTCCAGAGTTACCATTTTCCAACGCATGGATAGCAAGTCAATCATCGTTGATGATTCCTAAGGGATCTGCTGTACATTTTGGCATTCTTAATTCACTAAGAACGTGGAATTATTTTCAGCTAAATGAAGGAGTACTCGGTTTCTGTAATACTGGAGGATTTGGCATAGACGGATGTGTCTCATCGATGATAGGTGCTTCTTTGGCGGATAAAAACAAGCTATATTTTGGCATTGTAGGGGATTTAGCTTTCTTTTATGATTTAAATGCTATTGGAAATAGGGATATAGGGGCAAATATCAGACTGATTGTGGTTAATAATGGAAAAGGTAACGAATTCAGAAATTATGGAAATTGGTGCGCACCAATAGGTGAATATGCAGATGAATTCATTTGTGCTGCACGGCACTTTGGGAACAAATCTAGCAATCTTCTTAAGCATTATGCAGAGGATTTAGGTTTTGATTATTTTTGTGCATCAAATAAAGATGAATTCAAAGAAGTGAAAGATAAATTCTTTAGTGCTGATAAAAAAGATAAACCAATTCTTCTTGAGGTATTTACCACTACAGAAGATGAAAGTAGAGCACTTGAACTAATTATCAATGCATGTGGTGGAGTGGCTTCTTCGGCAAAAGATATGGCAAAAAGTGTTCTTGGTGAAAGCGGTGTTCATGTGCTAAAAAGAATATTGGGTAGAGATTGAAGGATAAATATGGGAATCAAATCAAAAGTTCAAAATACATTACGCCTACTAAGAACAAAAGAAATAATCTCTGTACCAAGTCCGGTCAAGGAGGAGGAATTACTAAAAGGGAAAACAGCATTGATTTCAGGTGGGAGCGGAGGCATCGGCTATGCTATAGCTGAAGAACTACTCAGGCTAGGATGCTTTGTGGTTATTGCAGGAACAAGCGAAGATAAACTTGCTAGGATTTGTAATGGAAAGGGCTTAAATAATCTGAGATATATTGTTCTAAATATGAAAGAAATTCAGCTGTTTTCAGAAAAGGTTAGGGAAGTTTGTGAGATGTCCCCAAATGATGGAATAGATATTTTGGTTAATTGCGCTGGAATCAACAATTCAAAAACATTTTTAGAAGTTGATGAGTGTACTTTTGACGACATTTTGGATATTAATTTAAAAGGTACTTATTTTCTTTCTCAATCAGTTGCCAAAATTATGATAAGTAAGAAAATAAAGGGACATATATTAAACCTGTCATCAGCTTCAGCGTTAAGGCCAGCTTCTCAACCATATGCTATTTCAAAATGGGCTATAACAGGAATGACAAAAGGATTGGCAGATGAACTTATTAAATATGGCATCATTGTTAATGCACTTGCGCCTGGTCCAACCGCAACTCCTATGCTTGGCAAAGATTCTGATGGTGATATTAGTCATTCTAGCAGTCCAATTGGAAGGTACGCGTTACCGCAAGAAGTTGCGAGACTTGCTGGTTTTATGGTTAGCGGATATGGTGATTTGATAGTAGGCGATACATATTATATTTCTGGTGGATCTGGGACGATTAGTCTACATAAATAATAGTATTACTAAAATACTTTTTGAGGTATATATGGATATAAAAGGTAAAAAGAAGCTTGAATATATTGGCTTATTGGTTGTACTAACTCTGATATGTGCTGGCGGTGCTCTAATTCCAAGGGCAATAGAAAATGATGGCTTTTTTCTCCTGGCAGATGATTTTAATGCTCAGCAAATTCCTTTTACAGTTGCTCTGCACAAGCAAATACAAAATTATGGAATTAATTCATGGATGTGGAACCTTGATTTGGGTACATCTACAATACATGGAATGAGTTTCTATGAATTAGGAAGTCCTTTTTTTTGGCTATCGATGCTTTTTCCTGCAAATAGTTTTCCATATGTTGTGACTTTTATTTGGGTGTTGAAGTATATTACAGCGAGTATAACATCATTTGCTTATATTGTTAGATATCTTAATGATAAAAAGTGGGCAATAATAGGTGCGCTTCTGTATGCATTTTCTGGTTTTCAGAGTATAAATATTGAATTTTATCATTTTCATGACGTAGTAGCTTTTTTTCCATTGTTATTATTGGGCATAGACTTACTTATGGAAAATAAATCTAGGTATAGATTTATTTTCCCACTTGCAGTTTTTATTAATTGTGTTTGCAACTATTATTTCTTTGTCATAGAAGTTATTTTTATGATTTTTTATTTTGTTATAAAGTCTCCAAAATATGGTTTGACTCTTAGTAAAATTGCCTATCCATTAATCGGGGGGGTACTAGGAGTTGGAATGGCTGCAATGCTATTTCTGCCCAATATTATTTATATAATGAGCAATCCTAGAAATAGTTTGGGCATTTATTTGGAGAATATAGTTTGGAATTCAAGAGATTTTTTGTTCCTTATTAAGAATTTTATATTTCCAGCTGAAGCTCAAAATAATATTTCTATATTAAATCAATATAATTGGAAATCGATGTCTTTGTACATTCCTATGTTTGGATTAATTCCTGTTTTTGTATATTTAAAAAAAGATTTTCACTCATGGTTGGGGAAAATGATTGTTGTACTATTACTTATAAGTTTTTCGCCAATTGCCTCCTCGGTATTTCTATTATTTAGAGAGGGGAACTTTAGGTGGTGGTTTGGATTAGTACTGTTAATGTCGCTGGCTACTGCTACTGTATTGGATAGTGACAATTCTATTGAGCTTAGATTTGTTAGTGTTTTATATGGCTTAAGTGCGCTATTATATACAGTAATAATATGTAATGTTTCTTGGTCTAAAGAATCAGATGAGAGTATTATTTTTGATTATAACAAATTGTTTTTTTTATGTATGATAACTATATTTGGTGCAGTAATTATTTTTATAGCATCATACATGAAAAATAATTATATTCTATTGTTAATTATGACATCATTGTTTTGCCTGTTTACAACAAGTTTTTCTATAAAGGATTATTGTGTAAAAAATGCTGATGACTATGAGATAAATTATATAAATAAGTACAGTATTGCGACAAATATAAAAACGCCAAACGAACAATATAGATTTATAGCATCTGATAATCTCATCACGCTTCCAGGAGAGGCAAATGGTACGAGTTCATTTTCTTCTACTGTGGAGGCATCAATAGTTGAACTTGATAGATTGTTTGGGTATACGCAATCGTCAAATACAAGAATGATAAAATCTACAATAGAAGGATTATCAGAACTATTAGGTGGAAAGTATTATTTATCAAGGGATGAAGGAGAAACAAATCTTGGAGAATACTCATCAGGTGATATGACATTATATCTACATGAAGTTGAAGCATGCCCAATAGGATTTGCTGTTAATAGTGTTGTGTTAGAAGAGGATATTCAGAGTTTGCCTATTGAAAATAGAGCAAAAGTTTTAATGTCGGCGGTGATTGTTAATGACAGTAATTCATTCTTATGCGAAGAATATGACATTGTTGCACAAGAAAATATCAATACAATTGATCTAAAAACGCTTATTGAAAAGACAAAAGAAAAACAAGTCAGTCAATTTTTTAGAGACAAAAATGGTTTTTCTTGTACAACAAATTTTCTAGATAATAGTTTAGTTTGTTTTAGTGTTCCATTTGAGCAAGGATGGAAGGCAGAGGTTGATGGGAATGAAACAAATATCATTAATTCTGCAGGAATGATGGTGATAGAGGTTCCTTCAGGTAATCATTTTGTTGAATTTACATATAGTACACCAGGATTTACATTGGGAATAATCGTTAGTATTATGTGTTTAATTTTGTATTGTATATATTGCTTTACTTCCTTGTTTTTAAAAGAGAATGATAATAAATGAAATAATCATACATGTAGGATGTGTTTGAGGGAGGCTCTATTTTGACAAAAAACATATACTTTAATCATGTTATACGACAACTTTTAAAATGTTTTGATGTTATTTTTCTTGCCATATGTATGATTATTGTGTATGTAACACTTTATCAAAATGTTGTTAGAGTTCCTTTTATCATAATCACGTTACTAGTTATCATATATACTCTTTATACACAAGAAAAATGGACTTTTCGCTGGTTATCTTTTTTACTTTTTTTCCATGGTTGGTAATGAGTGTATAACAATATACGACAGATATTTTTCAATTCAACTATTTCAAATAATATTAGTGTTGGTATCAGTATATGTTTTAAGAGATGGGAAGAACAATAAATATATGGACGGCTTTAATGTTAAAGTACTTTGTGGGGATGTTGTTATTGCTATCATATTCTTTGGGCTCCCAATAATTAGAACATTTGAAAAAGGCAATATAGTATTTGGTTTTTCACTTTTTGTTTTGGCTTTGTATTGGAATGAGTTTGTATCAAGGGCATCTGAAAAATGGGCTAAGCGTAAATTTTGTGAATCAAATGCATTACAAAACGGAAATCTAAGACGAGATAGATTGATTGTTTGTATGATGTTAGGCATTGCCCTTTTTTTAGTGTTATGCTTTCTGTAGTGTATTATTCAGGAATTATTACCAGAGACTGTGCTTCAATTTATAAGGCTGCTCAACATATTACTGATAGCATATATTGAGTATGCCAAGAAAGAATATTTATGATAAATAAGGGTTGTTAAATCATGTACACGAGCTTATAGCAAATACAATACAACTGAGGAAAGTATATGAAGCTTTGTAATAATAATATTTCGAAGACTGTGCTGTATTGGAGCACACTGATTGTTTGTCGCTTGTTTTTGCACTTTTCTTTAGAGATACCAGTGCTGTATAACGATAGTAAAAGCTATATAGATTACAGCCTTTCTAGATGTTTAAGGGGGCCACTATATCCGGTTTTCATTGATTTTTTTCAATACATATTTGACGAAAAGTACTATTTAGGTGTTATTTTTTTTCAGATTGTAATAGGTTTTGTGGCTGTAGTTGTTTTGAGGAAGACTATTGAAGAAGCGCTAAATGCTATCTTTATGAAATCAAAAGTAAACAGCGATATTAGTTACATTTTAGCATTTATATATGGAACTTCACCAGTAGTGGTTAACTGGGACTTGGTAATTCTTTCTGAATCGCTTGCTCTATCAATTACATGTTTTTTTATTTTCTTTTCTGTTCGATATATTGTTCAAGAAAATGAAAAAGATGGTTTGCTTGCAGTCATATTCAGTTTGACTGGATTTTTTACAAAGACGGCATTGTTTTTATATACTATAGATTTTTTGATGCTACTTGTTCTTATGAAAATGTCAGGAAGGAAGAATTTAGCAAAAGTGTCAGCTTTTACTGCTACGATCTTGGTTATATATATTGCAGTAATATACTGGGTCAGAGTTCAAACAGGAATATGGGGCTTTTCTACGCTTCAAGTTTATCATCCTGCATATAAAGCTATAGATTCGGGTCTTTATATGAATTATTACGATGCTGAAATAGTGAATAGTATATCATCTGTCTTAGAGACTGACACAAGTGTGTTTAAAGCTACAGATAAAGTACTTGAGTTGGTAGGGGGATATCGTGAGCTAAAAGAGTTTGCAGATTATTGCATTAATTCTAATCGAATAGCATTTTTGAAATATAATTTTGGATTGATGCTGGATGCTGGAAGGTCTAGCTTTGCGGTTTTTGCTCATCCCAAAGGGATAAGGGCATATTTTAATATTATCAATGGAGGCTTTACAAAATAAAATTTATCATTTTGTATTTGCTTATTTATGTTAGTGATGTCTATATATAAGTGGATAAAAGATAGAGAAGTACCATTATTGACTATGGGTTTGGCTGGTGGGATGTTATCAATAATTGTTGGAAATATTAGCGGTTCATTTGGTGATTGGGGACGACTGTTCATTATAATTATTCCTTTTATGGTTGTATCGTTTTCAATCATATTTAGAATGATAATAGTGTATTTGCCCGATCAAGTGGCGAATACAGATGGTAAGATGGTGTGAAAATGCAAGATGTAAATAAAGTTCTTCATTACGTATCTATTATGGACAGAGCTGGTGAAGAGACATTTATAATGAATGTTTTTAGAAGTATAGATAGAAATCAAGTTATGTTTGATTTTCTTGTCACCGAGAATCGTGAAGGTGATTATGACAAGGAAATAAGATCTCTTGGCGGTAATGTAAGGCATTTTTCAAAGATAATGCGTGGAGGGCCAATCAAGCGCTTCCTTAATTTTTTCAAATTAAAGCGTTATCTGTCCCCTTTGAGTAAGGAGTATACTACTTTTCATATACATACTCAGCATGCTATGGATGCTATGCTTGATGCATTATCTGCAGAATTAGCTGGTTTTAAGACAGTAGTTGTTCACTCACATTCTACTAGTACGCTATATCATTTGAGGGCTCATTTTTTGTGTCGCCCTATTTTGAATAAAATGCCGATAGTAAGGTTAGCTTGCTCAGATGCAGCAGGAAAGTGGCTATATGGTGATGATGGCAATTATGAGATAGTCAGCAACGGAATAATTACAGATAACTTTTTATATGATGATAATTCTAGAAAAACTATTAGAGAAGAAGAACATTGGAATGATAGGATTGTTATAGGACATGTCGGGAATTTTACATATCCCAAGAATCATTCTTTTATTCTTGATGTTTTCATTGTTTTTTTAAAAAAACACCCTGATGCTGTTTTGGCGCTGGCAGGCAAGGGGACTTTAATGGAAGAGGCAATTCAGAAAGCAAAAAATCTCGGAATATCTGATAATGTCCGCTTCCTTGGTAGTCGTGGAGATGCCAATAAATTATTTAGTGCGTTTGATGTACTTCTTTTTCCGTCTCACTATGAAGGGCTTCCTGTTACACTAGTTGAAGCACAGGCAGCTGACTTGCCTTGTCTAATATCAGATGCTATAACTACAGAAACTGATATTAGTCCCAAACTAAGAAGAATGAGCTTGAATAATACAGCTGAGGAATGGGCTAAAGCTTTGGATGAGATGATTGGCGATGATAATAGACGGAATGTAAAAGATTGTATAATATCATCAGGATATGATATTGGAGTTACAGTAAAAAGATTAACGGAAATTTACAGAGGAAATAGATGAATTTAGTTTTTGTTTTTGATGGTTTGCAGGTAGGCGGTATAGAGAGGGTTGGTATTGACTATATTAATCTTTTGGTAAATAGAGGACATGACGTTTCAGTAATCAATGTTACGCCTTCGCTTAAAGATATGTATCCACAGTTACCAAAAGGATGTAAAGTTTATGAGATGAATCTTCCAAGATATATGGTTCCATATCGATATGCCAGAATAGTTGAAAAAGGGATTGGTGGAGCATTATTATATGCTAATATAGCAGTTGGCTTATCCTTTCTTTATCAGTTACGAAAGTTAGTGAACGTGAGGATAAGAAATGTTGTTGCAAAAGCAGATGTAGCTATTGCTTTTTCTGGACATTTTAATGATCTGATGTTGGTGGCATCTTGTGGTGGGGCTAAGAAAAAGATAGCTTGGCTCCATGGCTCTGAATTTGAGTATAAGGTGATATCTGATGGATATTTTGCTTTATATAATAAAATCAAAAATTTAGTATGTCTTTCAGAATTATGTGACATTACCTGCAAAAAATTTAATGACTCAAACGGAATAAAAAAGGAACTTATCTATAACCCTGTTGCAATTAAGGATAAAGAGCTGGATAAAGCAAAAATACAGGATTTGAAAGATAAATACGGCAAGTTTGTATTGATGGCGGGGCGTCTTGCGCATGATAAGGATCAGAAAACTGCTATTTTAGCAGTTAAGTATCTTAATGAAAAGAGAAATGAGAATATACATCTTTTACTGGCGGGTGATGGTGTTAATAGAGAAATGCTTGAAAAATTTGTAAAAGAGCAACAGGCTGATGATTATATTCATTTCTTGGGTAATTGTTTTGATATGCAAAATTACTATTCAGCTGCGCATGTATATGTTCATTCAAGCCCTATGGAAGGACTTCCTACAGTTTTGTTAGAGGCTATGGCATATGGAGTTCCTATCGCCTCAACGGATAGTATTCCTGGAGTAAGAGAAATCCTTGGAAATAATGAATGCGGATTGATCAGTCCTATATATGATTGGAAAGAGCTAGGAGACAATGTTGGGAGATTGTATGATGATCAGAATCTGAGAAGTGAATTGCAAGAAAAAGGCAGAAAACGTATTAAAGATTTTGCGCCTGAAGTTGCAATAGACAAACTAGAAAAGTTCATCAGTGAAATTTAAAAGGGAAAAGAAATGCGATTTATTACTTGTTCAAGTTACTATGGGACTGGTTCCAGTGCTATAACTGATTTTGTATCGGAATTTGATAACGTTTTTGACTTTACAAATGAGGAATTTAGATTTATCCAGGATCCGGATGGTATATCAGATCTTGAGTTCAATTTGGTAGAGTGTTTTAATAGACACAATTCTGGACACGCTTTGAAAAGATACAAAAAGCTTGTGGATTTCTATAGTGGCAATATGTTTGGCTCTAAATATACAGGCTTTTTTGGAGATAAATGGAAAGAGGCTTCTTATGAATACATTGATGCATTGACGGATTTTTCATATGCTGGGTGGTGGATGTATGATTTATATGACCGCGGAAATTGGTTTTATTTCAAGAAGAGAATAGTAAATAAGCTGCTTCATATGACAATTTGGAAGAATAATCCAGATAGACAGCTTAATACAATGAAAAATGAGATTACGTATTGTTCTCATCCAACAGAAGAAAAATTTCTAAAAGCAACCCGTAACTATATTGATTCGTTATTTGAATCCGTGAAACCAAATGACAAAGATATTGTTATGGTTGATCAGTTACTACCACCTAATAATCTTGAAAGATACTTGCGCTATTTTAATGGCAATATACAGACTGTGGTAGTAGACCGGGATCCAAGAGACGTTTTTGTTCTTGATAAGTATGTTTGGAAATCAGGTCTTATTCCACATGAGGCTGAAGTATTTTGTGATTGGTATGAGTATACCAGAGCGCATAGAAAAACCGAGAATATGTATACCACACAAGTACATTTTGTTCAGTTTGAGGATTTGATTTATAGATATGATGAGACAACGTTTGATTTAATTAAATGGTTGGGGCTAGAGGTTAAATCACATAAAAAAAGCAAACAATTTTTTAATCCGGAAATATCTATAAAGAATACGCAAGTGTGGAGGAAATTTCCTGAGAGTAAGGGCGAAATACAAATAATTGAAAAAAAATTAAGTTCATATTTGTATAACTTTCCATCATAGAATACAGTGAACCATGTTTTGGGTAAAAAAAGGAGTATTTTTCTAATGAAAACAGTTTATACATGTTTTAGTACAGATGTGATTCATGAAGGTCATTTAAATATTATTAACGAAGCGCAAAAATATGGCAGAGTAGTAGTTGGCTGTCTTAGTGATAAAGCTTCAATTCGATACAATAGATTTCCAACAATTCCGGAGAATGAACGTATTGAACTATATAAGACTATTGAGGGAGTTGATTCAGTTATACTACAAAACGATATGTTATATGATGATGTGATTGAGTATTTGCATCCTGATTATGTGATCCATGGCGATAACTGGAAAGTTGGCGCTGAAGCAGCAATACGCTCACATGTTGAAAAACTAGTATCCATATATGGCGGAGAAATTATAGATGTACCATACACATATAATGATGATGTAAAGAAAATTGATCTTCAATTGAAAGAAAAGCTTTCTATGCCTGAGTACAGAAGAAAGAGATTGAGGCAATTGTTGCAGATGACTCCTATAGTTAAGGCAATGGAAGCTCATTCTGGACTTACAGGACTAATTGTTGAAAAGACAGTTATAGAGGGTGATAATGGTAAACTTGATCAGTTTGATGCGATGTGGGTAAGTTCTCTTTGCGATAGTACCGCAAAGGGCAAGCCTGATATAGAACTTGTAGACATGACTTCACGTTTCAGAACTATTGAGGATATTACTGAGGTTACTACTAAACCGATTATATTTGATGGAGATACAGGAGGACTTACTGAACATTTTGTATATACAGTCAGAACGCTAGAACGTCTTGGTGTATCAGCTGTGATTATTGAGGATAAGACGGGGCTTAAGAAGAACTCCTTGTTTGGCACCGAGGTAAGTCAGACACAAGATTCTATTGAGAATTTTAGTGCTAAGATTTCTGCCGGAAAGAAGGCACAGCTTACTGATGACTTCATGATAATTGCACGTATTGAGTCTCTTATTCTTGAACAGGGAATGGATGATGCATTAGAGAGAGCACATGCATTTGTAAAAGCTGGTGCAGATGGAATAATGATTCATAGCCGAAAGAGTGATCCAGCAGAAATTCTTGAATTCTGTGATAAGTTTAGAGCTGACAATAAAGAAACCCCTATTGTTGTTGTTCCAAGCTCTTTTAACACCATTACAGAAGAAGAACTTGCAGAACATGGTGTAAATATCGTTATATATGCGAACCAGCTTACTAGATCGGCATTCCCTGCTATGCAGCAGACTGCTATGGATATATTAAAATATCATAGAGCAAAAGAGGTTGATGATAGATTATTACCCATTAAGCAGATAATTACATTGATAGATGAGATTTAAATCTGATTATTCCATTTACTATTTGTGATTTGACAGTAGTTGAAAGGTAAAAGGAGATATAAAATGGAAAGCGTTAAGAGAAATATTCTTTTGAATCCGGGACCGTCAACAACAACGGATACAGTAAAATATGCACAGGTTGTTCCTGATATATGTCCACGTGAGAAAGATTTTCAGTCAATTATGGCTCCAATGAGAAGAGATTTGGTTAAGATTGTTCATGGTGGTGATGATTATACGTCTGTTCTTTTCTGCGGTTCGGGTACTATCTGTATAGACATAACATTGAATTCATTGTTGGATGCAGGTAAGAAAGCTCTAGTAATTAACAATGGATCATATAGTCAGAGAGCTGTAGATGTGCTTAATTATTATGGCCTTCCTGTTATTGATCTTCAGCAACCAATAAATACAACACCTGATTTAAATGTGGTTGAAGAAACTTTGAAAGCTAATAATGATATTGGCTATGTATATATGACACATCATGAGACTGGAAGTGGACTTCTAAATCCTATAAGAGAAGTAGGAGCACTGGCTCATAAATATAATGTATTCTTTATAACAGATACAACATCATCTTATGCAATGATTCCTATCAACGTATATGAAGACAATGTGGATTTTTGCATGGCTTCTGCCCAAAAGGGAATCATGGGAATGACAGGCCTTTCATATGTAATAGGTCGTAAAGACATCATAGAAGAAAGTAAGAATTATCCAAAGCGTTCATATTATTGCAACCTGTATATGCAATATGAATATTTTGAAAAAACTGGGGAGATGCATTTTACACCACCGGTTCAGACAATTTATGCTGCAAAACAGGCGCTGGTTGAGTATTGGAATGAAGGCGAAAAAGCAAAGTGGACTAGGCATCAGCGCGTGATGGATGCGATTCATGCTGGAGAAGAAAGGTTGGGATTGAAAGAGATTCTTGATCGCTCCGTTCAGTCTGGTCTTGTTTCTGCTGTAAAGTATCCTAATGATGAGAATTGGAATTTCGAGGAAATTCACGATTACTGTTATGAACGTGGATTTACAATTTACCCTGGAAAGATAGAAAAGCAAGGGACATTTAGATTATGCGCTTTAGGAGCTATTGATGAAGCGGATATAGTAGAATTTTGGAACGTATTTGAAGAAGCACTTCGGATTCATAATGTTCAAATACCAATTAGATACAATGACTAAAAAAGAATAGAGTGTAATTATGAGTAATAATTCAGAGATGGCGATACTGATGGCTGCTGGGATGGGAACACGTATGAGACCACTTACTGAAACGAAGCCAAAGCCGTTAATTACAGTTAATAGTAAACCCATGATTGAAACGGTGATTGATGGACTTGAAGAGCGTGGCGTTAGTAAGTTTCTTGTTGTGGTTGGATATCTTGGAGAGCAGTTTAAGTATCTTGAAGAGAAGTATGAAAATCTGAAAATTGTGGAGAATAAGGATTATCAGACTATCAATAATATATCATCAATCAGAACAGTAGCTGAAGAGTTGATAACTACAGAGAATGATTGTTTCATTTGTGAAGCTGACCTGTATGTGAGTGATAAGAAACTGTTTGCAGAAGAACTTAATCATTCCTGTTATTTTGGAAAATTGGTACAGGGACATTCTGAGGATTGGGTATTCGATGTGAATGAATATGGTCGAATTACCAGAGTTGGAAAAGTCGGCGATGATCAATTTAATATGGTTGGTGTGGCTTGGTTTAAGAAAGAGGATGCGAAGTTACTTGGACAGTTGATCAAAGATGCCTATGGTAAAGCTGGCTATGAGGATTTGTTTTGGGATGACGTTGTGAATCATAATCTTGATAAGCTCGATTTGGCTGTTCATGAGATTCAATCAACTCAGATTACCGAAATTGATACGATTAACGAATTAGCTGAGGTTGATAGGTCATACAGTGCATTCTGATTTATTTGTATTTAAGAAAGTGATGAATTATTTAGATGAAAGTAGAAAAGTTAGTTGAAATTATAGGCTCAGATTTTTATACAGGGGTTCCAGACAGTCAATTAAAGGCGCTTTGTAATTTTTTGATGGATAAATATGGTATTGAACCAAAGCATCATATTATTGCAGCTAATGAAGGTAACTGCACTGCTCTTGCTGCAGGTTATTATCTTGCAACTGGAAAAGTACCTGTAGTTTATATGCAGAATTCAGGGGAAGGCAATATTATTAATCCAGTGGCATCTCTTTTGAACGATAAGGTATATGCTATTCCGGTAATATTCATCATCGGATGGAGAGGTGAACCCG
This sequence comes from Butyrivibrio proteoclasticus, assembly GCF_900115735.1. Classification (GTDB taxonomy): domain Bacteria; phylum Bacillota; class Clostridia; order Lachnospirales; family Lachnospiraceae; genus Butyrivibrio; species Butyrivibrio proteoclasticus_B. The sequence goes on from NZ_FOXO01000001.1 coordinate 234,399, forward strand.
GAATTCATGACGAGCCTCAGCATATCTATCAGGGTGAAGTAACAGTTAAGCTCCTTGATGATATGGGAATTGAGTCTTTTATTATTGGATCCGAAACAACTGATGAAGAAGTTGATGCTAAGATGGAGGAGTTCAGAAAAATCTTGGCTACCGGTAAGGATGTGGCTTTTGTAATCAGGAAAGGGGCACTTACCAATGAACCAACGGTTGAATACAAGAATGATAATAAGATGATTCGCGAAGAAATTATACAACATATTGTAGCTGCTTCTGGAGAGAACCCAATTGTTTCGACTACAGGTAAGGCAAGTAGAGAATTGTTCGAGACTAGAGAAGCTAATAATCAGAGCCATAAATATGATTTCCTAACTGTTGGTTCTATGGGGCATAGTTCTTCTATAGCTCTAGGCGTTGCTTTAAACAAACCTGAAACACGCGTGTGGTGTATAGATGGTGATGGTGCTGTTCTCATGCATATGGGATCTATGGCTGTTTTAGGGAGCAACAAGCCTAAGAATTTGATTCATGTAGTAATCAATAATGGAGCGCATGAGACTGTTGGAGGAATGCCTACAGTAGCATCAGATATTGATATTGTAGCTATTGCTAAGGCGTGTGGATATCCTTATGCGGTTTCTGTTGATAGCTTTGAAGCGTTGGATGCTGAGCTTGAAAGTGCAAAGCATAGAAATGCGCTAAGCCTTATTGAAGTAAAGTGTTCTATAGGGGCTAGAGAGAATTTAGGAAGACCAACTACAACTGCACTTGAGAATAAGCAGAATTTTATGGATTATTTGCGTACATTATGAAGAAAAAGATAATTTCTTAATCAAAATTGGCAATACCATTTAGCTAATTATTCGCCAATATGAATAGTATCTTTGCATTCCCTATCGGGCAACTTGTAAGAGCGGATTACTGTCCTCGTGAAGAGATATGCTATAGGAGTTGTTTGAAAATATCGAGTTCACGGGCTAATAAACGGTGTTCAAAACGAGGAACATGATTGCGGACTTCTTTAATTTTCTGCTTAAGTGAGAATCCAAATTAAAAAGACAACTTAATCCACACGGCATGCTTAGAGTTTTTTGTCACCTTCCATATCTTCTGTTGCAATATGACTACTAATATATAAGATAAGCCATAATTTGCTAGATAATAACCCATTTGCTTCTGCGCCTGGCGCTGCATCTTCCACCGAAATTAGCATGTCACATGTGAGTTATATCGCAAATAATACAGTTAAGTTTTTAGTTATGTACTGTTCTGAATGTATTATTGCATTACCTAATTATATTTCGCAATCGATTACTTTCCCAACATTTGAATACATTACAATTCCGTTTATTGTATATGTAATGCTTTTAGCAAGAGAAGCAGAAGATTGTGAGGAAAAGCCATTGACCAAAAATGTATTGATAGGAACAGCAGTTATTATGTGGATGGCTATTGTTGGCGCTTTCTATTTTGTTGGGACACCTCAATTGGGATGCATTTGGGGAATACAAGGAAGATATTTGCACCCGATAGAATTCTTGACGATTATTGCTATGGCTAAGAAAACGCAAAATACAATTGAATTACGTGATGTAGAGATGTTAAGTTTGATTTTTATAGGGGTGTATTACTTTGAAATAATAAAATACTATTGGATTTAAAGGTTTAAGGGCAAGCGCAAAATGATTGTAAATGCCGCTACAGGATTTTGTGATGATTTCGTTGCCCATTTTAACAATAATTTTGAGATAAAAATTTATGTTATGTCATTTATAAGAAATAAAACCAAATCAGATAGATTCCTAACTTCCAGTAAGTTTTGAAACTCAATCAAATAAAAACAGGTACTTGTGGTTGAGGGCTTACGTACAAACAAATAATCCATAGGATATCATTACAAATATTTTACTTGTTAATATAATATTTTTATGATATAAGTAAATTAGACAGAGACATGTGGCATAAGGTAGCCACTTTTTTTGTCGATATATATACAAAGGGAAAATGAAGGGAGGGATTTATATGGTAGCAAAACCTAGACCAATGATTGTCCTTGGATCAGACAATAAGGAATCCTTCGTGCAAAAGTTTAATTCTAATTTACCTAGCAAAGAATTCAGGGAATCATGCAAGAAAGCAGGTGAGCTATTCAATGTCAGAAAAAAGACAAATAGATAGTTTCACGCCTGAAATAGTTAAAATAACAGATAAATGTAATCTTCCATTCAATGCAGGACAAGAATTTAGTAATTTTAATTCTTTTCTAGCGTATGACGTGGAAGATTATTTTTTGAATGGTGATGGAGTAACATATTTAATTAAAAATGGTGATGATGTTGTAGCATTCTATTGCATTAGCGCTGGAGCAATTCCATACAATTACATCTGTGAGAATGAGTCACAAATGTGGGGGATATCAATAGTAGAAATTAGGATGTTTGCAGTTGATGAGCACTATCAAGATGTGTTTTTTGAATATTGAATATTCTTGTGCGGCGGAGCCGCCTATCCGGTGTGGCGTGAGCCACGTGTCCGGACAAGCGTGAGCCACCTTTATTTGTACCTTTACAATTACATACGGTCAGTTTCTGATAAACCATAAACCTCTCGCATGGAAAGATCCTTGGATGGATCTATTGGAACGATGTTGATGACGTATCCGTCATGTACGATACGATCTAGTATAGCATCTGCCAGAGGGGAATCATCTCCTCCGAGCTGTTCATACCAACCCTCTTTTGTATATTGAGAGCAGAAGATGGTGGAGGATCTCTTTCTCCTTCTGTGGAGCAGCTCAAAGATGTCTGTCTGCTCTTCTGGTGTAGGTTTCATTAATAGCCACTCATCCAGGATAAGGAGCGTAGGATTGGAATACTTGGATAACACCTTTTTGTATGTGCCATTTTCTCTGGCTGTTCTTAAGTCTATAAGAAGATCTGGAAGTCTTACATACTTGGTGTTGTAGTAATGCTTACATGCCTCCATTCCAAAGGCACATGCCATATAGCTTTTTCCACTGCCTGTGGCTCCGGTGATAAAGATGTTGCGGTAATCTGCGATATATTCACAGCTGGCAAGTCTCTTTATCAGTTCCTTATTGAGCTTTCTTCCCGAAGTGTAGTCTATATCCACTACACTCGCGGACGGTTGGTCAAATTCAGCGTTCTTGATGAGTCTTTTGAGCCTGTTGCTCTTACGGTTGGTATATTCTGTATCAACAAGAAGCCCAAATCGGTCTTCAAAGGACATTTCCTTCATGGAAGGATCCTTTTCCTGAACGCGGAATGCATCCGCCATTGATGTAAGTCTCATTTCGATTAACTTGTCTATTGTTGATTGGTTTGTCATGAGCGTTTCCTCCTGTAGTAATCAGCGCCTCTGGTGATGCCATTTGCGCTTGATTTATGGGTATCAGAATTTTTGCCTTCGCTTTCTGAAGCGTTTTTCTTTGATGCTGCAAGGATGTTGCTTACGCTCTTATAGCTTGGGCTCTGTGTGTATGAAAGAGCTGTTTTACAGGCTTCTTCTAGACGTGTTGGCGAATATCTATCTGCCATTTTTAACAGTCCCATACAGGCTCTGTACGATTGTTGTTCTACCCGTTTTGAACGGAGGATTGCATCTATGACTTTTGCTGTGTTATCACCGATCCCTTCTGCCCATTTACGGAAACGATCACCATTCCACTCAAGGTAGTGCTGATGTTCTTCAGGCATGTGCTCTGTAACAGTGCTATATTGACCTTGTCGGCCGTATAAACGCCTGTGAGAGGCAATACGGTTCTGGTTATAGAAAACTTCGATTATGGTTCCTGTAATCCTTACGTCGACTTTCTTGCCGATGTATTCGTAAGGAATTGAGTATAGCATTCCATCAACTGCTATGTGATAATTGAACTGAACGGTGGCTTGTTTCCATTCCGCCAGTTCATAGCGGGTAGCAGGTAATGGGACCAGCAATGGTAATTCTTCGTCGTGGAAGAGCTCATATCGGCTGCCCTCTTTCTTTTGGAAGGGGCGGTGATTAAATTCTTCCAGCTTTTTCATTATTGCGGCGTTGAGTTCTGCCAGAGTAAAAAACTGTTCATTGCGTAGAGCAGCTACGATCCATGTGGATATATTGCCTACGCTTCCTTCAGCATTAGGTTTATCCTTTGGTTTTCTTACTCTTGCAGGTATAATGGCAGTTCCGTAATGTTCGGCAAGTTCGTGATATATCGCATTAATCCTCGGATCCTTCCAACTGTTGTTGTGAATCACTGCAGTTTTACAATTGTCCGGAACAAGGATCTTGGCTACACCGCCAAAGTAATCATACATGTGGATATGAGCGGTTATCCATGACTGCTGCTTTTCATCAGGAAAAGCCTCAACAAAAGCATACTGACTGTATGTCATTACACCAACGAAGATATATACTTCGGTTATTTCGCCAGTATACGGGTCAACAAGCTTGGCTGTATCGCCAGCCCAGTCAACCTCAACCTGTTCACCGGGCTTTCGGTTGATATGCATGGTAGCACGACGCTTGTTTTCGTCCTGTTGGATATAATAACAGAACTGGGAATACATAAGAGGTTCTTCGCCAGCCTGGCGACAATCTTCCATGTATTCAGTCCACAGGAGCTTCTTGGAAACGCCGTTCTTCAGAAGTTCTTTGCGAATGTAGTTAAAATCAGGCATTCGCTTAGTGGTTATTGATGCCGGTGATGAGGAAAGCTGCTTCTCCAGATCCGCATCAGTTGTGCCTTCAGGTAGCGGCCAGGAGATTCCTTTTTCTTCTGCGCTTTTTACAACCTTGGACACAGTGTTTCGCGAACATGGAACCGATAGAGCAATGTTCCGTTCGCTGAATCCCAGACTTTTAAGTCTTAGGATTTCTCGATATTTGGTCATAAACTTGACCCTCCTTAAAATGAATTTACGCAATAACGCGCATATATTCATTTTAGTTAGATCAAGATAGTGGCTCAATGACACCGGTAGAGTGGCTCATCCCAAAACGGAATGATGGCTCATTTTCACCGGACAGGCGGCTCAAATAGCCCCAGATTATTCAAATATGGTGGAATTAATATTCCCATTGCAGCTTGGTGTTTGAAGTATATCATAAATAGTATCCAGTCATTTATAGGAGTGAAAGCGATTTTTTTGCATTCAGTCCCTACAGCAGAGAAGTTTTATAAGACTAATGGCTTTCAAGAAATGAATTGTGTTATGAATCCATTCCATTGTATTGATGAAGAGTTTAAGCCATTATGGTTACCATTACAGAGTATTTCATTTGGTGACGGATTAGAAAATAATTAGTGTTAATAATACAGTTGGCTTGATAGTAGTCCACATAGGTACCCGTTCCCAATGTAGTACATTTTACGTCAAGTTACCAAGTGGCGTTTACCACCAATAATAGGTAGTTTCTATTAAGTAAGGAACTACCTATTATTATAGAGAATTGGTAAGCCTTCATTTATGAGTACAATTGAATGCAAAGCTATATAAGTCGAAGTAAATGTGAAGGAAATAATTAATAGGATGCGTAAGCAAGGTGTTTATAAAGAAAGATGTATGCCAACGAGAAATATCAGGGGATTGATTTTTTCTTTAGTATATGTCATGTTAGGACTACTTATATTTGCAAATTGCTACAATGGATGGACAGAAAAACAAAGTTATACATATCATGTAGAAGCGGTCAATTATGAGTATGAAAAAATAAGTTGTTCGGAAGAAAAAAGCTTTTATATAAATGTTGTGTCAACAAACACAAAAATGATTTCTTTGAACGGTTGTGATTTTGGCGATTTAGGTAAGATTAAATTATTCCTGAAGAAAGAGGATAGTGGCAGTATTTTTTCTTTGGATAATGTATGTTCTGAAGGAGAAATAGTGAATATCTCGGTAGAGGATTATAGACTTTCTAAAGGAAGATATTTACTTACTATTATAAATGATTCAGAGTCGGATGTTTTAGTATCAATAGATGAAGATAATACCCTTAATAATTCTCAAATAATTGAGTTTGGATATAAAGATGAGGCAGTTTTATTTACTTTAATGGGCTGGTGTATTATCGCGCTTGTAGGAGGACTATGCTATTTTTTGTTGAAAAAGCGTGAAGAATCATTCTTGATCCTTTCGATAATTGTTGGATTAGTGTTTATAATAATAATTCCGCCGTATACTGCCCCTGATGAGTTAAGACATTTTGCAAGAGCATATGATATATCTGAGGGTAATATCGTTTGCACAAATTATTATTCTAGTGATGAGTATGATGGTCAATTGTTTCCGGTTTGTGATTTGCCGGACGAGTTATTTAGATTAAAGCTTTTAAGTGAACAAAATGCAATTTATTATGCAAATGAGACCAACAGTAAAATTGCAATAGATGCATATTTAAATGAATTTACAAATTTCTTCAGCGGCAAGCAAAATAAAACTCCTATATTTGGAGATTATACGACTAGTGCAATAGCCTTCCTCCCTCAGGCGATGGGTATAATATGTGGGGAAGTATTGAGATGTAACCCTATTATTGTGTTTTATATGTCTCGAGTTTTTAACATGGTAATAGCATCTATTTTGGCTTACTTGGGATTTAAAATTATACCAAAATACAAAAAAATATATATGGCAGTTTATTTTTGCCCATCAATAGTATTTTTAAGAAGTACTGATTCAACTGATGGGTTTTTCTTGAGTATTATTATGCTATTCGTTGCATACGCTTTGGCGATAAGTGTTAATCAGGTCGAATTACGTAAGAGGGATTATTTTTGTCTTTCTATACTGGCGGCAATAATAGGTCTTATAAAATTGCCCTATTTGCTTATTCTTTTAATAATATTTTTTATTCCAAAAGATTACTTTTGTTTTGGTAGACGTGGAAATGCTCACGGACATGGGAGAATTATATATTTTATAGTAAGTTTTACTGTAGCGCTACTAATATATAAGATAAGCCATAATTTGCTAGATAATAACCCATTTGCTTCTGCGCCTGGCGCTGCATCTTCCACCGAAATTAGCATGTCACATGTGAGTTATATCGCAAATAATACAGTTAAGTTTTTAGTTATGTACTGTTCTGAATGTATTATTGCATTACCTAATTATATTTCGCAATCGATTACTTTCCCAACATTTGAATACATTACAATTCCGTTTATTGTATATGTAATGCTTTTAGCAAGAGAAGCAGAAGATTGTGAGGAAAAGCCATTGACCAAAAATGTATTGATAGGAACAGCAGTTTTTATGTGGATGGCTATTGTTGGCGCTTTCTATTTTGTTGGGACACCTCAATTGGGATACATTTGGGGAATACAAGGAAGATATTTGCACCCGATAGAATTCTTGACGATTATTGCTTTGGCTAAGAAAACGCAAAATACAATTGAATTACGTGATGTAGAGATGTTAAGTTTGATTTTTATAGGGGTGTATTACTTTGAAATAATAAAATACTATTGGATTTAAAGGTTTAAGGGCAAGCGCAAAATGATTGTAAATGCCGCTACAGGATTTTTGTGATGATTTCGTTGCCCATTTTAACAATAATTTTGAGATAAAAATCTATGTTATGTCATTTATAAGAAATAAAACCAAATCAGATAGATGGCCTAATAGAGTTTTGACAAATAAGTATATTTTGGAGAGTGCAAAAATGGATAAAATAGCAGTACTTATACCTTGCTATAACGAGAGCAAGACAATTGAGAAAGTAGTTACGGATTTTAAGAGAGTTTTACCTGAAGCTACAATTTATGTATACGATAACAATTCGGCTGATGGAACAGATGAAATAGCAAAGAAAGCTGGAGCTGTTGTACGTTATGAGCATCAGCAGGGTAAGGGGAACGTCATTAGACGTATGTTTTCAGAAATTGATGCCGAGTGTTATCTAATGGTTGATGGAGATGATACATATCCAGCGGAAGCAGCTCCGGAAATGGTTAATAAGATTCTCGGCGACAGGGCTGATATGATAGTCGGAGACAGATTGTCATCTACATACTTTGAAGAGAACAAGAGACCTTTCCACAATTTTGGAAATTCAATAGTTAGATGGAGTATCAATACTCTTTTCAAGAATGATATCAAGGACATAATGACAGGATATAGGGCATTTAGCTATAGGTTTGTTAAGACTTTCCCGGTTCTATCCAAGGGCTTTGAGATTGAGACTGAGATGAGTATACACGCTATAGATAAGAATATGTTTGTTGAGAATGTCATTATAGATTATAGAGACAGACCGGCAGGAAGTGAATCTAAACTGAATACATACTCTGATGGTTTCAAAGTTTTGAAAACTATTATGCGTTTGTTTAGAACATATAGACCGGGAGTGTTCTTTGGAGTTATTGCAGCGGTTCTTGCAATCATATCTGCTGCTTTCTTTATCCCTGTGTTTACAGCATTTAAGCGAACAGGCGAGGTAGCACAGTTCCCAACATTGATAGTATGTGGTTTTGTTATGATAGCTGCTATTATATCTTATTTTGCAGGTGTGGTTCTCAAGACTATATATCAGAAGAATAGACAGGATTTTGAGATGGATCTGTATAGGGTAACTTCTGAGATGAAGATGAAAATTGGAGAATAATACAGAGTGTTTATATGGCGGATTAAGAAGTTGATGTAAGTAAGCAGTTTCTAATCTGCCATTTAGTTTATTGTTGTTGATCAATTTTAAGTAAAAACCAATAGTTGAATATGAATCTTAATTAGTGCGTGCTCAACAATTAATAACCACTGATATTTACTGACTTTGCGGGCAATCCGTGAGATAATAGTTGCAAGGAAATCATTACTATTGTCCCATCATTGACAGTTTAAATGCGAGGAACCGCAGTAATTGTGCGGAAACCTCGCATTAGTTTTAGGTTAAAAGTGTAGCTATATATTATTACTTTTTCTTGGATTCACGGATGACTTTCTTCATGCTTAGGTCAGTAAGAATCTCATAGTCTGTGCGGAATCCAGAGGTCTCATGAAGTGCATCTGTCAGGTCTGTTCTTGTGTATGATGGGATATATCCGCGTTTTTCTCCAGGACGGTACATGTTCATGTCCCTGAGGGTGTGGACTATATCTTCGCAGGTATACTGTTCGCCCAATCTTTTTTCAAGCAGTCTGTATATGAAGAGTGATATAAAGCAGGTCAGGAAATGCGCTTTTATCCTGTCTTCCCGTTGAAGGTAAACGGGTCTTGCCTTGAACTCGGTTTTCATTATCCGGAAGCATTCTTCTATTTCCCAGCGTTTCTTATTGATGTGTATCACTTCAGCAACATTCATGTCATCAAGATTGGTACAAACTGCGCAGAATCCATCATATTTTTCTTCTTCAGCTATGATGTCTGTCTTGAGATACGGAACTTCTTTTGTACATGCCTAGCCATCTTCAGTCATGACTTCCTTTCCGATAAATCTGTGTGGATCATTCTGATTCTTGGGACGCTGTTTATATTTCCCGCTGTTGATAATAGCTATTGCCCTGTCTACCTGCCCCTGCCTGATCTTACGCTGATAGATTTTGTATTTGGGAGACAATATGAAGTGACCTCCAGATTGTAGGTTCGTGGATTTACCTGTAAGCTATTAATTGTTGAGATTAATGGTAACAGGGATTACCGTTTACAATAGGAGGCCACATATGAATACTATAGTTTATATCGGAATGGATGTCCACAAAGAGAGCTGTTGATTGTCAAGTAAAATTGACCCACTTTTATACTTAAATCTGACCCACCCTTGGATCCGTCATTGTGATTTTGGAGGCGGGTCAGTTTTGTTTATAAATCTCGATTTTTACACTGTGAATTGACCCACCTTTTAATGAGTTACCAGTGTGTATCCAGCATCGGTAAGTGCTGTTTTGTCTATGATCATTGTCTTGTTTATTGTATCAATGACAACGTATCTACTAAGTTCTAGAAGCCTGTCCCCAATAAGCTCTTTAACAAGCTTTTCCATTGCTTCTGCTTTAGGGGCGTTCCTTTCTGTTTTATCCTCGCATATATGCTGTGGCTTTACCGGTGAACAAAGCTCATCAATCGACATAAATAGGCTTTCGCCAGCTTTCTCACATCGTGCGACACAAAATCTGTCTGTAGCTTCGTTATATCCCAGATAATCTATGTTTTTCATCCTGTCCAGAGTTGACCACGGATACTTTATTCCAAATGACTCTCGGAGCTTTTGATAAAGAGCATCTTTGCCGCCACTATTGTATATTTCTGCAAGTTCCGGAAGATTTCTATCTTTTATTTTAACCATGACAGTTCTCCTTCCGGAAGCTTACCCATTTCCGCTTCAGCCCATTCATCAAACGCTCTAGACAGAGCATACCCTTCTTCCATCAGAGTTTCAGCCTCTTCAATAAGGTTATGTTTCTGGAGGACCTTTTCATATACATCGGTTTTGTAAAGTAGTTCATCGAGACGCTTTTTCAGGCTTTTAATAGTGTCTTCGCCTCTTAGTTCAGCAAGATATTCTTCCTTTTCATCATCGCTTAGTGCGCTCAGAGTATCACGGATATCCTGTTCTTCTCTGTATCTTCTTAAATGACTTGATATCCATCTTGCCTTGCTTTCATATGTTGCAGAGAGCGAGTATAGAACAATTCATCAGAGGCAGGCAGAAGGTATCACTGCTACAAAAGCAAGGGGTTATAAGTTTGGTAGACCACCGAAGCAACTACCCGAGAACTTCCATGAAGCATATCAGAAATGGAAATCGGGGAAGTTATCTGTTGCGGAAGCTGCCAGAGAGTGCAATATGCCGAGATCCACATTCTATTTCAAAGCTAAGGTGTACAAGAACTCCACATATTTAGATGACTGAAAAAATACAAGAAGGTGTACCTTTTAAGACAGTAAAAGCCAGCGCGTCAAAAAACATTAAAGTTCACATAAACAGTGGCTGTTATGATATAATCAAAAACGGTGTTTTGATAAAAAAATAAATCCAAAAAGGTACACCTTTTAGATAGAAGATGGGAGTGTGTTTTATGCAGTTTAATAGCTATGAGTTTATACTGTATTTCTTGCCAATTACGGTATTGCTCTATTTTGTGGCTAATAAGATTAATCCAATTATAGGAAAAATAGTAATAGTCGTTGCTAGTGTTATTTTTTACTCGATGGGCAGAATAAATATGCTTGGCTACTTGGGAATAAGCATGCTGATCAATTATGGATCTGCCTTGGCTATCAGGAAGTTCAAAATAAAAACGAAGTTCTTGACGGCATTACCTATTATTGTGAATGTGGGATTATTGCTATATTTCAAGTATATGAATTTTGCTATCACAAATGTAAATATCTTCTTTGGTAAAGAAATAGAGCTTAAGGAGATAATCTTACCGCTTGGAATATCATTTTACACATTCCAGCAAATAGCTTATATAGTCGCGACAGAGCAAGGTAATCTTGAAAATAATAATATTATTGACTATATGGCTTATATTTTATATTTTCCTAAACTCGTAATGGGACCAATTATTGATCCGGTAGATTATATTTCGCAGATCAATCAAGTTGAAAGAAAAAAAGCTGATATAACCAATATTACAATAGGTATCAAGCTTTTTAGTTTGGGGCTTATAAAGAAAGTGCTCTTGGCAGATACATTCGCCAAAGCTGTTTCATGGGCATATACAAATATTGATGCAACAACAGCTATGGATTGCATCTTACTGATATTGTTTTATACCTTTGAAATATACTTTGATTTCAGTGGATATAGTGACATGGCAGTAGGTGTTTCATCTATGCTCAATATTGATTTACCCATAAATTTTGATTCGCCATATAAAGCAATTTCTATTAGGGATTTTTGGAAAAGATGGCATATATCTTTGACGAAGTTTTTGACAAAGTATATCTATATTCCTCTTGGCGGATCTAGAAAGGGCATAATTTTCACATATATAAATACACTTATTGTTTTCATTGTAAGTGGCTTATGGCATGGAGCTAATTGGACATTCATTCTATGGGGATTGTTACATGGCTTGTTCAGTTGTTTTGACAGAATGTTTGAAAAACTAGAAGAAAGAGTTTTTATGCCAGTCAGATGGTTATGTACATTTGGAGTGGTAAGTGTGCTGTGGTTATTGTTTAGTGCATCGACAGTGGAACAGTGGAGAACAATTCTGTTTAAGATTCTTTTTATGCAGAGTACGGAAGTCAGTGAAGGGATGATTTCCTCATTTAATCTGGTGGAAAATCAATTTCTGTATAACTTGTTTGGATTAAACTGGCTTCCTACAAATGTTCGCGGCTTCAATATGCTTATATTTATAATTGTTGCGTGTTTCATATGTTTTGTACCAGGGAACAATTACAGGAACAAGGATAAATTGAGTATAGGAACGTTGGTAGTTGCTTCAGTTGCCTTTATTTGGGGTGTTTTGTGTTTGGGAGCAGAATCGACATTCGTGTATTTTGGATTTTAAGAGGGAAATATGAAAGTAAAGATTTGGTTAATAAGCTGGTTGATTATTGTTGTATCAGCATTGAGCGTTTTAGGATTTTGGGTATATAAAATAGATCCTTTTTTTCATTATCATAAGCCTGATTTAGAGGGATATTTTTATCCGTTGAATAATCAGCGGAGTCAAAATGACGGTATTAGTAAATACTTTGATTATGATGCTCTAATATCAGGAACTTCTATGACTGAGAATTTCAGGACAACAGAGGCAGATAAGATATTTGGATGTAATTCCATAAAAGTGGCATATTCTGGGGGATCATATAAAGAAATCAATGATAACATTGAAAAAGCCCTTGCTGCAAATGATAATCTAAGACTTGTTATAAGATGTTTAGATATGGGAAGGTTTTATGATGCGTATGATGTGATGAGACTTGATTTAGGGGATTATCCAACATATTTATATGACAGTAATCCATTTAATGACGTGGAGTATCTTTTAAATAGAGATGTAGCTTTTGGCAGAGCATATCAAATGACATTGGACAACGATAAAGAAGGCTTCAAACCAGGGATAACAAGCTTTGATGATTACTCAAGGTGGCAGTCTTCATTCGTCTTTGGTATAAATACTGTCAGCCCCAATGGTGTCACTTTAGAAGAAAAAGAGCAAGTTCATTTAACAGATGAAGAAAAGGAAGTAATAAAAAAGAACATTGACCTTAATGTTACAAGCGTTGCCGATGAGCGTCCAGATGTGGATTTTTATTATTTTTATTCTCCTTACAGTGTTCTTTCATGGAATGAATGGCGAGCAGCTGGAACTTTATATAAAATGCTTGAGGCTGAGGAATACATAACTGAACTTATAGTTCCGCATAAAAACATTCACTTGTTTTCTTTTAATAATAGAACCGATATAACAACAGATTTGAATAACTATAAAGATGCTCCACATTACGCATGTTGGATAAACTCACTGATGCTTAAGTGGATGCACGAAGGACAATATCAGCTGACAGAGAATAATTACAAAGAACATCTTAAACAAGAGTATGACTTCTATACTACATTTGACTATGCAAGTGTAAATGGTCAGGTGGATTATGAAGCAGATTTTTATGCAGCTGCATTGCTTAATAAAGAGCTTACAGGAGTTGATCCGTTAGATGTTTTAAATGATGATAAGGTAGATGTTTCTATTAACGGAGCAGAGTATATCACGGATGATACCGGAAGGAATAGTATTGTTAATTGTCATGGTGCATTGTCAAGAGATAATAATACAGATACATTAGCAGATTACCTTAAGGATAAAGAATTTATTGGAATAAAATTTACTGTAAACTTGGATGAGGGTTATAACTACCTTTGCTTTGACGGCCAGAAAATAGTAGATCATGGAAGGCTGACGGCATATGTTTATGATGAAGATGGAAACTTAGTAGGACAGATTGAAGCTAATTATAAAGACTTAGATACTGAGGTTCATCGATATGTTATTGATTTGTCTACAATAAGCGGAAATGTTACGGTTGTTTTGAATGGCGGATATGTTGATCACACTGGAAGTCCGGATTCAAATTATCATTTTAGTAATATTTATATGTATTAAAGTTTTTAGAAAGACAGTGGCACAGTTCACTGTCTTTCTTTTTGCAACAATTCCGTAGAGGAATTTTGCAAAAACACCAGAACGAAGAAAAGGAGATTATCCCGTGGAGAGATAATCTCTTTTTCTTTGCTCTGGAGCAAGAGTGCAGAGAGAAGCATTCTCTTTGCTGTGCAGAGCACTTAGCGAAGTTTTTACTGAGCTTAGTGCGAGCCATGCAAGTGCACTTAACAAGGCGAAGCCGAGTTTAGTGAAGCTTGCTTGTGAAAATGAGTGCACACATTTTCGCAACCGTGGGTCAAGGGAGCAGAGCTCCTTTGTCAGGTCGAGGGTGAAATCCCGCCCAGGTAGGTGAGTTGCTTGCGACACACCGTACTGAGTATATTTTTTGTCACCACAGCCAGTTTTATGGCTTTGAAAACGGCACTTCCGCGGACAAAGTTTTTTCTGACAATGGTAAATGGCCTTATAGCCTGTCCTGCGTATTATCCACTCGAAATAGGCATCTACTGCTTTTATGAACTCGGCATAGGAACAGTGTGCAGGGATATTATTCCGAATTTAGAATAATTCCTAACTTCCAGTAAGTTTTGAAACTCAATCAACTAAAAACGGCAAAAAGCCCAGAAAAATCAGCAATTCTGTTGATTTTCCGGGCTTTTCTTGTTATAATTATTGAGTGGGTATACATACTTATTATCAAGGAGAAAAGTGATCTATGTACTACGATTTCAGAGTGAAGATCCCGGAAGAAAAGGGCAAGATTTACACGAAGACGATCAAGGGAGTTGTCTACATCAACTACGAGTACGACAGGGTGTATAAGCCTGACAAGAAGTACAACATCCCAAAGCGGACTACTATTGGTAAGATGTGTGACGACGATCCCACCATGATGTATCCCAATCCTAACTACCTGACCTATTTCCCGGATGCAGAACTTCCGAAAGATAAAGGCCATGATGAAAAGAGCAGCTGCCTTCGTGTCGGCTCATTCCTTGTGATTGAGAAACTGATGATAGAAAGCCTGGTGGATAAGATCATTGCCAGCATATACAATGACGACCGCGGCTCCGGACTGTTCCTTGATCTTGCAGCTTATTACATAGTCACTGAGAATAACGCAGGCCAGTACTATCCTGACTATGCATACAACCACCCGCTTTTTACTCCGAACTATAAGATTTATAGTGATTCTACTGTTTCAAAGTTCACCAGTGAGATAACTGTGGACGACAGCGTCGAATTCCAGAATGAGTGGAACTCCATTAAGAAACATAAGGACAAGATTTACATATCCTATGACTCAACTAATAAGAACTGCCAGGCTGGTGATATAGATCTGGCTGAGTTCGGACATGCCAAGGATGACAAGGGGCTTCCCATCATAAACTACTCCATTGCTTATGACAGCAATAACAGAGAGCCCCTTTTTTATGAGACATATCCTGGAAGCATTGTTGATATATCCCAGCTCCAGATGATGCTTGACAAGGCGGTTGCCTATGGTTACAAGAATGCAGGATTCATTCTGGACAGAGGATACTTCAGCCGCGAAAACATAAGGTACATGGACAAATGCGGGTACGACTTCGTAATCATGGTAAAAGGAATGAAGTCCTTCATCAATGAAGAAATAAAAAAGGTGAAAGGAACTTTTGAGGACAAGAGGGAATACTCAATCCGCAGGTATCAGGTAAGCGGGACAACTGTTGAGACACCCGTTTTCTACTCGGATGAGAAGAACAGATATCTCCATATCTATTACAGTTATGGAAAGGCGGCGTCAGAACGCGAAGCATTGGAAGCACGACTTGACAGAATGGCGGCTTATCTGAGCAGGCTTGAAGGTCAGTCGGTAGTTGTAGATAAGAGCTATGAAAAATACTACAGCCTTGAATACTATCATGAAGGTCAGGAAGATCAGTGCTTTGTCTGTGCAATAGAAAAATCGGATGTCGTTGAGGCTGAGCTGGAGATGCGCGGGTACTTCTGTATCATCACTTCTGACAAGATGACAGCCAAAGAGGCACTGGAGCTGTATAAGAGCAGGGATGCATCAGAGAAACTGTTCAAAGCCGACAAGAGTTTTCTTGGAAACAGGAGCCTCAGGGTATATACAGGTGATGCACTGGAAGGCAAGATGCTGATAGCATTTGTGGCACTCATCATCAGAAACCGCATGTACACAAAGCTTAAGGATGCAGAGGAAGAAATGCTTGAGAAACCGAATTACATGAATGTTCCTGCAGCTATAAGAGAGCTTGAAAAGATAGAAATGATAAGACAGGCCGATGGCGTATACAGACTGGATCACGCAGTAACTGCAACGCAGAAGACGATACTTAAGGCGTTTGGAATTGATGCGAACTATATAAAGCGTAAGACAAAAGAGATCAGCGACTGGCTGAATCCCAAAGTAAAGACAGTAAAAATCTGAAGGAGGATGTGACAATGGCGCGAGGACGCAAGAAGGTATCAACAGATTCACTTGATGCAAAGATTGAGCAGCAGAAATCTATTATGGAAAAAGCCAAGCTTAAATATGAAACTGAGAATGAAGCGCTTGCAGAACTTATCAAGCTTCGCAACGAACTCAGAAAGGATGAGCTCATGGCTGCAGTTATCAAGAGTGAACATTCTTATGAAGAGATCATGGCGTTCATAAAAGGTTCCACTGAAAGTGAGGATGAATAATGCAAGAGTACTCGAGAATACTGATTGAACAATACTGCAGGACTCATAAAAGCACAAAGAAGAGTAAGTTTTTGTGGGATCTAGTTGAACTCTCATATGATATGGAGTGTGAACCTGAGGAATGGGAGGCGCTACAACTAGAACGTTATATAAATCAAGAAAGAAATCCAGAGCTAAGGGAAGCGCTCGAGGATCTTGATGAGTTTTTATTCGGATAAAAATAAGCCCTACTGAGTTGCTTGCCGAAAGCATTTCAGCAGGGCTTTGATTTTGAGTGGTAAAATGACAGGAAGTCAAGAATAACAAGAATTAGACACCGAATAAATAGACAATGTAAAATAAAGTGCGTAAGTTAGTGGTTACTTAACTTACACACTTTATTTTACATTGTCCATTCCTCATCCATATAGCCTTTTACTCATATCTGGTTATAGAGTTTTGTATATTTTGTAGCTGATAACCTGTGTACAATATTCATTTCAAAAACAGGAAGATGACGTCTCTCATTTATATATTTCTGCAAATTCTCAATCTTCTCTATGGAGATGTTCTTTGACGCTGATTCATAAAGCGTATCAATACTAACTGATGTGTCATGATATTTGAAATGACTTCTCATTCTTTCGTGCACTCTGAACATCACTATTCCAAAAGCATTAATCAACCCAATAGCAGACAAAGTCACTTTGCTAAACACTATAATTCCAGTGCCTACTAAAGTAACCAGTATTATTACCAAAATGATTTTACGTATCTTCACCATCTTTTTATTCCACCATTTATTCTGCCGTTGACACTCTAATTGAGAATATATTGGCGAAAAATCCTTATTAAAAGTATACCAATCCATTTTACCTGGAGGATTTGATTCTCCATTTGTCTTGGATATTTTTTCATAATGATCTTTGTGCACACTAATGATTCTGAGTGCTTTTTCCTTTAGATATTGTCTTTTTAAAGAATCAAATGCTTCGTTATTATTAAACAAAACCCGAGCATCAAATAATTCTCTTAAGTCTGCTGCAATTTTTACACTCCATGTCATTATGTAGCCTGCTACTATGGTTAAAATATCCAATGCAAGCATAGCAATCACGCCGAATATCTGATCGCCTTTAAAAGAAATAGCCGCAGATAAAAAACAGAAAACCCAACATATATAATTTGTTCTTTCCCCAATATTAAAGTAATATCCAGATGCACACTGCATCATTATGTTTTCTTCTTCATTCTGCCTTTTCTTTATTTCAGTACTATCTGGTAAATTCATTATTCATCGCCTCCATTACTATATTCATACAATCTGTTCTAACCTGTTCATGAAGTGTAGGATTATCAAAAAACTGCTGTAACAGTTTACGGTGACAACTTCTCATTCTTTTACCTGAACCACAAGGGCATGGCTGATGGCCCCGATATTGTTTATATGATAAAAAATAAATAATCTGTTTTGCGCTTCGTTCATCAACATCAAAAATATCCATGTAAGACTGAATAATACCATCTGCTCCATGTGATCGTTCTCCTAAGGGATAAATTCCATACCGTTCGTAGTACTCATACGAAACAAAATATGGCTCAACAAAATCTTTCATCCACTTAACAAGTGATGGATCCGAAGAAAATGCCAGCTGCATATCAACATCTGTCGCTATGCACAGTTGCCCATTTTCATATATGTGCTGGTACTCAATGTTAATAGCTTTCCCCTTATCAATAACATAGGGAAGCATATCTTCATGTTTCGGAATAAAAATCTCTATCTCATACGCCTTCTTAAGCACAAACTGCTTGATGCTTCTATGAATACTAATTCTTCCGGATATCTTAATATCATCTTCTGATTCATTTTCAATATGTAGTTCGGGATATTCTGCTAAAAGTTCTTCTATTCTTTTCAGACTTTTTAAAACCATTAATAACATCTCCATGGCTTTGATGAAGCAGATATTGGTGTTGGTGCTTTGTCTTCATATTTGTCACCCCACGCA
Source organism: Butyrivibrio proteoclasticus (assembly GCF_900115735.1). Lineage (GTDB taxonomy): Bacteria > Bacillota > Clostridia > Lachnospirales > Lachnospiraceae > Butyrivibrio > Butyrivibrio proteoclasticus_B. The sequence goes on from NZ_FOXO01000001.1 coordinate 253,143, forward strand.
CTCTTTATAATATCTTGTCCCAAAGCACTCTCTGACAATGCCCTGAATTCATCATCTGGTTTATCCATTGAATCGATGAGATCTTTCTTAGCTACGGACACCCATTTGAAAAAGCCCTTTGCTATATCTTCTGACTTATTCCAAGCATCAGCTAAATTGTCCTCAGGATTTGCCGGGTTTTCTATGTACCATTCTCGATTTTTACGGGCTACAGCTCTATTTTCTAACAATATTTCCCCTTTAATCCGATCATTATAAAACTTTGAGCTTTCATTAATCTCATTAAGAACCGCCTCTAGTAAGGTAAAAATATCTGTACTCGGATGAAGACTTGATGCAACCTCTGCAACAAGAACATTTATTATGGCTGATATCGGTTTATCTTCTTTTAAATGGCTATAGTACAAATCCCTATGTCTCTTAAGAAGCTGAATAACACGTTGCACTGCTGACCTTTCCATTCCCTCTGGTATGTCCTCGATCTTGTCATAAATGTCAGTGCTCTCAAACAGAGATTTTCTGAATTCTGTGCGTATATATGCTTTGTATGGCTCATTTATTTCTCTAAACCATTTAGCGAATCCTTTAGGATTATTGGTTCTCCATTTATAGTTATTACTGTCCTTCATAGGAATGGCGATTGCTGTATCAATTAAATCCCGACGTGAGGACTTTTCTTTAAGGAGCTTTTTCTTCATTTCGCTTTCATGTGCCGCAGGAACTATATCTATAGAAAATGAAGCCCCTCCCTCATCAGCATAATGAATGGTAAAACACTGGTCAGAAACCTCAAGCTTTCCGCCATACAATTCCCCCTCGGAAATAGCATCCTCTATACAATCTCTCAGCTGTTCCGCGGTTATATTACCCTTTTCTATATCTACTTCACAGATAAAATCCAGATCATAGGCACCATCCTTATCATTTTTATATGGTCTGACAACCGTACCAAACGCAAATGACCCCTGTGCATACATATCCAAAGTAACATTTGTGTGTTCAGATAAGTATTTTGCCAACGCATGGTACTTTTCATCAGCATTCTTATACATTGAAGGCGTGATATCCAGGCTCTCTATAACCCTTAAAATGTCTTTTTGTCTTTCACTTTTTCTAATCATGACTTTCTCTCCCCTCTTATTTCATATATTCAATTATCCCTATGCAGCTTTTAGGTTTTGCACAAGATATTGTGTTTTTATTTGATTTATATGAAGAATATCACTATATGTTGTTTATGTCAATATTTTTGTGAAATTTTCGTAATTTTGTTGACGTAGCATGCATAAAATGTTATTTTATTATCAGAATAGGAATAATAGGAGGTTCATGCCGTGCTAGTTCAGTTTTCTATGAAGAATGTTTTGTCTTTTAAAGATGAAATCACTCTTGATATGACATCCATACCAGCATATAAGGAACATCAGTACAATCTAATCCAAGGAACAAAAGAAAAGTTCTTACGAGTAGCAGCAATCTATGGTGCAAACGCAAGTGGAAAATCAAACCTCTACTATGGTATACAGATGTTCCAAAACATAGTTATGCGCTCTATGAATGCCGTCGGTGAGATTGAGGATAACATTCTGGAAAAATATTATAATCCCTTTGCTTTTGATGATGATTTTTCTCCATCTGAATATCAAATTATTGTCTGTGATGATTCTGCAGAATATAGCTATGGATTTGAGTTTGATGATAAAGAAATTATTAGTGAATGGTTTTATGTCCGGGATTTTGCGAGCAATCGTAAATCAATAATTTTGGAACGCAGTACTGAAGAAATTAAAATGGGGGCTTCGATCAGAAGAGAATGTGACCGATATAAGAATCAGATTTCAAAAGAAGCTCTTGCCCTAACCTTTTTCAGCAGATTATCTCTAAAAACAGAAGTATTTCACAAAGTATTTGTTGAAATTTCTCACATGATGATAGTAGATACTCGCTTTTATGAAAATCCTCGTGTTATGGAACGATTTCTGCCAGATGTAATTGATAATAATAAAGATGAGCTCATTAGGTTTCTCACTGCTATTGATACTGGTATCAGGGATATTTCATACGATACAATCGACAAAAAGATAGAGTTTTTTACATATCATAATGGTAAGGATCAAAAGAAATATAAGCTAAATCTGTATAACGAATCGCAAGGTACCTTAAAAAGCATAATTATTTTTATTATTGCTTCTTCAATCATTATGCGAGATGGAATTATGATTGTAGATGAGTTGAATATTAAGCTGCATCCTCTACTTCTTAAATTTGTAATTGATTTATTTAACAATAAGGATTCTAGTGCCCAGCTTATTTATACAACACATGACACAACTCTTTTGGATCGAAAATTTTTCAGAAGAGATCAGATCTGGTTTGTTCAAAAAGATGATTATGGGTATTCCAGCCTTTCTGCCTTATCTGATTTCAAGATTCGTTCTGATGCATCGTTTGAAAAAGACTATTTATCCGGAGTTTATGGAGGAATCCCTTCATTATCTGACTATACTGTGGAAGCAGGTGATTGAATGGGAAGCGATGATATTTTTAAAAAGAGACGGGCCGATAGAAAAAAGCGTACCCATGATTTTAAAACGCCTAAGGCAAACTCGTTTCTTATCATTACAGAAGGTGAAAAAACTGAGCCTTATTACTTCAATGGTCTAAAAAAACAAGTCCTTGAACAAATTGGTGGAACTGTTGATATTATTGAAGTTCCGGAAATTGACATTTATGGACAGGGATCTTCTACTGGGCGACTAATCGAAATTACAGAGGAATGTGTAAACAAGGCGAAAATTATCTACCAAAACATTTGGGTTATTTTTGATAAAGATGATTTTCCGGATTTTGACTCTGCTATAGCCACAGGAAAAAGCAAAGGATATGCCATAGGTTGGAGTAATCAAAGCTTTGAATACTGGATTTATCTGCATTTTAGTTATAGTGATGCAGATTTACACCGGCATGAATGGAACAAAAAACTTAACGAGCTTTTCAAACAATATAATCTGTCTGCAGACGGATATGAAAAAAATCTAAAAGATTTATACGATCTTCTGGATTCTATCGGTGGCGTTGATGCAGCAATCAAAAATGCAAAACGCAGGATGGAGAATTTCAGAGATGGAATTGATACTCCCTCCTCATACGCACCTGGCACCATGGTATACCTTTTAGTTGAACAACTTAAGGCTTATTTGAAATAAATATATATTTCACAAAGGGGAGGCTGCAAAATAACAGCCTCTTCTAAGTTTGCGCGCCATGGGCGCGCTCTAACGGGTGCAAGTCCCGAACACGCCCAGATAGTGGGAAGTGTATAGCTGAACAGCAAGGGTGTCCATCGTGAGGTGGAATCTGAAGGAAGCTGCAAGCAAATCTCTGGTCCGACGGACAGAAATCACATATAAGGCTAGCATCAATGACGTTTTACAGCTTCAGTACATGTTGGAAAAAGTGGAAGGCTATGGCTATAAGAATATAGGATTTATTCTCGACAGGGGATATTTCAGTGAAGCAAACATTCACTACATGGACCATCATGGTTACGGCTTTGTGATCATGGTCAAGGGCATGAATGATCTTGTAAGTGAGCTCGTTTTAAAACATAAAGGCAGCTTTGAACAGAACAGGGCAAACAGCATAAGATCTTATAAAGTCAATGGAATGACAGTTAAGATGCAGCTGTTTCCTTCTGATGAAAAGGACAGATATTTCCATATATACTATAATGACAGAAAACATGCAGCAGAACGCGAGAATGTCGAAAGGAAGATAGACAGGATAGTCGAGTTCTTGGAAAAGAACAGGGGCAAGAAGATTCCCAAAAGTCCTAACATTGAGAAATACTTCAAGCTTGAGATTTACAACGAGGGCAAAGAAGATGAACGACTTCTTGCATCGTGAACGCACAGATGTAATAGACAGGGAGATAGCGCTCTGCGGATACTTTGTGCTTATCACATCAGAGTCCATGACAGCGGAAGAACCAATTAACCTATATAAGAGCAGGGATGTTTCAGAGAAACTGCTGCGTGGTGATAAATCATATATGGGAGTAAGGACAGAAAGGGTGTATGGCAATGAATCCCTGGAGACCAAGCTTTTTATATAATTCATAGCTCTTATAATACGCAACAAAATCTATACAAGCCTTAAGGATGAAGTAAAAGAGAGCGGGCAGAAAGAGAATTATATGACTGTTCCTGCAGCACTTAAGGAACTTGAAAAAATAGAGATGATAAAGTCCTCTGACAATACATACAGGATAGATCATGCGGTAAGTGCAACCCAGAAAGCGATACTGAAGGCATTCGGAATGAATGCAGCAGATATAAAGATACTGGGAAGAGCGCTTGGTGAAGATCTGAAGAAAGTAACTGTTAAGGAAAATGTGGATAGGGAGGACTGATATCATGGCAAGAACAAGCTTAGACGATAGAATCAAGAAACAGGAAGAAGCAGTATTTAAGGCAAAGGATAGATATGAAGCAGAACTTAAGGAATTGGACAAGCACATAACAAAGTGCAGGGAACTTGAGAGCAAGGAATTGGTAAAGGCTTTTCGAGAAGAGCAAGAAGTCACTGAAAGAAATCATAGAATTCATGAATGGTGACGTTGATGAGGAGGACTAAAAAACATCAACCCTGTATTAAGAGATTTTTTGAGTGAATTCACCGGAAGTGATGACGAGAGTTAAAAAGATAGGAAGTTAACAATATTATTGCCAATATTGTAAAATGATTTACAATTTAACATATTGACATATTGCCTGCAGTGTGGTAATATTTTTATGCAAACAAAAAGGGAGTCAAAGACTCCCATCGTTCATAAAAAATGAACCCTGAACAAGTCTATTTTCTATGATATGAGAGCCGTTGTCAACCTTTTTGTTTAGACTAAGAAAGGAGGTTGACAATTTGGCACTTGTAAAAAACATACATGGATCAGCAGATAACACCCCACCTTCAGGTTGTTCATCATGGAAAGAGTACTGGGAAAAAGCGAAGAACAAGAAGTTTTCTTCATGTTCTTGTACCTCATGTTTCCAAAGGGCGGTTGTTGGCGGACATGTCAAGAAGGTTTATGGTTCAAATGAGTGGTATATTGTCCCGCTTTGCGCATCATGCAATAGCTATACAAATACAAATCCATTTGAAGTGTGTGATGCAGATTTGGTACGTGTAGTAAAATAATTTTCAGAGCGCACATATTACATTAGTTAGTATGTGCGCTCAACTTAAAATAGGTGCCATGAATATTAGTGATTATTTAAAAAGTATCAAGAAGACCAAAACGGAATTATCGCAAGAACTAAATTTGTCTCGCCCTACATTAAATCAATATATTGAACTATTTGAGACCGGGCAGAAAATTGATAATGAAAGATACAATATCATTTTTGGCAAACTATTTTCTGATGAAAGCAAGACACGAGTTCAATTTGATAATGAGATGAATTCTGTGAGATTTTTGCTGGAAAGAGATAGAAAGTATGATATTGGAAATTTGAGACCAGAAGCTGCAGATATGGTTGCACGTATACATAACAAACTTGTTTATGATATGAGTGATAATAAGTGGAATAAGAAAGTATATGATTTCATACTTATAATTCTTAGCAGTTATCGTAGTAATGCGGTTATACGGGAATTAACCGGTTATTTTTCTGATTTAAATTCTGGATCAGATATATCAGATTTGTCAGATGAATCCAAGGCATATTATTCATATTATTATAAATGTTTTCGTGAGATAAAAGATGATACACCTAAAATGGATGAAGAAGAATTTAAGTTATTCTTGAAAAGAAGGGAAAAATTGAAACTTGAGCGAGAACAAAATAGAGATGCTAAAGCTAGAAACATACAGGATAAGTTGAAAAAGATTCTTGAAGAGGTTGAATCGGAGTATAAGGATAAGAGTATTGATGTGTCTGAGGATGAAATGATGGCTGAAGTTTTGCGAAGAATGAAAAGATAGAAAGGACAGAAAGATAATAAAAATCGATAATATACAAAACCAATTGATATATTCAACAGTACGTATTGTAGCCACAGATGGTAAAGAGATTTCTGTTGGAACTGGCTTTTTGGTTTTGAGAAAAATTAGTGAAGATAAGGGGCTGTTATATATTGCCACAAATAAGCATGTTGTGGGTGATTATCAAATTGGACAATTTCGGTTTTGTGCCACTGGAAAAGACGGCAATCCAATTGATAATCAGCATATCATTGTCAAAATAAATGATTTGCAGCAACGATGCATTTATTATCCCAATGACTCAGTAGATCTTTGTTTCATAGATATTATGAATGAGATAGAGGAGGCACGCAACGCTGGACACGAGCTGTTCTTTAGAGGCATTACAGAGGAATTGTTTATAAATGCCAATCTTGAGCAACATATGACTGCTATTGAAGATGTTGTAATGATTGGATATCCGGAAGGATTTTGTGATGAGAAAAATAACAAGCCAGTAGTAAGGAAGGGACTGACTGCTACTAGTGTAGATACTGACTATAATGGTAAAAAGGAGTTTATGATTGATATTGCCTGTTTCCACGGATCAAGCGGTTCTCCAGTATTTATTGAAACAACAGGTTTGGGTCAAAAAGTGAATAATGAAAGCTTAACTTTGGGAGTCAAAACCTCGTATTGTTTAGCTGGAATAGTTCATGCTATGGTTATTAAGAATCAAAATGGGGACATTAAAGTTAAAGATGTTCCTACAGCAAAAGCTCTTTATAGTGAGACTGAAATACCATTGAATCTGGGATATGTGATTAAAGCGCAGAGAATTCGAGAATTGATGGATATTGCCTTTGATCAGCGAAATAGGACAATCAATACCAGTAACAGCTGATGGCAGAATATTGATGTTTGTCAGTGCGACCTACATTAATCATTGGTGCCTGTCAGTGAGCTCAGCTAAGGGTGCTTTGAATTTGTGAGAATTCCGGTGCATGTCACCGTGAATGTTGGATTGTTTTTGATCAAACATAAAATAAACAGTAGCTGAGATTGTAATGCCAATCTCGGCTACAACTATTTTAATCATTGAGTGGAAAAAATACTGGAAGTTAAGAATTAGTTGCCGAGGTAAGAGAGCACAGGCAGAAAATGGATGAAAGGATTGCTCCTTCTGCCCGAGAAGATGTGGATATACTGGCCATGGTGAAAGCTGTTTGTGTTACGGATTTTTACAAAGCAGATTTTGAGGATACGACATTAAAGCGGATTTCGGATGCTGTGCCTTACGAAACAGTAAGAGACCATTATCTGAAAATTGCTGGAAGGATCTTTGGAGATATATAAGTGGACAATTGTTAAGTGGGAAATAGATGAATGAAAAGCAAATTGTTTGATTTTGGTAAAATAGTTGAAGGCGTATATTACCCTGGGACTTTTTTTATTGGTATATCGAAAAAATTCTTTGATGGGATGAAATATAGTGATTTCACCCAAGATGAGATGGCGACATTTGTACATGAGTACATCCACTTTTTGCAGGATATCTCTACTGTTGCTGGAGGGATGAACTATAATCACAAAGCCAAATTGTTACAGCTCCATTTCAGTATGTTTCAAAAAATGCCGTTGTTAATCTGCCGGTTGACCTTGAAAACTGCGGAGTAGATAATGCTTATGCGCAAACTGAGCTATTGTCATTTTATGAGGGCGACGCATTAGAAAAAAAGATACACCACATAAACAAAGTTACATGTGAAAAAGAAGAATTGATGACGGAGATATTGCGATTAGAATCTTCGACATATCCGGGAGACGATATATATCAGATTTGTATATATTACAATGATTCGGATATGCCAACAGTATTTGGTTCTCACTATGTGAAAGAGAGCATGGCGTATCTGATTGAGAGATATCTGTTTGGGGCAGAAGAGAGGAAAAAAGAATTTCCGTATAATGCCTGTGAAATGGTATGCGAGTATTTCTATCCGGAACTATTGAGTACGCCGGAAATAATAGTTGCTATTTGTGAGTTGTCCCTGATGCATTATCATAGTGGCTTCGAATTCTTTATGCTTGTCAGTCATTTGGCAAAAGAAGGAATTCATTTAAAAAATCTTGAAGAATTTTATGATTACTTTGATGCCACGGTAAAGGCGTTTCTTGAAAATCATAAAGTATTGCTTGATGAGATTGATGATAACGTGAATGTCATGTATCCCAAAGGTTTTCCATATATGCTTGTGCCGAATGAATATGTAAAGGCGTACTTTGAGGCAGGTTATTCTATGCGACAGCATAATCATTTTTTTATTTCTGCATTATTTAAGGAAAAGATGCCAGTGGAAAAAATAATCAGTTGGGTAGAGACATTTCCTTTGCCTATGTTTCTTGATGATATAAAGCATGAATTGTATGGTGCGATAGATAATCTTTCCATGATGCCGGTTCCGCTTGCAATATTGCAGTTTTTCATGACACCATCTAAAGGATGCCCGCTATTAAAATACTGTAGGTATAGTCGTATAGATGTGGCTGAAGAAGCCATATGTACTGCTAAGCCATGGGAACAATGTAAAAAAGATGTTCAGTGTCCGATGGCTATCTATCTGACTGGATTTGACATTGGAAAAAAAGAATTCACTGTGAATGCTAAAATTTGAATTAAGATGCGAACGGGACAGCCTATAATGACTGCCCCGTTTCTTTTTGTTGAGAGAATTTGTTTTTCTGCGAAGCTTCTGATTGACGTTCTCGTTGAAGTTCTTTCTGTATCGGATGTTCCAGATCTAGCATCTGGTTCACATTGTTAGCTACGGTCTGAAGCTCACGGTACTTGGCTCGAACATATGAGAATTCTTCATACTGCTGATTTTTCAGGGCAGTGAGATTTTCTTTTTCGGCCCGTAGCGATTTGATAGAAGGAGTGCGGAATTTCAATTTTCCATCTGTTGTTGCTTCTTTTGGAGCATGTTCCTTCAAATAATCACGGGCAGCTTCGAACAGGGTGAGCTCCGTCCTGCGTCTTTCCCTGAAATCCTTTTTGTTCTTGGAGACGAGGTACTCTTTATATAGTGCGTGCTCAATAATTAATTACTACTGATATTTACTGACTTTGTGGGCAATCCGTGAGATAATAGATGCAAGGAAATCATTACTATTACTTCAAAAACCTTGCACTTTTCGCGGAGAATCTCATGTACAAAAAGAATCAAAATCGTCAAATAACACTCAAGGATTTTAATCAGCCACTTGGCTTGAAGCTAAATCCTGAGAACAAATGGATAAAGAAAGCTGCCATGATACCATGGTATGACATCGAAGAAGAATACGCTGATCTGTTCCCATCAGGTTGTGGGATGCCGGCAAAGCCTCTGAGGATGGCTCTTGGTGCACTTCTCATTCAGAAGAAATATGACTATTCTGACAGAGAGCTTGTAGAACAGATTCAGGAGAATCCGTATTATCAGTACTTCATAGGTCTCCCGGGATTTCAGCTAGAGCAGCCATTTGCACCATCACTGCTTGTTGAGTTTGGTGCAAAGCTTGACCTAAGTGTAGAGAATGGTCTTGGCAGGATAGAAAAGATACCCTTTGAAGCTTACAACGAAAGCGAAGTGCTGATTCCAGCAATAGAGAACTACTACAAGCGTAATGGACATTATCCCGAAAGAGTTCTTGCAGATAAGATATACAGAAACAGAGTCAATCTTGCGTACTGCAAAGAGCATGGAATAAGGCTTGCCGGCCCAGCACTTGGAAGACCTGGCAAGGATACAGTCATCGATAAGCATACAGAGTACATTGATAGCGTAGACAGAATCGAAGTTGAACGTAAATTTGGATTATCAAAGCACAGTCACGGACTGGGCCTAATAATGACAAAGCGTGAGGATACCACACGCAGCTCAATAGTGCTGTCGATCATCTCAATGAACCTTGATAGCCTATTAAGGCTTTCTTTGTTCCAAAAACTGATTTTGATATTTTCAAGGTACAATTGTTGTTATTTTTTATGCGAAAGCATCGGCTGAAAAAAACAGCCGGTTGCTGAGCATACACTAATTACATTCTAAGAAGATCAATCTGAGATGCCATTTGTCCGGATGATTCAGGAATGGCTGTCCGAATATTTCAGGAACAGTTGTCCGCATGTTTCAAGAATGCTTGTCCGGATAATAAAAGATTACATGTCCGGATAATTCAAGAATCCTGTCCGGATGTTACAAGAATCATCACCCCAGCAGAGCAGGGGGTTATTAAAAGATGTTACACAAAGAGGTAGCGCCAAGCATGGCTTGGCGCTATAATAATCAGAGGATAACTTGACAGCAATCAGGTTAAAAAACATCAAGAAATACTTTTTAGGCGTAAAAAGATAGGAAGTTCACAATCGGCTGAAAAATCTTCCGGTTGTTGAGTATAAAATAAGCAATTGATAGATCCTGTTAGAGAAAGTTGAGGAGATGGGAATGATGATAAATGAAAATGAACATCAAGGTGTTTCACGGATTTTAGAAGCAGTACTTAGGGAAAGGAAAGCAAAGCTGTCAAACCCAAATGGTTCTGTGATTGAGGTTAATTATAGTGCATTAGATCTTCTCAAACTCTTTATGGAGAGCAATTATGGTAAGAGTGATTTTATTGGGATTGCTGCTGAAATGTCAAAGAGGGCACTTGAGAACAAAACTGATAAAGATATGTATTGGAGATATGCGACTTTAGTGAATGCTGCTCCGGGGATGCTTGAGAAAAATGCAGTACAAGAACTTGTGAATCTCTTACGAGCATATGAGCTCATCGATTGTGACCAAGACGGTTTGTTTTTTGTAACAGAAGAAGGAAAGAATGTTGTAAATAAAGCAATAATACTGATGGATCAGGTAAAAATAGAAAGTGTAAGCACTCAATCATAAGTACGACATAAAGAAGAAACTTCCATTTTGACGTTGATTTCATGAATTTGCGAATTGATAACAAAATTAAGATTTTTTCTACAAGAAGATTAAATAGCTTTTTGATGTTATTAGCCCATTGGAGAAGATTGACAGAGAAACTGGCAGAAAGGTTTTAATAAAGATAAATCAAGGACTAGAGAGATTGCGCATAGAAGAGTGGAAAGTTGCTTTGAGAAATATAGAAACCAGTTGAGAGACCCTCATGAGATTAATGGTATTATTATGTACGTACTGTAATGTGATAGAATTAGTGATTTTATTTGCTTAATTAAATTGGAGATTTTAAACTTATGAAGTTAAGACTAAAAAATGTAGGTAGAATTATAAATGAAGCTGAAATTGATATTAATGGAATAACAGTTTTGGCTGGAAAAAATGGAACAGGTAAGAGTACTATAGGAAAGGCATTGTATTGTACTTTTAATTCTTTTCATGATTATGATGAAAAGATAGTAAAAGAACGAGAAAACTCTATTTTTAGATTGGTTAGAATAATCAGTTCTAATAGGACGATTACAAGACTTGGTATACAGAATTTAAGGAAAAGCATACGTGATTTGATAGACGCATATTGTTTTGAAAAAAATGATGATAAATTAAGAGATTATTTAATTGATGTTGTTGGAACATCAAAAGAAGATCTGGAAGGTGAGCTTTTTTCAAGAATTAAAGGAGTCTTAAATGCAGATGACACGGAGATATTAAAAGCTATTCTTTCTAGAAGTATTGAGGCAGAATTTGGTTCACAACTTGGACACGTGAACTATAGAGATAAAGAATCTAGGATAGAACTTGAATTAAAGAATGAAAAGATATCCTATGCGTTCAAAGCTGATGAAAGTATTGATATTTTAGAAAAAATTAGATTGATTAAAGATATAGTATACATAGATGATCCCTATGTTTTAGACAACATGCAAAATGGATATTTTGTTGATCGAAATATGGGACATACAAATAATCTTATAAATAAGCTTAGAAAAATAGAATTGAAAGAAACATCTGCAGTTGATGACGTTATTACAGATAATAGACTAAAGAGTATATATGCAAAATTTGACTCTATTTCTGTTGGAAATTTAATCAACAATTCAGAAAAAGGATTTTCATATTCAGACAGTGGTCTGAAAGAAGATATGTCTATAGTAAATATTTCCACGGGAATAAAGCCGTTTGTTATTCTTAAAACACTACTTCAAAATGGTTGTCTTGAAGAGAATGGAATAGTGATTTTAGATGAACCTGAGACACGCCTCAACCCAGATTGGATGTTAATTTATGCCGAAATAGTTGTAAGGTTACATGAATTATTTGGAATCAATTTTTTGATTAGCACTCATAATTCAGAGTTTTTAAGTTTCATTGAATTCTTTACAAAGAAATATAACGTTGATGGTAAAACAAAGTATTATTGGCTTAAACAAAATGAAAATGATAGTTTGGTTACAGATATAGATGAGGTTAGTGATAAATTAGAGGTTATTTATTCTAATTTAAGCAGATCTTTTTTGAGAATCAGTGAGGAGTTAGATTGTATAAATGAAAATAAATGATATTGAATTTGGTGGTAATCATTCTATCAAAACTCTAAAGGAAACATCCTGGGATAGTACAGGCGATGCATATATGACTGACTGTGAAAAAAGAGTTATAGACTTTGATCAAGCTAAAACAAATTACTGTAATGATTTAGGCAAGTCTGAAGAGTATGCTGATTCTGCAGATTCATTATGCTTTACTGCAGATAAGAATAAATTTTATCTGATAGAATTTAAAAATGGTGATTTTAACAGTAAAGACATAACTAAAAAGGCCAAGGACAGTGCCTTTGTACTAAGTGGAATAATGAAGAAAGATGTTAATTGTATTAGAAACAGTGTGATTTTGGTTTTAGTATATAATGGTGAAGTGAGAAAAATAGAGACTAGAGATAAGATTGCTATAGCTAAGGCCAATAGAGGAAAGGGCGACTTTGCTGTGTTTGGTCTTGAGAAACTCAAGGGTTTTTATTATGACAAGATTCTTGTTTATGAAAAGGAACAATTTCAAAAATCATCCATAATAAATGAAATAGTTTCGATTAGCTGATTTTTTTATTACAAAAATTAAATGAAAAGGAAGAGAAGAAAAAAGTGACAAAATTGTAATTCTTATTCCTTGTTACAATGAAAGTAAAACAATAGAGAACGTAGTTACGGATTTCAGGAGAGTTTTACCTGAAGCTACAATTTATGTATACGATAACAATTCAGCTGATGGAACAGATGAAATAGCAAGAAAAGCTGGAGCTGTTGTACGTTATGAACATCAGCAGGGTAAGGGGAATGTCATTAGACGTATGTTTTCAGAAATTGATGCCGAGTGTTATCTTATGGTTGATGGAGATGATACATATCCGGCTGAAGCAGCTCCGGAAATGGTTGAGAAGATTCTTGGTGACAGGGCGGATATGATAGTTGGTGATAGATTATCATCTACTTATTTTGAAGAGAACAAGAGACCTTTCCACAATTTTGGAAATTCAATAGTTAGGTGGAGTATCAATACTCTTTTCAAGAATGATATCAAGGACATAATGACTGGATATAGGGCATTTAGCTATAGATTTGTTAAGACTTTCTCGGTTCTATCCAAGGGTTTTGAGATTGAGACTGAGATGAGTATACACGCTATAGATAAGAATATGTTTGTTGAGAATGTCATTATAGATTATAGAGACAGACCGGCAGGAAGTGAATCTAAACTGAATACATATTCTGATGGTTTTAAAGTTTTGAAAACTATTATGCGTTTGTTTAGAACATATAGACCGGGAGTATTCTTTGGAGTAATTGCAGCGGTTCTTGCAATCATCTCTGCTGCTTTCTTTATCCCTGTGTTTACAGCATTTAAGCGAACAGGCGAGGTAGCACAGTTCCCAACATTGATAGTATGTGGTTTTGTTATGATAGCTGCTATTATATCTTATTTTGCAGGTGTGGTTCTCAAGACTATATATCAGAAGAATAGACAGGATTTTGAGATGGATTTGTATAGGGTAACTTCTGAAATGCAGATGAAAATGGATAGATGATTGTGTTGAAGGTGAGCGTTGAATGATCTGTTTATGATCATAAATCTTTTCTGAATAATAAAGAAATGCCATCGAAGAGATACTGATAGTAAGCACTCAATCATGAGTACCACATAAAGAAGAAACCGCCATTTTACTGGTGGTTTCATAAATTTGCACATTGATAATAAAATTAAGATTTTTTCTTAGGGAGATGGAACTGCTTTTGGATATTCTTGGACCATGGAAGAAGATCCTGGATACATTGTTACCCAGTTCTTGCGTCCGAGAAGAAGTATTCTGTCCCCAAGACCACATCCATCGAAAGACGTGATGATGAGCACCTTGACATGATGTATCCTTATGCCAACTGCATGAAGTTTTTTCTGATATAGAGATTCCTGAAGAATTGGAAGGGGATACCAGTCGCAGCAGTTGCCTGAATGTTGGCGCATTTTTTGTGATCAGGAAGATCATTGCCAGCTATCATATCGACGAGATGATAGGTCGTATTGTTGGAAAGGATGCAGGACTGTTTCTTGATCTTGCAGCATACAGTATTCTGACTGAGAACAATGCGGGTCAGTATTATCCTGACTATGCTTATAAACATCCTCTCTTTACAAAAGGGATGCATGTCTATAGTGACTCCAAGGTTTCAGACTTCATTGGCCAGGATATGACAGGTGCAAGGATTGCTTTTCTTAATGAATGGAATAAGAGCAGGAATCATAGATCCAAGATATATGTTTCTTATGATTCAACTAACAAGCACTGCCAGGCTGGCGATATAGACCTTGCCAAGATAGGTCATGAAAAGGATAAGCAGGATAAGCCAATATTCAATTGTACTGTAGCTTATGACAGGAATAACAATGAACCTCTTTTCTATGAGGGCTATCCGGGTAGCATCAACGACGTGTCACAGCTTCAGTACATGCTGGAAAAAGTTGAAGGCTATGGCTATAAAAATATAGGATTCATTCTCGACAGGGGATATTTCAGTGAGGCAAACATTCACTACATGGACCATCATGGTTACGGCTTTGTGATCATGGTCAAGGGCATGAAGGATCTTGTAAGTGCGCTCGTTTTAAAACATAAAGGCAGCTTTGAACAGAGCAGGGCAAATAGCATAAAATCTTATAAAGTCAATGGAGTGATAGTTAAGATGCAGCTGTTCCCTTCTGATGAAAAGGACAGATATTTCCATATATACTATAATGACAGAAAACATGCAGCAGAACGCGAGAATGTCGAAAGGAAGATAGACAGGATAGTCGAGTTCCTGGAAAAGAACAGGGGCAAGAAGATTCCCAAAAGTCCTAACATTGAGAAATACTTCAAGCTTGAGATTTACAACGAGGGCAAAGAAGATGAACGACTTCTTGCATGGCGTGAACGCACAGATGTAATAGACAGGGAGATAGCGCTCTGCGGATACTTTGTGCTTATCACATCAGAGTCCATGACAGCGGAAGAAGCAAAGGAGAGCGGACGGAAAGAGAATTATATGACAGTTCCTGCAGCACTTAAGGAACTAGAAAAGATAGAGATGATAAAGTCCTCTGACAACACATACAGGATAGATCATGCAGTGAGTGCTACCCAGAAAGCGATACTTAAGGCGTTCGGAATGAATGCAACGTTCAGCCTTGCTTTTTTTGGCTCTAGTTTGGTGGTCTTTAAGTATTATTTTCATTATGGCATGAAGGAATTCTTCCTGGATCATTTGAAATATTTATTGATTACTGTGGCAATAGGGACTGTTGTATATACAATTTGCGGTGCTGTTGTTTTACAATCTATAGTGATTACACTACTAATTAAATCAATAATGTGTTTCTCATTGACATTTTTGCTGTACTGGTTGATTCTTAGAAAGTTTTCAAATTATAACGAAACAATTACATGGCTTAAGAAAGTGTTAAAAGCAAAGTGTTAAAAAGGTTTCATGTTTAACCATTTACTTATTTATTTAGCGCGTGCTCAACAATTAATAACCACTGATATTTACTGACTTTGCGGGCAATCCGTGAGATAATAGATGCAAGGAAATCATTACTATTACTTCAAAAACCTTGCACTTTTCGCGGAGAATCTTATGTACAAAAAGAATCAAAATCGTCAAATAACACTCAAGGATTTTAATCAGCCACTTGGCTTGAAGCTAAATCCTGAGAACAAATGAATAAAGAAAGCTGCCATGATACCATGGTATGACATCGAAGAAGAATACGCTGATCTGTTCCCATCAGGTTGTGGGATGCCGGCAAAACCTCTGAGGATGGCTCTTGGTGCACTTCTCATTCAGAAGAAATATGACTATTCTGACAGAGAGCTTGTAGAGTAGATCCAGGAGAATCCGTATTATCAGTATTTCATCGGTCTACCTGGATTCCAGCTAGAGCAACCATTTGCACCATCACTGCTTGTTGAATTTGGTGCAAAGCTTGACCTAAGTGTAGAGAATGGTCTTGGCAGGATAGAAAAGATACCCTTTGAAGCTTACAACGAAAGCGAAGTGCTGATTCCAGCAATAGAGAACTACTACAAGCGTAATGGACATTATCCCGAAAGAGTTCTTGCAGATAAGATATACAGAAACAGAGTCAATCTTGCGTACTGCAAAGAGCATGGGATAAGGCTTGCTGGACCGGCACTTGGAAGGCCTGGAAAGGACACAGTCATCGATAAGCGGACAGAGTACATTGATAGCGCAGACAGAATTGAAGCCCGGCGTAAATTTGGATTATCAAAGCACAGTCATGGACTGGGCTTGATCATGACAAAGCGCGAGGATACTACACGCAGCTCTATAGTGCTGTCGATCATCTCAATGAACCTTGATAGCCTACTAAGGCTTTCTTTGTTCCAAAAATTGATTTTGATATTTTCAAGGTACAATTGTTGTTATATTTTATGCGAAAACATCGGTTGAAAAATCAGCCGGTTGCTGAGCATACACTAATCTAGGTATGCTTAATGTATGAAAAGGAATAGGGAGATATGAGCTTTGTATATGCTGAAAAAATAAATGACACATTAGACATAATGTGTGACACTAAAGTGGGCCTAGATGGATCTGTAGGAGCTTCTTTTTCGAAAGAATAAATTGAAGCAATTATTAAATATGGAATAGTTAAGGTCTCTGTAATCTGCTCTGAGATTGCTATAGCATTTGCAGGAAATAATATTTTCCTTGCGTCAAAATTGTTTAATCGCCTCTATGAGATGAGAACCTTTTCTACGAAAGATGTTGTTAATAAGGCCCATGAGATTCATTTAGAGGGTAATAACAATGATATAGAGTTTATAGTAGCTAGCTGTGAAGATGGAGATTTATCACTTCATTGTATAAAGGAACATGAAGTATTTAAGAATTGTTCATTCGCGTGGATAGGGAGCATACATCACTAATAGGGGAATTTTATCTTAACCCGGACACCATATATGATGGTGTTGTTTATAGTGACAATGCTTACGCAGATCGAAGATTTCTTTTTGATAGAAGTAGTAAAGTTGGTTCTATTGTTCGGAAATTGAAAAGTCTTGACTGGAATATCCAAAGGCTCGCAATTGCAAAGGTCAGAGGCTTAGATTGGAACGATGTCTGGAATGACGGAATCGACCATTGATTCCTTGATGAGATGTTTCCAGTAGTTGTAGGCATGGAATGATTGGTTGTTTTGGATGCACCATTCTCTGATCGGCAGACCACTTTCAAACTGTTGATTGATCAGAGTAGTCAATTTGGCCAGCTTTGCCTGATGTAATTTTTGTTTTGCGTTCATGAGATACCTCCGTTGTCTTGTACGCGCGAATTGCTGAAAATGTACAAATCGCGCATTGTTATTTGGAGTAATCATCTCATGAGTGTGGTAGTGTTAAAAGGTACTTGCGGTTGAGGGCTTACAGTGGGAGGATGGAGGTGCGAGATTGTTTGCTGCTAGTACATATGAGGAAATAGAGCAAATTGAAAGTCAAGTAGAAAACATGGAAATTGTTGTTTTTCTTTTTGTACGCCCTTCTGAAGAACAGATTTTAAAAGAATTTGAATATATTCATTATAATTCTGCAAAATACTGTACGATCTATGCAGTTGGATATACGGATGATTATTCAAAGACAAGTGAGCGTTCTTATAGGAAGGTGGATGTTTATATGCAACAGGATTGGTATTTCAGTATGAAAGCTTTTACTGAATTTAAAGAAAAATTGCAAGAACGCATACATTGGAGCTATTCTGGCGAGACAGAAATTTTAATTTTACAGAACAACCCCGGAAAGAGGAATGTACTTGATTTCAGAAATTATGTTGCGATTGATATAAATAAAGGTATCCGTGAAGGATATATTGATTCTTTTCAGAGCTTTATGGAGGCTTTGATAAGAAGTTCTAAACGGGTGGTTACAGCAAAAGAGGCTGCTCGTTATATTCGAAATTCAAGAATCAGTGTTAAGGAAACTCTTGCTAGTGCTATAGATGCTAGCAAGAAAGTTCCTGTCCCAATAAAGGAAATAGTAAAGGATAGACTGTTTTATCGTTGCGCAAATTCAATGTAAGCCCTCATTCATGAGTACTAAATAAAAAAGAAATCGCCATTTTACTAACGATTTCATAGATTAGTACTTTGATAAGTGAACTAATATTTTTTATACCTGCTTGGACATTTCTGCTGAACAAGCTTCTCCCATAGGCACCAGAACTCCCAAAATAGACCAGAAAATGAGAAAGCCGCGCGATGCGCGGCTATAAAAACTCAAGGTACTCATGGTTAACCATTTACTAAACAGGTACGAATGATTGCGAATTTATGACTGTATTAAAGCATTGTATAAAAAATCTTAAGAAGTCAGGGTGTGGTTACAACAGAAACGAGGGATAAATATATGATTTACAGTTACAATGTGAAGGTACCACTGAGCTATAACTGTTTTGAGATAAATACTTATAAACCAGACTTAGAGACAAGATTTGAGATTGAGAATGAAGTTGTAACAGAAATCAATGTCGTTTTTCGAGCATATGATATCACTGGATATCCCGAAGGCTATGACTTTAGAGATACTTTGGAGATAAGGCTATACACAACAAGAGATGAAAATCTAGATAAAGTTACGGGGATGACTGCATCAATAAAGGGGGCAGTAGCTCCTTATATTACATGTGAAATCAATGGTATATTAGTTGACGGTGAGGAATATGCAATAAAATTTGCAGAAGAAATTACTGGCAAGATTTGCAAAGAGGTGAGCCTTGTTTTGATAAGACATAATTTTAATAGACATTTGTTTCAACCACGTATTGAACCAAATTGGAGGATGGCCGTGTGGAATCATTCAGAATATGCTCAGTATATGGCAGTTAAAGATAAGGCTACCGAGGAAGGCGATGGTGCAAGAAATAGAATAGTTAGAGTTCATGATAATATGCACATGGTTGATGCTGTGTATATTATGTCCACTATAACTGTGAATTCAAATGAGTTTGATTTAGGTTCGTGCCTTTATCCTAAGGATGATACAGTAGAATTTCTGGTTAATGAGTACTACTCCGCCTTGGGATCAGAGAAACTAAAGAGCAAGTTTTTTCATTTATTTACGATGATTGAATTTGTTGAACAGAAATATGAAAAATATAATGGAGCTGCGACTTTACTTAAAAGTGATGAAGTTGACCACATCATAGATGTAATAAAATCAGAGCTAACCGAACAAAACAAGGGAAGAATTGTGTCGAGTGTTAAAGATTTGTTGCTTAAGATGAATGATACTGGCAGAGCACAGAAGCTATTGAATATTCTTGATTGGATGGGGATAAAAAAATATAGAAGGTTTGGAGATGATTCTACAATAGATAAAAATCTTTTGGATGAGATTATAGGCGTGCGAAACAAATCTTTTCATGGTGCTGCCGAGAAAGAATCAGAAGCTGAAAGAAAATATGGGAATGCAGTAGAGAAGCTTCTTTATATCAATGAGCAGATTATTGAATATGTAAGGAAAGAGAATCAAGTTGAAATTCCTGAAGAAGGATATGTTCTTATTACGGGGCGGATAAAATGATATGGATGAAATTAAAAAGATTGTAAAATCTGATACCATAATAGTAGAAGCAGGCACATTTGTCGAAAATGCAATTGGGGTGTTCACGAAGGATCCTGCTGCAATCTTGGCTACGGTGCAACAAATTAGGAGCTTACCTTTTACGATTAGAGATGGAATATTCTGGGAGAACTTTTACGCTTTTCTTACTCATGTATATGATTTTGATGAGAATACAGGCACATTGAGAGACCATAACAGAAAAAAGCTCGCAGAATTATTGGCAGAGCAGACCCCTAATGAGGAAGCTGAGTATGAGGGCAGTCCCGATAAGCTTCGTGAGAATGCAAAACGCTTGATTAAGCTTATTGATGATGCCAGCACAGTACAAAAGGCAGTTTATTATGCAAATTTGGCAAGAGCAGCATTAAACATGAAGATTACCAGAAATCTATTCTTTAAGCTCTGTAATTGCGTAAGATATTTAACTGAAGAAGATTTAATTTTTCTTATCGATGATATCCAGAAAACTGGTACTGCTACAATAGAAGATGACCGAGATACGATAGATGATTTCAGGGCAGTTGGAATTTTGATGGAAGTCGATGGTGGCTTTTCATATACACAGCGAGCTATAGATTTAGTGAAATTTGGATTGATGTATGAAAAGGATGTAAAGATTCTAGGTGAAGTTCAGCAAAGACAAATGACTGGAACGGTATCTGATGTAGATGTAGCTAAAATGTTTAAATTTAATGATGAAGGAAAGCTAACAATTAGCGGAAATACTGGAAAAGACTAATTTTCAAATCCACCATTGACCGTATATTAGTAATATATTACTTTATTGATATGGTTTTGGACAATGGATATAAATTCATTTGAATGAACTTTTGATTTTAGTGAATGATAAGCCATATGAGGTGGAAGTTGTTCGAAGTTTAAAATAACTGTATCCTTTCTCCTATTCGTTGTTGAAGGTGATTTTGAAAATGCGTTTATTATTGGCGCTTAACCTGTAATTGAAATTAAGAAAATTATAATACAATAGATTTTGAAGTTGCAGAGTACTGACACTGGTACTAGACGAGAATTGATTTGAAGAAATGTGTTAATGGGAGAATAATTTACATGTTCTTAAAAAAATTAGAATTAAAAAATTTCAGAGGGATAGAAGCTCAAAATATTGATTTTAATGATGGTATTAATTTGATAATTGGAAATAATGGTGCTGGTAAAACAAGCATTCTATCAGCTATTGCAAATACGCTTAGTATTATGACTGCTTCTCTTTCGGGAGGAGAAGTATTACATTTTAATCAAAATGATGTAAGATGTGTTCAAAGGCGAGTTAGTGAATCAATAGTGGAATCAAAGCAGGCTTTTCCGATAGAGGCCAAGAGCACCATTGATTTTAATGGGATATCCTTGCAATTTGGTCAAACTGGAAAGGATATTCTAGATGTTTTGAATTTACAAGGAATTGATGGATGGAATCATAAGGATGAGATAATAGCAGTTATGAATGGTGTATATCCTTTGATCAGTTATCAACGTTTTGATCGTGAATGGAAATTGCAGGCAAATGAAAATAGAGGTGAAGTAGTAGTCAGATATGGGACAGTTACAAGAGAGTCAGGATATGAGGATTGTTTGTCCGGGACAGGATATGAAGATATAATTCAGAAGTGGTGCCTTACAATGGCGCTTATGGAGTATGAAAGAAAGTCGGAGATAAGGGAATTTAAGGCATTTCAGAGAATTGTTGAGAAGTTTATACAAGAGTTAGAAGATAATAATCAAAAAATAAGTGTATACTACTCTTCTGAGGTTGGTAGTTTGGTATATGAATCAGGAGATTCACGATTGCCTTTATATGATCTAAGTACAGGATATAGAGCAATTATGTCGATGATTATGGAACTTGCCTATAGATCAGTTATCCTTAATCCTGAAATTTGTGATGATATAGAAAGAATAGAGGGAATTGTTCTTATTGATGAAATAGATGCACATCTTCACCCTAAGTGGCAGTGGAGAATACTTGATGCTTTAAAGGCTACTTTTCCATCTGTTCAATTTATTGTAGCAACGCATTCACCTATGGTTATAGCTTCCGTGCAAAATGTAAATATAATAAATCTTGATGTTGACAATGGAGTAACATATTTAGAGTCAGCATATGGTTTTTCAGCTGGAGATGTGTTAACTCTTCGACAGGGAACAACCGAAATGCCTATGGAAGCCAAGAAACAGTTAGATGAATTGGATAGAGCCTTGGACGAAGCAGATGATAATCGTGCTCGTGCAATATTAGAAAAGGCATTATCTGAATATGGTGAAAATTCTGCATTTTATAACGAGTTATATCAGATGTACAAATTGAATTCATGGATGGATGTGTAATATATGTTGCGAATAATGAAACGCTGTACACCAAAAAGTTTGAGCGAACAGGTTATAAGAATACAAAAAACAGAAGAATGGCAAAGACTTAATGAAAATGACGTAAATGTGATTAGAAGCTATTTTGATTCTCTGGACAAAAAGCTGATAAGAGATAATCTTGTAGATGAACAACATGGGTTATGCGCCTACTGTATGAAACGTATTAGAAAAGAAGATACTATTGTAATCGAGCATTTCAAGTCAATAAAGAATAAAGAATTTGCATTAGATTATCAGAATATGTATGGATGCTGTGATGGTGGAAGAAATATTATAAAGAGTGATAGAAAGATTTTATGTTGTGATGCATCTAAAAAAGATAGAGAATTAACAATAAATTTACAAGATGAAAATTTTATTTCGAGTATAAAGTATACTCATGATGGTTTTATTGCTTCAAGTGATTATAGAGCTGACATGGAAATAAATAGTGTGCTATGTCTAAATGGATTACGTGATGAGAAGGGAAATCTTAAGTATGATACTGCTACACAGATTGTAGCTGGTAGAAGAGCTGCTTATCGTTCTTTTGCAAATCAGATGGAAAGATTAAATAAGAAGCTTGGAAATAAGGAAAGAATGTATGCTGAAATTAAAAAGATGATAAATAATATAGAAAACTCTGATGAATTTCCTGAATTTGCTGGAGTAACATTGTATTTTCTTAGGCGGAGACTGCGAAATATATCATGACGCTTAATATATTATCTTGCATTTATTATATGGAGATTTATAGCAAAATAGACCATAGTGGTAGCCTTATTAGGATGAAAAATAGTTAAGCGTTAGTTTGAAAAACATGTGAATTGATGGTGACGAGGTTGAAAAAGAGATTTCAACTGTTTCATTCTCTGCCGAGGCGGCTGAAAAGGGTGGATTCGAGCATTTTATGATGAAGGAGATCCATGAGCAGCCTAAGGCAATTGAGGATACCATTGCTAAATATATTTCAGGTGACAAGATTAATTTGTCCGAAGTAGGAATTACTGAAGAGGATGCTAAAAACATTTCGCAGGTATATATAATCGCCTGTGGTTCTGCATGGCATGTGGGCATGGAGATACAATATGTACTTGAAGAACTGGCCCAAGTGCCAGTACGAGTTGAACTTGCATCAGAGTTTAGGTATCGTACTATGAGTCTTGATCCCAATGCATTGGCTGTAGTTATTTCTCAATCAGGAGAAACGGCAGATTCTTTGGCAGCGCTTAGAATGACTAATGAGAAAGGTCTTAAAACTCTTGCAATAGTCAATGTAGTTGGTTCATCGATAGCAAGAGAAGCTGACCATGTGATGTACACTATAGCCGGCCCTGAAATATCTGTTGCTACAACAAAGGCTTATAGCGCACAGCTTATCTGCGGATATTTACTGACACTTAAGCTTGCGGAAGCAAGAGGCAAGCTTACAGATCAGAAGCAGATGACATACTATATAAATGAGATAAAGAGTATTCCTGCTAAAATAAAGAAGATATTAGATGAGAAAGAAAGACTTCAGTGGTTTGCATCGAAACTTTCTAATGCACATGACATTTTCTTTATTGGAAGAGGAATAGACTATGCTGTTTCACTTGAGGGAAGCCTTAAGATGAAGGAAATAAGCTACATTTATTCAGAGGCTTATGCTGCAGGTGAACTCAAGCATGGAACTATTTCTCTGATTGAGAATGGAACTCTGGTAATAGGCTCCCTTACCCAGTCAAATCTTTATGAAAAGACAGTATCTAATATGGTAGAGTGTAAGAGCCGCGGAGCATTCTTAGTTGGACTTACAACCTATGGAAGATACAATGTTGAGGATCAGTGTGACTTCACCATATATGTTCCAAAGGTAGATGAACATTTTGTTGGCAGCCTTGCCATTATTCCACTGCAACTTCTTGGATACTACACAAGTGTTGCTAAGGGACTTGATGTGGATAAACCTAGAAACCTTGCTAAGAGTGTTACGGTTGAGTAATTGTTGATTGTCAAGTAAAATTGACCCACTGGGGGTCAATTTTAAGTGTAAATCAATAATATCTTCTAGAAGAAAAACAGACTTATTCCATTGATACAGGTATGGATTTAAGCATTTTTTCTTTTACCGTATTATCTTCTCAAAATCATCCTTGCCGTGTTTACAGATGGGACATATAAAATCATCGGGCATGTCCTCGCCAACGTATTCGTAACCGCAGATAAGGCATTTCCAGATAGTCTCGCCCTTTGGGGGTGTACCGACTTTTTCAGGCTTTGGCTTGATATTACTTTGATAGAACTCATATGTACAGGATGGAATATCTGATAATACCGTCATAAACGTCGGTTCACAAATAAAAAGAGTGTGGGAGCCAAGATCTATTTCTTTCTCGACTTTAAGCGAAAAATATGCATTGGTCCCTGTGATGATGCAAGGAATACCATTATCAGCAGTTTCATATGATGAGGTTGGAAAAGAACTGTCAAATTTATCCATGTTCCTGCCGGACTGGAAACCGAAGTGTTTGAACAGGTCAAAAGAAGCTTCTTTGCTAATGACTGATATATTGCAAAGCCCAGTATCTTTTATCATTTTGTGGGTGTAGTTTGCCTTGTTTATAGCTACAGATATGCGATTGGGGTCAGACGCAATCTGTACTGCAGTGCTGGTAATGCAGCCGTTTTTCTTTTCACCTCTTACAGCAGTGTGGGATTTAGTTGATCTCTCTTACACCATGGAGTGCGAGCCTGAAGAGTGGGAAGCATTACAGCTTGAACGATACATTAATCAGGAGCGTAATCCGGAATTAAGAGAAGCATTAGAAGATATTGATGAATTTTTGTTTGAATAAAAAACAAAGCCCTACAGGATGACTATAATGAGCATCTGCGTAGGGCTTAAATTATTGAGTGGTAAAATCATTGGAAGTAAAGAATTAAAAATCTTAAAATGTTGACAATGGTAGTTGCACATGCAAAAATATACATAATGAATATTATTAGACTGAAATGGAGGGTTGATAATGAAAAAACCAATGGATAACATTTTCTATCTACTAAATATGAGCCTTTCCGGTATTAAGAATATTGAAAAAGAGATTAAGATTGACTTTTTCGGCAAGAGTGTTTCTAAGGACTTTAATCCTGAGAAATACAAGATTAAGGGAATATATGGAGAAAATGGAGTGGGTAAATCTGCAATTGTCACTGCAGTAGATATAGTTAAGAAATTTGTAGTCATGGACAATTATTTAAGGGATTATCAGAGCCAATTATTGTTAAGAGAACTGATTAATAAGAATACAAGGAAATTCACATTTAAATGTGAATTTGTTTCTCGAATTGGTGCAATGTTTATCTATACATATGAGTTATGCTTTATTATTGGTGATGATGATGAAATATATGTTTCGCATGAATCTCTAAAGTACCGGCAAAATAGTAGTAAGAATAAGACTGCTACAATATTTAATAATGACGATGGAAAGCTTACAGTACTGATTGCTGAAGGAATAGAGCGTGAAGCTATTTTAGATAAGACTAGAAATCTTTTGGGTAAGCAATCGGCTCTTAGCTTAATGATTGATGCAGTTATTGGGGATGAAAAGAATAGCGAATTGCTGATCTTGTTGACTTGTGCTATGGTTTTCTTTTTTATGCTAACAACTCATTTTGATAGGGAAGACATACATGAAGAGTATTATAGACATATTAAACTCAGTAATTTAAAAAAAGACACACCAAGCATTGAAAAAGTACTAGAGGAGATTGAGACTACAATTACATCAGGTTCTAAGCGTATAGCTAAAGAGTTTTATGCTGAGTATGAAAAGAAGGTTAAGAAGCTTGAAGCTTTTATCAAATTATTTAAACCTGAACTACAGAGAATAGAAATAGATAAAAAGGAAAGCAAGGAATTCTTTGAATGTAGACTTGTAATGGATTATGGTAGCTATAGAGTCGACAAGGAGTTTGAAAGTACCGGAATTAAGAAATTGATGTCCTTATTTGATGCTATGCTATTGGCAAGCAAAGGCTCTATTGTTTTTATTGATGAAATAGACTCAAATATCAATGATGTATATCTTTGTAGACTTTTGGAATACTTCAAGTATTACGGAAAAGGGCAGATATGCTTTACTTCACATAATTTGGACCCTATGACAGTGCTGAAGGAAAACAGTAAGTCTATAGATTTTCTTACCAGTGATAATAAAATAGTTCCGTGGGTAAAAAATGGACATTATACTCCGGATAATAGCTTTAGAAATGGACTGATAGCTGGTATGCCCTTCAATATAGATTCTACTGATTTTATCAGAGTTTTTGAGGGGGAGAAATGATGGCATTTTAAATTGTGTTTGTAGTGGAGTCGGATAAAGTGTCAAAAACAGATTATATGTATATCAGAACAATACTGTTGGATTACTATAATGTTTTGGCAAGAAAAGATGTAAGGCTCACTTCAATTTTTATGGCGGGCAAAGGGAAGTATGATCAACCTAAAGTTCTAAAGGATGTTAACAAAGCTATCAATGCTTATAAAGTCAATGGTGATACATATGTGATATATTGCTTTGATACAGACAAATATGACAGTAGCCCTGAAGATGCCAAAATTATTCGAACTGAAGAACAGTTCTGTAAGGATAAGGGATATGATTTTGTTTGGTTTTGTCATGATGTAGAGGAAGTATTTCTGGGGCATTCAGTTGAAAATAGTGAAAAGACAGACGCTGCGAAGAAATATTTTGCCAACAGCAAGAATAGGAAAGTTAAGGCAGATAACCTAAAAGCAAAGGTGTACGGTAAGGGGAAAAGTAACCTAATCAGTGTGTTAGACAAGTATTTTGGGGGAAAAGAAAAGGCTGACATCGGTTGTTGCAAAGAGGAATAATGATATAAATGCATTAATTTTTTATTTATAGTTATCTAAATATAATTTGAGGCACAACAAATAGACAGACACAAAGAGTGTAACTGTAGAGTAAATAGAAGAGATATTGGGAAATAAAGGCTATAATTGTGAAGCCTGTTAATGTAAAAATTCTGCTAGCATTTGAGGATGCTGGCAGATTTTTTATATTTGAAAATGTTGAATCAATAAACAAATACGTTTATTATTTATTTTAGAGGTGCCGCATGAGAATTGATAAACAGTTGAAAATACTTGCAGTAAAATCAGACGCAACATTAGCAGAGATTGGAAGAAGATTGGATAAATCTCCGCAATCATTTAGTCAAAAGTGCAAAAGAAATAATTTTACAGTTGCAGAATTACAAGATATTGCAATGGTTACAGGATGCAAGCTCGAATGTGCATTTGTATTACCTGATGGTGAAAGAATAGAGTTGGGGGACTGAAAATGATCAGATATTTGGAAGGTGATATTTTTGCTACTCCTGCACAGACAATAGTTAATACTGTAAATACAGTTGGGGTAATGGGAAAAGGAATAGCATTAGAATTTAAAAAAAGATATCCCAGTATGTTTGAAAAATATAAAATTGCATGTGAAAAAAAGAAGCTAAAAATAGGTAATCTTATGCTTTGTTATGAAGCTGACCATTGGGCTTTACTTTTTCCAACCAAGGAACATTGGAGGAATCCTTCGAGACTTGAATATATTGAACAGGGACTGATGAAGTTTTGCAATACATATGCGGAGTATGGAATTACATCTATCGCATTTCCTAAATTGGGATGTGGAAACGGAGAATTGAACTGGGATGTGGTAAAGCCTTTAATGGAGAAATATCTTAAGACTTTGCCAATTGATGTTTATATTTACACAAGCACCGTGTCTGATAGCTTACCAGAACACAAGGATCAAAATAATATGAGTAATTGGCTTAAACAGAATGCAAAAGACATTTCATTTGATGGCTTTTGTGATGATATAAGGTATAACTGCTCTATTATTCCTTATGTTTTTTATAGTCAAGAAAAAAAGATAGAGATTGTTTGGAATGATGGAATAAAAATGAATGATGGGGTTGAAGAAAAAAACATATCGGAAGACATTTTGTATGAGTATTGGGATAAGATACGAAGAAAAGATGTGGTGTATAGAGAAAATGAGCAAGTTCCAACTGTGATTTTAGATATGATATTTTCACTTGGATACTTTACTAAAATATACATTGTGGATGGCAATGATAAAAAGGAAGGTTATCAGTTGAATGAAGGCATTGGAAGATATTATTCATTGGAAGGAACAGTAAATGTATAGCGATATTATTAAACAAAACATGGCAAATGCTGCAATCAGGTGGTGGCCCAAATATGCCTATCATTTTACGGATATTAGGAATGCAGTAAACATATTAGCGCTTGGTAGATTGTATAGCAGAATTGGTGCGAAACAATTCAAGATAATGAAAAATGACAATGCCAGTAAGCAGGTTATAGATATGACCAGCGAAGAAGTGATGTCTTTTGTTAGATTTTATTTCCGACCTTTAACTCCTACACAGTATCACAATGAAGGGTATAAGCATAGAGAACTACGATATGACAGTGATGACAATGCTAATATTCCTGTACCGATTTTTTTATTTTTTGATTTACAAAAAGTATTAGAAGATCCGTCAACAAGGTTTTCTGAACTCGGTCAGGCAGGACATGGAAATAAAACATGTAATTCTGAAGAAGAGTTCGCAAAATTTGATTTTGAAAAAATATATAATCCAATTCCAGCGAAAGATGAAGTGGCTTATAAGCATGCAGAGATTATTTACCCTGACTTTTATGATATTGACAGAGCTTTAGTAGGGATAGCTTGTCGAACTGAACTTGAAAGACAGTCATTACTCAATATGTTACAGGAAAAAAATCGACAGTCATTTTATAAATATAAAGACATGATTCGAGTAGTACGAGATGATCTTTTTGAATATAATGGGTTGTTTGTGACTGATTGTGATTATGATGGTACCTCTTTAGCAATTCGATTTTCTGATACGAAAAACAAATATGATTATGCAAAAAAAGTTGCATCAAAATCAGAAAGCATTGATATTTATGCTCTTACTACACAGGTTATAGTTGAATTTGAATGGCACAATAGAAATGGAGTTCTGTTTCGTAGAGGTTTCAAAAAAGATATGCCATATTTGAATCCACATTCACTTACGTTTAGTAATATTCCAACCATCCAGGGTGCAAAAGACATGAGTGTAAAGGTATATTTTGACTCAAATATAGTGTGCTTTATGAAGTACAGGGTTAATGAGGGAGATGTTTTGTAAAAAAATACTGAACTATTAGACATGGGTGATGAAAAAACAGTATACTTCAATAATACTTAAGGTACAATTGTTGTTATATTTTATGCGAAAGTGTCGGCTGAAAAATCAGCCGGTTGCTGAGCATACACTATTTATATAAAAAGTTAGAAGGAAAATAATAATCTTCGTAAATAATCTATACTTGATGCCAGAGGAGGATTTATGTGGTTGGCAACGAATAAAGAATATGGTGAAATAATGGTAAGACAACGTGCTGTATTTATGTATGCTACGTTGTTCTTATTCTTGGTATTTCTATATGGGTATGTAGGATATAGCAGTTATGGCTATGATGATGAGTTTTATACGATTGCTGATGTTGAGTCATATCCGACATTTGCGCAACAGCTAGCGATTAATAATTCAGTTGATATTCATCCACCTGGAAGTTATTTGATTTGTCTTTTTTTATGGAAGATTACATCTGATTGGCATCTGGTTAGGATGATTAGTGGGATTGTAAATGCTGTTTTTATATTTTTGTTTTGGAAACTATGCATTGTCAATAGATTGGATAACACAAATGGAATATTGGTTAATACAATATTTTCATTTTTAGTAACCTGCCTTAATCCAGCGATACTAATGTGGGGGACAAGCATCAGGTGGTTTACATATGTATTCCCATGTGTTTGCGTACTGGGGTTATTGATGAATCATTCCAAGATAAATAAGTGGCTTTTTTGGGAAATGGTTTATGTTGTGTACGCATGGATATTTTATTTGGAGAATACGACGGCAATTATAATTGCAATCTCATTTATGGTACTTCTATTTCAAAGAAAAGAGCAAATCAAGGAGGAAATTTTACCGATTGTTCTTTTTGGATTAGCTACACTTTTTATCATGGCACATCAGTTTTACATTTTTTTTACTGTTAGAGTAAATAATTATGGCTATGACCGTGCTAAAGGAGGCATATTAAAGGGGGTAATTTATGGTGCGGAGAATATGCTTTGTGGACAAGGTGTAATGCCGGTATCGATTTGGGGAATTTTCCTGATTTTTGCCAATCTTATCTTGTTTATATCATTTGTATTAAATATTAAGAAAATTGTATCTAATGAATACAATCAATTTTTTCTTGGAACATACATCATTTATATGGTATCTGGATTGGGGGCTTTAAGGAATTATACAGGAATCTTTCCATTACAAGGCTTTTTTGTGAGTGTTGTTTTTGCTAATATGCATAAAAAAGTGGTTAAGAATATAGTTCTTGTATTGACCGTATTAGGCACTGTTGGAGGACTTTATAATGTCATCACGCATACAGATACTACAAAGAATCAGTGGAATATGCCTTTTGCAGAGGTTATAGATTATATTCATGACAATACTGAAGATGTGGACTCTACGCTTGTTATCTCAAAAGATGCGGTAATTATTTACTATCTGAGGAATGAGGGATATAACGTCATATTGCTTGAAGGTTATCAACAATTTGAGCAACAGCAGTTGAATCCAAACTGGAAGGATATATGGGAAAACTGGGACGGAGATGTATTTGCGCTGACAACTTTTGAACCTACAGGTAGAAATAATAAGGAATATGCAGAGTATTTAGAAACTTTAGAAGGATATAAACAACAGGCTGAGCATGTAGAGTTTGGCTATGATAGATATGCTTGGTTTAAGAGGTTTTTGGATCCGGGATTAAGCGATACATATTTGGATTTATATAGGATTAATTCTGGCTCATCTGATGATGAATAAGTACGCTGTTTCAGAACGAAAAGTTAACACCAATATATTATGCTAATAGGAGAGTGGGGACTGATGATTAATGATACATTTATGAGTTTATATTGGAAGCAGTTTTTGATGATAGAAAAAGAATTTCGTAAGTCGATTCAATATGTTTCTTTATCATCTGATAATGTATAATACTCTTAATAAAAAGAACATGGAAAGGCAAAGTTTTTGAATAATAGGAAGGAGATTTCTATGGCAGAAAACAAATGGAGATGTAGAGCAGAGGATCTAAAGGGGACAGAAACAGAAAAGAACCTTCAGGCAGCTTTTGCAGGTGAGTCAGAGGCAAGGAATAAGTACACATTCTTTGCATCAAAAGCTAAAAAAGAGGGTTATGTACAGATTTCAAATATCTTTGCAGAGACAGCAGCTAATGAAAAAGAACATGCTGAAATCTGGTATAAGATTCTTACAGGCATTGGGAGCACAATAGACTGCCTTAAGGAAGCAGCTGAAGGTGAGTCCTATGAGTGGAAGGAAATGTATCCTTCTTTTGCAAAGAAGGCAAGAGAGGAAGGATTTGATGAGATTGCTGAGCTTTTTGAGGGCGTAGCTGCAATTGAAAAAGAACATGAAGAACGCTACAGAAAACTTCTCAAGAACGTCGAGGACAAGCTTGTATTCTCAAGAGATGGGGATTGCGTATGGCAGTGTAGTAACTGCGGACATATCGTTATTGGAAAAGAAGCTCCTGAAGTTTGTCCTGTTTGCAATCATCCAAGAGATTATTTCCAGCTTAAGGCAGAGAATTATTAAAAGGATAATGACTGTTATATTACGGGCTTTGTATTAAAAAATGCCACTGAAAGTTCAGGTTTATGGACCACTTTGTCTACAGCCTGTCGCAAATAAATAATTTGCTTTTTATTTGTTTTTTGTATAAAATGTATTAGCTTTATGAATACTAATATGTTTGTCTTTATGAGAAAGGATTGTTATGAAAACAGCTTTAATAACAGGTATAACAGGGCAGGATGGTTCATATCTTGCAGAGTTTCTTTTGGAAAAAGGTTACGATGTTCACGGTATAATCAGAAGATCTTCTGTAGATTATAGAGAGAGAATCGCTCACCTTGAAGGTCAGCCACATTTCCATCTTCACTATGGTGATCTTGGTGATTCAATGAGTATCCTTGGTGTAATTGGTAAGGTTCGTCCTGATGAAATTTACAATCTTGCAGCTCAGTCACACGTTCAGGTTTCTTTTGATTCACCTGAATTTACAGCAGATGTTGATGCTACAGGCGTTTTGAGAATATTGGAGGCAGTACGTCAGTGCGGCCTTGCAGACACATGCCGTATCTATCAGGCTTCAACTTCAGAACTTTACGGAAAGGTTGAGGAAGTTCCTCAGAATGAAAAGACACCTTTCCATCCATATAGCCCATATGCTGTAGCTAAGCTCTATGGCTACTGGATTATCAAAGAGTACAGAGAAGCTTATAACATGTTCTGCTGCTCAGGTATTCTTTTCAA
>NZ_FOXO01000023.1 GCF_900115735.1 Butyrivibrio proteoclasticus
TGTAGCAGGTCCCAAGGGTTGGGCTGTTCGCCCATTAAAGCGGTACGCGAGCTGGGTTCAGAACGTCGTGAGACAGTTCGGTCCCTATCCGGCGCGGGCGTAGGATATCTGAGAGGAGCTGTCCTTAGTACGAGAGGACCGGGATGGACGGACCGCTGGTGTATCAGCTGCATCGCCAGATGCATAAGGCTGGGTAGCCACGTCCGGAAGGGATAAACGCTGAAGGCATCTAAGCGTGAAGCCCCCCTCAAGATGAGATATCCCTTACGCAAGTAAGTAAGACCCCTTGAAGAGTACGAGGTTAGATAGGCACAAGGTGTAAGCACGGTAACGTGTTGAGCTGATGTGTACTAATAGGTCGAGGGCTTATCCAAGGCTGTGAGAACTTGCTGAGGTATATACGAAGCTGGTTCGAGCGTGTTAGGCGTCAGTTGCAAAGCAACTGAGGCATAACTTCGATAGATAGTATAGATATGGATTTAGATAGATCAGTGTTCGGTTTTGAAGGTACAAATTTTAATAAAAAAATAAAAGTATAAAAAACTTATAAATGAATTCTTAAAAGACGGTCAAATAGCCGTCTTTTTTGTTTTTTTATATTTATTTTCAAAAATCTATGCTATACTAAATGAGGATATTTAATTAATATTTAGTCGGTTTTGTGTTAGTTTTTTCTTTTTTAACTTCACTTTTTTTTACTATTTTATTACGAGAGGTGAGAGAATGGAATCAAAAATCCTGCTTGAAAGTGGTAACAACGAACTAGAAGTTCTTGAGTTTAAGATTGATGATCATTGCTATGGTATTAACGTTGCAAAGATCAAAGAAATCATTGTGTATCAGGAGGTTACACCTGTGCCAAATGCTCATCCTAGTATTGAAGGTATATTTATGCCTCGTGATACAATGATCACAGCAATTGACCTAAGGAACTGTTTACAACGTGGCGCTTCCAAAGCAGGTGGATTATTTATCATCACTAACTTTAATAAATTGGACATTGCTTTCCATGTAGATTCTGTAATTGGAATTCATAGAGTTTCTTGGGCTGATATTATTAAGCCTAATGCTACTATTTCAAAAGCAGAGGAGAGTATTTCAACTGGTATAATTAAGTTTGATAATCAGCTTATTATCATTCTCGACTTTGAGAAAATTGTATCTGATATCAATCCTAACACAGGACTTAATATGGATGCTCTTTCAGAGATTGGTCCTCGTCCTAGGAATGAAGTTCCGATTGTTCTTGCTGAAGATTCACAGCTTCTTAATAAGCTTATTGTAGATTCGCTTAATAAAGCGGGGTATAATAACGTAAGACATTTTGAAAATGGAAAGCTTGCATATGACTATATTAAGGCCTGTAAAGAAAGAAACGAGCTTAATAATATTAAGTGCATCATTACAGATATAGAAATGCCAATCATGGATGGTCACAGATTGACAAAGCTGGTAAAGAGCGATGATGCTACAAAGGATATACCACTTATTATTTTCTCATCGCTAGTAAATGAAGAAATGAGAAGAAAAGGTGAATCTCTTGGGGCAGATCGACAGCTGTCGAAGCCAGAGATTGGTAATCTTGTAAGTGTAATAGATGAACTAGTTAATGCTTCCAGTGCAGGCTAATATTAACTGACTATAACTCCCTTTGTCTCTCAGTTATGAAACACGTTTTCAATGGCTGTTCTGCAAAGGGAGTATTTTAATATAATAAACATTTGGCGGTATTACATCATGGAACAAAGTTTAGCTGGTTTAATCAAAGACTTTGACAAAATTGTTATTGGAATAGGAAGTGAATGGAATTGGGTTAGTAAGGGCCTTTTAAAGGATGAAAGATATTGCAAATTACTGGAATATTGTAAGAAAGATGAGAATAATTGGCTTTTACCTATAGTTGAATATGAATATGCATATTATCAGACAGATACAAAAATAGAAAAAGCTTATAAAGCTTTAAAAGATATTATTGGAGACAAGAAGTACTTTTTAGTAGCTGACATTTTTTTACAGGATGCACTAATGTACGGATTTGATCCTCAAAAGAGTGTATATCCATGCGGAACATATATGTATCTTCAAACATCAGATTTAGATGATTCTTTACTATTAGCAGATAAGTCTCCAGAGTTTAAAGAAGTTGTTAACAAAATCCATACTATTATCATAGAAAATGAGGGGGATTTTGATAATGATACAAGTTTTGTGAAGCCCTTTGCTGACGGAAAAGTATTATACCTAAATCAGAAGAGAAATGAATATCGGACCATAAAATATAATGAGAGTGCCTATCAGGACAGATGGAGCGATTATATGCATTTTTTGACTGATACGTTGAACAAAAAGCTCCTCATTTTGGAAATTGGAGTGGGTCTTGATTATCCTACAGTTATTAGATGGCCTTTTGAAAAAGTGACATTTATTAACAAGCAGGCACATTTGATAAGGGTCCATGAAAAACTATATCAACATACCCCGGAAATTCAGGATAAAACAGAGTCAATTCAAATGAATTCTGTTGACTATATATTGCAGGAGAGAAATGGGCTATGAATGCCAACAATGAAGAGTATCTCGATAGCTTGCTGAATTCAGCCAAGTCAAGTGATAATCCTCAGTCTGCCATTAGAAGAATGTCATCAAAGGTAGACAGAAGTAACTCTACATCACTAGAAGAAGGTGGTGCAGAGGATATTAGTGCGCTTGTAGATAACTCTAATGGTGGTAACGAAGATTTAAACGATATAGGTACATTATTAAATAAACTTGACAAAAATGAGATTGTTGATGATAGATTATCGTCTCTATTAAATGATATTCAGACTTCTCCAGATTCAGGAATACCTTCTTTTACAATTGGCACAGAACCAACTGTTGAAGATGTCAGGGATCCTGAAGAAATTGCGTTGGACGAGGCTATAGCTGACGTCGAAAGAATGGATCAGGAAGCTCAAAGCGGTAAGTACTCCAATAGTTCAAATGAAGAGAAAAAAAAACAGCTGATGGAGAAAAATGATGATATTCCGCAGGCAAATGAAAAGCCTCCTATTATTGATGAATCTGCTGGAAATGATTCTCTTTTAGAAATGGCTCCGGAGGTGATGCTTCCGGAGGACTCTAGTTTATCTTTTGAAAAAGACTCAGCAACAGATGCATCTGAGACACCTGAAGAAATATTAATAGATCTCCTTGACGAAACTCCTGCAAGTAGTTTGACTGAACCTGATCAGGATTTAGAGGAAAGTCTTGTTAGTGTACTTGATAATATGCAGGATTTAGAGGTTAAGAATGCAGATGATGACAATACTGGTGAGCTTTCGTTAGAAGACATGGAAGCAGTAATGGATGAGGCTTTGAAAGAAGACTCAATACCTGATCTTCAATCAGCCAGTGGCGATATTAATGAGAGTTTAAAGAATATTGATAGTATTCCTGAAGCGGACGTTTCAGAGTACGAAGAACTAAGTGGTGTATCGGATGGAATAAGTGCTGTTACAGACGAGGGAACAGCATCTGATGATGAATTAAATGATTCCTCCGCTGTTGAAAATATTACAATGGAAGATGCAGAAAATAGTGAAGAAAAAGAAGAATCAGATAATCTGGATTTATCTGATATAGAAGCCATGATGGATAATGCCGGACTTTTAGATGAGAAAGTAGCAGACAGTGGAGATCAGGCTGATGCAGATGCTCCAGATGACAATGTTCAGGAAGAAATTACAGCTGAAGAAGCTATAGGAGAGAGTGATTTGGCAGAACCTTCATTTGAAGATACTATTTCAAAAGAAACAGTTACAGAAACCGGAAAATCAGGTAATGATATGGCATCTTTAGATAGTGATGATGGTGAACTCAATTTAGATGCCCTTGAAGCAAGCCTGGATGATCTTCTTAGTGCTGAAGATGGGGCAGCCTCGGCTGATGGTGAAGTTGCTGGGATTGACACTATGGATACTGGTGGAGATTCAGATACACTATCAGAAGGGGATGTTGCTGTACCAGACCTTGATGCATTGATGAATAGCCTTGCTAATGATGAAGTTGAGGATATGGAGAATACTTCGCATCTTGACGAAGAGGCTGAGCAATCTGATGATTCGGAAATACCGAAAGAAGATATATTAGATGCTCTGACAGAAGATGGAGTTGACGGAGGTGCAGAACCTTCGTTAGATGATCTTGCTTCAATAGCCGGAAACGGGAAAGATGACGAAGAATCCAGTGGAAAAGGAAAAAAGAAGAAAAAGAAAGAAGGCTTTTTTGCCCGGTTATTAAAGGCATTGACGAAAGAAGATGATGAATCTACTGAAGGACTTGCAAGTCTGACTGATGAGAATCAGCAGGTTCTTAATGAGCTTGGAGAAGAGGGAAAGGGTAAAAAAGAAAAGAAAAAGAAGGAAAAGAAGGAAAAGAAACCTAAAAAAGAAAAGCCTAAAAAGGAAAAACCACCTAAAAAGGAAAAACCTCCAAAACCAAAAAAGGAGAAGAAACCAAAACCTCCTAAAGATCCGGGAGCTCCTGAAAAGGCCATTGCTCCTAAAAAAGTTGCAATCTGTGCTATATTTGCAGCATCACTTGGAATCCTTTTCGTTATTCCTTCAATGATCATTCCTGATAATGTAACGTCGACAAGAGCAAGCAATGCATATAAACAGAGGGAATATACTACAGCATATAAACTTTTATATGGCAAGGACAGAACTGAAGAACAGGATAATATCTATGAGCAGTCAAGAGTCCTGGCATGGGCAGAGAGATATCTAAACGGATATGAAAATTACATTGCCATGAATATGAAAGAGGAAGCTTTGGACATGCTTTTGATGGCAATGAGAAATCATGACGATCTGCTTGAAGAAGCTGCAAAGTACGGAGTTGAGGTTCAGGTTCAGAGTGTATATGACAATATTGAATCGTTATTGTCATCAAACTATGGTCTTGGCGCAGATGAGATTGTGGAAATAAATTCAATAAAGAAAGAAAGGGATTATACTATCCGAATAATGGAGATTGTCGGAACTTTAGAATCATGATACACTTGAAAGCATCGGATATCTCGGAAGGAGTTTGATGCTTGATGGTAGCTATTATTGATTATGATGCTGGTAACATTAAAAGTGTAGAAAAAGCGTTTGATTATCTTGGTGCGAAGACATTAGTTACCAGAAATCCCAAAGAAATCTACAGGGCAGATCATGTTGTTTTACCCGGTGTAGGTGCTTTTGGTGATGCAATGAACAAAATAAATGAGTATGGTCTTAAAGAGACAATTTCAGAGGTTGTTTCTAAAGAAATACCATTCTTAGGAATATGCCTGGGTCTGCAACTTCTTTTTGAATCCAGTATGGAATCAGAAAATGTTAGCGGCCTAGGCATTTTGCGTGGGAAAATAAATAGAATTCCTGTTACAGATAAAGACGGCAATAATTATAAAATTCCACAAATTGGTTGGAATAGCCTTTCTTTTCCAAGAGAGGGAAGACTTTTTAAGGACCTTGATGAAAACCCTTATGTCTACTTTGTGCATTCATATTATCTGATGGCAGAGAACAGAGATGAAGTCACTGCAACAACAAATTACAGTGTGTCTATAGATGCATCTGTAGAGAGCGGGAATGTTTTTGCCTGCCAGTTCCATCCGGAAAAAAGCGCTGATGTAGGAATGCAGATATTGAAGAATTTCCTTGAAGTATAAGAGAGGTGACTATGCTTACAAAAAGAATAATTCCATGTCTTGATGTTAATAATGGACGAGTTGTAAAGGGAATCAATTTCGTCGATCTTAAGGATGCAGGTGATCCGGTATCAGTAGGTGAAGCATATTCCAAGGCAGGTGCAGATGAGCTTGTCTTTTTGGATATTACAGCTTCTAATGAGGCTAGAGCAACTGTTGCTGATATGGTAAGAGAAGTGGCAAAAAAAGTATTCATTCCCTTCACAGTAGGCGGAGGAATCAGGACAGTAGATGATGTAAAGGCAATACTAAGAGAAGGTGCTGATAAGGTTTCCATGAATTCTGCAGCAATTGATAAGCCTGAGCTTATTGCAGAATCTGCAGATAAATTTGGCAGTCAATGTGTTGTGGTTGCCATTGATGCCAAGAAAAGAGCAGATGGTAGCGGCTGGAATATATATAAGCATGGTGGAAGGATAGATACAGGCCTTGATGCTATAGAATGGGCAAAGAAGGCTGTTTCACTTGGCGCAGGAGAGATTCTTTTGACAAGTATGGACTGTGATGGAACAAAGGCTGGATACGATATAGAACTTACAAGACAAATCTCACAGTCTGTCAATGTGCCTGTTATTGCGTCAGGCGGTGCC
Organism: Butyrivibrio proteoclasticus; assembly: GCF_900115735.1. Classification (GTDB taxonomy): domain Bacteria; phylum Bacillota; class Clostridia; order Lachnospirales; family Lachnospiraceae; genus Butyrivibrio; species Butyrivibrio proteoclasticus_B. The sequence continues at coordinate 6,331 of NZ_FOXO01000023.1, forward strand.
GGAACTTTAGAACACTTTTATGACGCACTCACTGTTGGCGGAGCTGATGCAGTTTTGGCGGCATCTCTTTTCCATTATAAAGAGCTTGAGATAAAGCAGGTAAAAGAGTACCTGAAAGGAAGAGGAATTCCTGTAAGATTATAATTTTGGAGATTATTTTTATGTCAATGATAACAAACGACTGGCTCCTGGCCTTATCAGAGGAGTTTTCAAAGGATTACTATAGAGAACTGTTTACTTTTGTAAAAAAAGAATATGAGACACATGTGGTATATCCTCCTTCAGATGATATATTTAATGCTCTTCACCTTACTCCATTAAAGGATGTAAAGGTGCTTATTCTTGGTCAGGATCCATATCATGAGCCAGGACAGGCCCATGGCCTGTCATTTTCAGTTTTACCAGGAAAGGCAGACACACCGCCTTCACTTGTAAATATCTACAAAGAGCTGAATGATGATCTTGGCTGCAAGATTCCCAACAACGGATATTTGAAAAAATGGGCTGATCAAGGGGTGCTTCTTTTAAATACAGTGCTAACAGTAAGAGCACATCAGGCTAACTCACATCAGGGAAAAGGATGGGAGAAGTTTACAGATGCCATAATTAAGGCTGTTAATGAGAAAGATGACCCGGTAGTTTTCATGCTTTGGGGGAGACCGGCTCAGACCAAAAAGGCAATGCTTAATAACCCAAAACATTTGATACTTGAGGCACCTCATCCAAGTCCACTTTCAGCCTATAGAGGTTTCTTTGGATGTAAGCATTTTAGTAAGTGTAACGAATTCTTGGTTAAGAACGGACTTGAGCCTATTGATTGGCAAATAGAAGATATTTGAGCTAAATAATAATTCTTGCGTTTTTATACATTACCATGTTAAAGTGATGGAGAATTATTTTATAGCGGAGGATTACTATTATGAAAAAACCATTCGTAACTAAAGCACAGGTAGAAGATATTGTAAAAAACTATCCTACCCCTTTTCATATCTATGATGAAAAAGGAATTATTGAAAATGCTAAGGCAGTATATGATGCTTTTTCCTGGAATAAAGGTTTTAAAGAATACTTTGCTGTAAAAGCTACACCTAATCCGGTGCTTATGCAGATTCTTAAAGCGCAGGGCTGCGGTTTTGACTGTTCATCTCTTACTGAACTTATGTTAAGCGAAGCGGTTGATGCCAAGGGAAGCGACATTATGTTTTCTTCTAATGATACTCCTGCTGAAGAGTTTGTTTATGCTGACAAGCTTGGCGCTATTATAAATCTTGATGATTTTACACATATTGATTTTTTGGAAAAGACTCTCGGAAAGATTCCGGAGACAATTTCCTGTAGATATAATCCCGGTGGAGTTTTCCAGATGAGTAACGGAATCATGGATAATCCGGGTGATTCCAAATATGGTATGACAAAAGACCAGATTATTGAAGCTTACAAAATTTTAAAAGATAAGGGAGCAAAAAAATTTGGTATTCATGCTTTCCTTGCAAGTAACACAGTTACAAATGAGTATTATCCGCTTCTTGCAGGCCAGCTCTTTGAACTTGCCGTTGAGATCAAGGAAAAGACAGGTGTTGCTCTTTCATTCATCAATCTCTCTGGTGGTGTAGGAATTCCTTATAAACCTGACCAGGAAGGCAATGATATATACGCAATTGGTAAGGGCGTAAAAGAGCAGTTTGAAAAGATACTTGTTCCTGCCGGAATGGGAGATACTTCTATTTTTACAGAGATGGGTCGCTTCATGATGGCGCCTTATGGAGCTCTTGTTACCAAGGCAATTCATGAAAAACATATCTATAAAGAGTACATCGGTGTTGATGCGTGTGCAGTTAATCTTATGAGACCTGCTATGTATGGCGCATATCATCATATTACAGTTTTGGGAAAAGAGAATGCACCTTTAGACCACGTATATGATGTAACAGGATCTCTTTGCGAGAATAATGATAAATTTGCCATTGAGAGAGCGCTTCCTGAGATTGAAAAAGGTGATTATTTGTTTATTCATGATACAGGTGCTCATGGCTATTCAATGGGGTATAATTATAATGGTAAGCTTAAGAGCGCAGAGCTTCTTTTGAAAGAGGACGGAAGCGTACAGCTTATAAGAAGAGCTGAGACTCCAAGAGACTATTTTTCAACTCTTGACTGTCTTGGAGTTATGGAAAAGCTATATAAGATCATGGATGGGGGAAAATAATTGCTTTTAGCATTTTTTGCATGTTGGTCACTTCAGTTGATATTAGGAATTACCGTTAGAAATCCTCTAACGGTAGTTCTTTTTGTGTGTCTTTTATTTGCTGATAATAAGGCTAAAGAGTATAAGATAAAAAAGATACCTGGATTATGTATATCGGTGGGGCTATCCGCTGTTGTTTCATATTTTCTTAGAACAAAAGTTACAGAAGGGTTTGACAGTTCACTTTTTAAGATTTTATCGCTCCTTATTTTATCATGTGGCATTATCTGTTTATGCTATATCATTTACGAGGGCTTATATGCACTTATAAAAAGAGATAAAAAAGAAGAAATTCCTGCAAAATACCAGACTGTACAAAAAATACTTGATAAGTATTATGATTTGATCAATACCCCTAAAAAGACCTTTATTTTTTGCTTTTGTTTATGCCTTCTTTGTTGGTTTCCATATTTTCTATATGAATTCCCAGGAATAATGACTGCTGACTCACTGGTTCAGTATGAACAAATCATGGGATTAAGGCCATATTCCAATCATCATCCCATGGTACACACGCTTTTGATAAAGCTTTTCTATAGCATTGGATTCTTTTTTACAAGAGATGCTGTAAGTGCTATCAGCTTCTATACCGTTTTTCAGATGCTTTTATTTGCAGCAGCCTTATCAAGGCTTGTTATGGAAATAAGAGTGATCTCCGAAAAGAATAATCTACTTATGGAACTGATAAGTGTTATCTTTTTTGCGCTGGTTCCGTTTAATGCTGTGTTTGCAGTGACTATTTGGAAGGATATTCCATTTGCTGCGATTACAGTTCTTTTCGTGTGCCATATTATTGAGATGAAAAATAAAAGAGCTTCATATCCGGGCTTCATCGTGCTTGGAATTTTGTTTTCATTATTTAGATCCAATGCCTGGTACGCATTTATAGTATGGTCTTTCGTTTTTGTATATTCCTTCAGAAAAGAAATAAAAAAAGCGGTTTTATCAGTTATTATTGTTCTTTTATTTGTTGCAGTCGTAAAAGGCCCGATATTTGACAGGCTTGGGGTAGAAAAGCCTGATTTTGTCGAATCCTTATCTGTTCCGATTTCTCAGATTGCAAGAGTTTTAGTTAATGACAGAGAACTCAAACCTTCAGAAAAAGAGCTTATCGATGCAGTAATAGATACAACTTATATTCATGAGTTATATGCTCCGGATTATGCAGATAATATAAAAGAACTTGTAAGAGCCGGAAATGTGACCTACCTTGAAAGTCACAAAGGAGAATACTTTAAGCTTTGGGCAGGTCTTTTACCGAGATATTTTGGAGATTACGTTTCTGCATGGTTTGATCTTCTTGGAGGATATATTTATCCTGATTTTACATATGCAGTAGGAGATATAGACGGCATAATGGGCAATGATTATGGCCTTGTCTGGATGCCTAAGATAGGCGGTAAGCTTGTAGTTAAGACAAAAGAAATATTTATTAAGCTCGGAGGTTTTGTTCCAATTTATGGCATGTTTTGGAGTATTGGAACATACTCATGGCTTTTGATAATAGCTCTTTTGGCAGGTATAAAGAAAAAAATAAAGACACCAGAGATGTGGCTTTTATTTTTGATGCTTGGAACGCTTTTAATAGCAGCACCTAATCTTGAATTTAGATATGCATATTCTTTGGTTTTGGTCTGGCCACTTTTTATCAGTAGGGTAAATTCTTCAAAACAGGCTTGATTCATCGGATTTTGTGTAGTATCATAACTTAAGTGCATATTTGTATACAATTATCCAATTAAACACATTGAGATCAAAAATATGAATCAACAGATTAATGAGTTTGTAGAACATCTTCATAGTGTTAAGAAAACCAGCGAGAATACCTGCCTTTCATATAAGCGTGATCTTGAACGCATGGCGGCATTCATGCACGAGCGTGGGATAGATGAAGTCAGCGGTGTGACAGAGGATAAACTAACTGACTACGCTAATAGTTTAAAAAATGAGAATTTTGCCCCTGCGTCTATCACAAGGCATTATACATCTATGAAAGCTTTTTTCAGATACATGGTAGAGAATGGGAATATCACAGATAGTCCTGCAGAAATCTTGAAAAGTCCCCATGTAAAAAAGAATCCGCCCAGAGTTTTATCTGCAGTTGAGATTGAAGGCCTTTTATCACAGAAATTTTCAAGTGATGCCAAGGGTAAAAGAGACAAGGCTATATTAGAGTTGTTATACGCTACTGGATTAAAAGCGTCAGAGCTTGTAAATTTGAAGCTTTCCAATGTAGATATTGGACTTGGCTGTATTCGTCTTCCTAGGAACGCAGGAGATTCCAAAGAGAGACTTATTCCTTATGGAAAGAAAGCAAAAACAGCGATGCATGATTACCTGCTTAATGCAAGAAGAGAGCTGATTGGCAGTTCTAATGACGAAGAGTTCGTTTTCGTAAATTGTAATGGTACGTCGCTTAGCAGACAGGGACTATGGAAGCTTATCAAGACTTATGTCAGAAAGGCCGGAGTTGATTCTGACATTACTATCTTTACTTTAAGGCATTCTTTTGCGGCACATTTAGTTGAGAATGGAGCTGATATCAGCTCTGTTCAGGAACTTATGGGATATGCAGACAGCAATACTATTTCACAATACATTTCCAAAGATGAACAAGTTAATGACCCATATGGATGGGCTAGAATAAGAAATTGATTTTTTAAGGAGATTAAAATGGCGAAGAGCGAAATCCAAACAAAGAAGTATTCTGAAATGACTAAGCAGGAGCTTATGCAGGAAAAAGAAGCGCTGAAGGCTCAGTATAAAAAGTATCAGGGTATGGGACTTAATCTTAATATGGCGAGAGGAAAGCCATGCAGAGAGCAGCTTGATCTTTCTATGGGCATGATGGATACGCTTAATTCTGATGCAGATCTTTCTTGTGAGGATGGAACAGATTGCCGTAACTATGGTGTACTCGATGGTATCCATGAGGCAAAGGTCCTGATTGGAGCCATGATGGAGAATAAGCCTGAAAACATCATTATCTATGGCAATTCTTCTCTTAATGTTATGTATGATACAGTATCAAGAGCATATACTCATGGTATTATGGGCAACACTCCTTGGTGCAAGCTTGATAAAGTTAAATTCCTTTGCCCTGTTCCGGGGTATGACAGGCATTTTGCAATAACAGAGTATTTTGGAATTGAGATGATTCCTGTACAGATGACTCCTACAGGTCCTGATATGGATGAAGTAGAAAGACTAGTAAAAGATGATGAATCAATAAAGGGAATCTGGTGTGTTCCGAAGTATTCAAACCCACAGGGATACTCATATTCAGATGAGACAGTAAGACGTTTTGCGCGACTTCGTCCTGCAGCTAGGGATTTCCGAATCTTTTGGGATAATGCTTATGGTGTTCATCATCTCTATGATGGAAGTCAGGATTATCTTATTGAGATTCTTGAAGAGTGTAAAAAAGCAGGAAGCCCGGATCTTGTATATAAATTTTCTTCAACATCAAAGATTACTTTCCCTGGAAGTGGAATAGCAGCTATAGCTACATCTTTGAACAACCTTGAAGAGATTAAAGCTCAGCTTACCTATCAGACAATCGGTCATGATAAGGTTAACCAGCTTCGTCATGTACGTTTCTTTGGTGATCTGGCTGGAATCAAGGCACATATGAAAAAACATGCCGCTATAATCAGACCTAAGTTTGAGGCGGTTTTGGAAACACTTGAAAGAGATCTTGAGCCGGTAGGAATTGGATCATGGACAAATCCTAAGGGTGGATACTTCATCAGTTTTGATGCCCCTGATGGATGCGCTAAGGCTATAGTAGATAAGGCAAAGAAAGCTGGAGTAACAATGACTAAGGCAGGAGCAACTTATCCATATGGGAAGGACCCTCATGACAGTAACATACGTATTGCTCCTACATTTCCATCACTTTCAGATCTTAAGCTTGCAATGGACATCTTTACTGTATGTGTTCGAATTGTTGCAATTGATAAGTTACTTGCGGAATCTGAATAATTTGACTAAATAGAATAAACAGGCCTCTTCTATATTTGGGATAGAAGAGGCCTCATTTTTTGTATTAGAATTGGAAAAGGAACAGTTTACGCAAGATCTGCAATCTCAAGAAGAAGGCGTTCTGTATCATTCCAGCCAAGACATGGATCTGTAATGGATTTACCATAGATTCCGTCACCGATTTTTTGATTTCCTTCTTCGATGTAGCTCTCAATCATTACACCTTTAACAAGTCCCTTAATGTCTGAGTTAAGTTTTCTTGAATGAAGAACTTCTTTTACAATCCTGATCTGTTCTTTGTACTGCTTGTTAGAGTTATTATGATTAGCATCAATTATTGCAGCCGGATTTACAATTTCGCGTTGCTCATAGAGCTTTAATAAAAGGCTTAAATCTTCATAATGGTAGTTTGGAAGTGACTGACCATGCTTGTTGCTTGAACCACGAAGAACACAGTGAGCAAGAGGATTACCATTAGTAGTAACTTCATAGCCTCTGTAAACAAATGAATGTGACTGCTGTGCAGCATATACTGAGTTGAGCATTACGCTGAATGTGCCACTAGTAGGATTTTTCATACCAGCAGGAACGTCAAATCCACTGGCTGTCATGCGGTGTTCCTGATCCTCAACAGAACGGGCGCCTATAGCCACGTAGGAGAGGATATCAGCAACGTATCCCCAATTTTCAGGGTAGAGCATCTCATCGGCAGCAGTTAGACCAGATTCTTCTATTGCCTTGATCTGCATATGTCTCATGGCGATAAGGCCGGCATGAAAATCTGTTTTTCCCTCCGGGTCAGGCTGAGATGTTATTCCTTTGTAGCCTTCTCCGGTTGTACGAGGCTTATTTGTATAAATTCTTGGGATAAGAATGAGCTTATCCTTAACCTTCTCGTTAACTTTTCCAAGTCTTGAAACGTAATCGCAAACTGCGTCTTCATTATCAGCTGAACATGGGCCGACAATTACGAGAAACTTATTGCTTTTACCTGTGAATACATCAGCAATTTCCTGATCTCTTTCTCTTTTTATCTTTGCAAGTTCTTTTGTAAGTGGAAATTCTTCCCTGATCTCATCAGGAGTGGGAAGCTTTTGTATATATTCAAAAGACATTTATTATTCCTCCAATATAGCTTTATTTTAATCACGTAAGTCATACTATAGCACTTTAAACTGTAAAAGTAAACTTGTTTTTATCTAAAGAATATAAGTTGTCAATTAAGGCATTAAGCTGACATATTTTTTCAGATGATGTCAGCTTTTCAACAGTAATTTCAAGAGCTAGAGAGCTTATGGTATTCATAGTATATTCATCGCACTTTGCAATGGGAAGTGACTCAATTGCTGAACGAAGCATCTTCATATTCTTAAAAGTATGCCTGTAATAAAAAGCCATGACTCTTGAATTGAGCACAGCCATAATATAAAGAGCAGAGTATCCGGGAACTCTTGGAATCAGTATATTAGCACTGTTAAGAGAAATGACACCCTTGCTATCATAGGCAAATATGGGCTCATTTGCAATAAATTTATAAAAAAGTTTTTCGGCTGACCGATACATGTGTTCAGGAGCAACCTGCTGGAAATTTTGCGGGGCAAATTTAGTATAGTTTTCTGGATCATCATAGTAGTATTTATGGATGTCGGACCCTTTTACAATTCCTTCATATCCATCTAAAGGTGTTTTTGATAAAACAGATTTATTGGAGCCTGTTACAATTCCCAAGGCAAAATCAGCCTGTCCCTTTAAGGTAAAATGAGGAACAGAGAGAATTTTCTCAATGATTTTGTATTCTTCATTGTCCGCAAGAATATGGAAGCTATTTTTATTGATCCTATGAGGGCTAACCATATATTTTTTTTCACAGACAATGAGTTCATTTTTAATTTTTCTATATTGACTAACGGTTATTCCATCTGTTTCTTTGTTATTAAGCCTTAAAATGATGCATGGACATTGTACTTTATCAAAAATATCGCCCAAATAACTGATTCCTGAAACAAAGGCATTTTTTTCCATGAATGCCCTTACTGACTCATGGTAATCGGCACCCAAAATGGTTTCAGGAAGAAGAAAGAGCATATTTCCATCAGAAGTAAGGCTCTTTACAGCTTTTTCTACAAAAAGGTCAAATGATTCAGGTTTTCCTTTACTTAAAAGGCTTTCATAGTTTTTCCTAAGTTCAATCACCTGCTCTTTGGTAAAAGAGCTGCCCCAGGGCGGATTACCAATGATAATGTCAAATTTATGAAGCATTTCATTATTGCTTAAAAAGTCTATGCAACGGATATTGTGAGTAATAGTATTAAGTTCAGCTTTTTTACTGATGCCATATTTAATGGACAGATTGATCCTTGCAATGTTGATGGCAATTTCATCGATGTCGTATCCATGGATCGATTCAAGAGCATATGAATCAGGAAGCCGTAAAAGGAAGTTGCCGGTTCCACATGCAGGATCGCATATGTTTTGAACTGTAGCAGGTAATTCATTTATCATAAGATCTACAGCAAAAAAAGGAGTGTAGTAGGAACCGGTAGCCTTTTTATCCTGCAGACGTCTGAGAGAGATATATATAAGTCCCAAGGTGTCTTCAAAAGGTACGTATACAAGTTTATATGAAGAAAAAAGAGCTTTTGTCTTTTTGGACGGTAAGCGTCCAGGCAGAAGGCTTTGTCTGATCTCTTTTGGAATTCCTTTTGACGTCATTATCATATCAGCATAGAAACTGATAACCTCAGTGATTTCCAGGGTCATTTTCTGAAATATTCCGATTATTGAAACTATGGTTTTATAGTTTGGAGATTTTTTTGAAATATATGATTTGGGAATATAGTTTAAACCAAGGCGGGACTTATTTCTTCTGGATGTGAGCATTTTTGATGTATTAAGTGATTCTGACAGCATTTGTATGTCTTTGTTGAGGATGATAGTTTTGTTATCGCGTTTTGTGGCAACAACTTTTCCAAGTTTTATCCAATTTCTGACTGTTGCTTCAGAGATTTTCAAATATTCACTTAATTCCGGGATAGTCATATATTCTTCGCTCATGAGGATATTATCAAAGAAATGAAAGCGTTTTGCAAGATGTATTAGTGAGGAACTCGTTTGAATCGGGATATTTCTTGCCTTATAATATGAATAGCGTGAAATTCATAAACTATTACATGAAGGAGATTCTATGGACAGAACTAAAAAAATAGTACAGACAAGTATAGTAGGAATCATTGCAAATGTGCTTCTTGCGGCATTTAAGGCATTTGTTGGAATTGTTTCTAATTCGGTTGCTATAACAATGGATGCTGTAAATAATTTAAGTGATGCAATGTCTTCCATTATTACGATAGTAGGTACAAAGCTATCAGCAAAAGAACCGGATAAAGAGCATCCGTACGGCTATGGCAGGATAGAATATCTTACAACTATGGTTATTGGCGTTATCATTTTGTATGCCGGAATCACTTCGCTCATCGAGTCGGTTCAAAAAATCATAGAACCTGCAACGCCTGATTACAGTGCCGCAGCTCTTGTTATTGTAACAGCAGCTATTCTAGTAAAAATACTTTTAGGACTTTATACAAAAAAGTCAGGTGAAAAGCTTTTATCAGATTCATTAGTCGCATCAGGTAAAGATGCGCTAAACGATTCTATCATTTCTGCTTCAACACTGTTGGCTGCAATCATCTTTATCACAACAGGGCTTAGTATTGAAGCGTTTGTAGGCATAATCATTGCCTTAATGATCATTAAGACTGGCTTTGAAACGTTAAAAGAGACAATTGGTGAAATACTTGGAGCAAGGATTTCTACAGAGATATCAAGATCGGTTAAAAATTCCATCAATTCATTTCCTGAAGTTAATGGAGTTTACGACCTTCTTATCCATGATTATGGCAATCAAAAGCTTGTAGGGTCAGCTCATATTGAGATTCCTGATGATATAACGGTTCCACAGATTGATAAGCTTGAAAGAAAAATTGCTACTAAAGTTTTAAAGGATACAGGAATAGTTATTTCGGGAATTTCCATTTATTCTATGAATACAAGTAACCAAAAGGCAACTGACTTACGAGTAAAAGTCAATGAGATAATAAAGGATTATCCAAATGCTCTTCAGATGCATGGATTATACATAGATGAGGAGGAAAAGAAGATTACTTTTGACCTTGTTATTTCTTTTAAAGAAAAGGATAAGAAGGGTGTTATTGATAAGGTAAAAGAGAGAGTAGAAAAACTATATGAAGGCTATGAAGTACAGATAGCTCTTGATTATGATTATTCAGATTGATACAAAAGCCGCCAAAGATAAACTTTGACGGCTTATATTTTTATATTGCTTTTTGTTGAAGAAGTGATTCAAAAGCTCCCGAATCCAAAGGCTTAGAGAAATAGTAACCCTGTATTTCATCACAGCCTGCATTTTTTAGGAGCAGGTATTGTTTGGCATTTTCTACGCCTTCTGCTATCACTGTGAGGTTTAAGAGTTTGGCAATTTTTAAAATACAGTCAAGGAGGTTCATTTCCTTGTTGTTTTCAGCAATGTCCTTTATAAATCCTATGTCGAGCTTTAAAGCATCTAGTGGAAGGGTGGTGAGCATGTTAAAAGAAGAGTATCCTTTTCCAAAATCATCCATCTCGACCATGAAGCCGGCCTTTTGCAGCTCTTTTACCACACCTACTATCTGATCAACATTGTCAGTATAGGCAGTTTCTGTAATCTCAAGATGAAGGTCTTTTGTCTCAATTCCGTTTTCTTCCACAATCTGTTTAAGATATGACAAAAAGTCAAGATCAAATATGTCTACTCTTGATACATTTACAGATACCGGAATAGTGTAACCAAACTCATCTCTCCAGATGCGTATCTGTTTAGCAGCTTCTCTCCAAACGTAGCGATCAAGTTGCCTTATAAGTCCATTTTCCTCGAAAAGAGGAATAAAAAAGTCTGGCCTTACATCTCCAAAGTCAGGATGCTGCCATCTGATAAGTACTTCTGCACTGGATAGCTTTGGCTTTTCTCCGAGAATATTATATTTAGGCTGGAATACAAGCTTAAACTGGTTTTCGTTGAGGGCATCACCTATACTGTCGATAAGCATTGCTTCGTAGAGCTCTCGTTTATGCATTTTTTCATCGTATATTTCGTAAGTAGAGCTGTGGCCATTCTTAGTAACTGAATTACATGCCTGAATAGCTCTGTCAAAGCGCTGCTGCAGTGAAGCTGCCATGGAAGTATCAGGATAGATTCCAATCCTTATCCTTGTGTCAGGAGTATTCATAATAGAAGCAAGCTCAGATGAAACCTGAGATATAAGGAAATCATAGTTATCCTGATGATTGATATACATATAAAAAATGTCTGCATCATATCTACAGGCAATACCGTTGTGTTCTTTTGCAGTCTTGTTTACGCAATCCCCAATTGCGCATAAGACTTTGTCCCCGTATCCTCGACCATACAATTCATTGATCAGGTGAAATTTATTATAATTAAGTACAATAGCATCGACTCCCTGATGCGGATGTGATTTGTCGTACTCAGTAGCTCTTGAAAAAAATTGCTCTTTTGAATAGAGCCCTGTCAAAGGATCTAGGGCGGTGGGTCTTTTTACTCTTCCTATCATAAAAACACGTGTCCACTCCTTTGTGTATGCATTTTTTTAAATTATACATACAAAAAAAACAAAAAACATAAAGTTCGCAAAAAAATCACAATTTGATGGTATGATTTAGAATTTTGCCTAAATTTAAAACTGCAAGATTGTGATATTTTTCATAAAAAACAATAAATAGCACAATATTATCTGATAATTAGGACACTTGGTTTTGGGATCAAAATAGGCTATATTGTAATTATTGAGGGCAAGTTAATGAAGAAGATACCATATGGTGGAATTACCAATATTTCAAAATATCTGTTTGATAAATACGGGGAAAAAGGCGTCTTTTTAAAACGTGGAAGAGCTATTGCGATGAACAGTAAATCAATGGCGCAAATTAGTGGCAGAGTCACCAGAAACTGTTCTGTTGTTGCAGTTACAAGAGTGCTTGACTATTATGGAAAAAAAGGTCTTGTCCCAGGAATTCCCGATGATATTTCACAGACATATAAAGTTGTTGAGGAAATTGCAGAAAGTTATGGTTATACTGATAAAAGAGGCACTATTCCTTTTTTTATTTCAGGTATAGCAAGAGAAGCCTTTGAAACCTACGGTGTTAAGACAAAATGCAAAGGTGTATATGTTTTTAGTTTTGAAAAACAGGTAAAAGAGGAAATTTCAAATGGCAGACCTGTTATCATGAATATAGCAAGAGGCTTCTACAAGGACCATACAATAGTCGTTGTGGGATACAGTATTTGGAGAGTAAAGGGGAAGGATTATCCTATGTTAAGGGTCATTGACGGATGGAAAAGCGGATATCATTATATAGATTATGAGGCCTTTTCCAGAGATTTTTCCCAATCGGTTTTTGGGTCATTTAATACAATAACTGTTATAGGTTAGAGGATGAAAATTGAAAAAGAAAATATTGATCATATCGGCAGTTGTAGTTGTTTTAATTACTGCCGCAATGTTATTAAATCATAATATTCATAAAGAGTTCAATTCATCAAGGAGAGATGAATATGTGCCAAACAGGGATGAAGACCTGACCGTCGTTGATGGAAGTGAAGTAATTTATAATGAGGGAACTTCGAAAGAAGATGCGGAAGCTGTATATCATGAAGCTGTTGTTGGAGAAAGCAAAAACAATCCTACGTCATTAGATGTGCAAAACGTACGGGAGATTGTTATTCCTGAGGCGGTGCCGATTGCAGACGGAAAGTCGGGTGAGTTTTATAGCAATGAAGATTTTATAAATGTGATTCCAACAGATATTTCAACATTTTCCGGGAATGATCTTCCGACAAAATATGATTCAAGAGATGCAGATGGAAAGCGCTTTGTTACAGGGCCGGAGGATCAGGGATATTCATATCTTTGCTGGACGTATGCTGCACTTGGTGCAATAGAGAGTGATATTTTAAAACACAATGAGGACCTGAATTATACAGATATCGATCTGTCTGAAAAACACCTGGCTTATTACAATGTTCATAAGGCAGAAGGAAAAAATCAGGGATATATAGAGGATGACTACAGAGAACTTGTGAACGCTGATAATGAAGACGGCGCATGGATATTCGATTATGATTCTGGTTATGTTGCAGTTGGCGGTGTTACTGATTATTGCATAAGCCTTTTAGCCGCATGGAAGGGGCCGGTTTCTGAAAAAGGAAATGATAAATTCAACAGCATGTACGGTCAGGATTTTCTTTTTAAAGAAAATGGAGAAAAACCTTCAGATGCCTTTGAGAGCAACTATCATGTTCAGGATGTGAGCCAGATATGTGCATCTGTCCAAAACAGGACATATGTAAAGCAGATGATTTTTGAGCATGGAGCTGTAACAGCAGGAGTAAATGCGGATTCTGTTTACTGGAAGGATCATAACAAAAATCTCTATTCTTACTTTGATGGAGAAAAGGCTCCTACGCCTAATCATGAGATCCTTATTGTCGGGTGGAATGACGATTACCCTGCATCTGAATTTGGAGGAAAGCCATTAGGTGACGGAGCCTGGATATGCAAGAACAGTTGGGGAACAAATGGCGGTGAAGGTGGCTTTTTTTACCTGTCATATTATGATGAGACAACATGTTCAAGTAATGTAGCTGCCTATAGCGTTTCTGTCCCTGAATCTGAAAACTGGTACGATAATAATTACCAGGCAGCAGGTTTTATAACTAATGTGGTAGATACGCTTGATGATGATAATAACTATGTATATGCTCTTACGGGTTCAAATAATCCATATGGAATGATGTATGAGGCTCAGGGAGAGGAAATGCTTGAAGCCATTGGGTTGATGGCGATTGATAGTTATCAGCAATATGATGTCGAAATCTATTTGAATCCTGAATTTGATGATGCGGGTATCGATATTCATAAGTTAAAAGAGCCTTCATGCACTCAAAAAATTTCGGCAATCAGCGGCGGATATCATACTTTTAAATTGGATGATGGCATTAAACTGGAGGAAGGAGATAATTTCTTCGTGATGATAAAGCCACATTCAAACGGAAGGCTTGTTTTTGAAAAAGCTGCTGATTATGTAAGTGAAGCCAATTATGATGAATGGAACAATTTAACGGGAAATATTCATAACCACTATGAAGCAAGCGGAGCATCATATTATATCTCTGATGATGGAAAAATGATGGAAAAACAAAACGATAAAGATTTCTTTGTGAAAGCATATACAAAAAACCAATAATAGAACATAACAACAAAAGAGAGACGATGGGGAGTCGTCTCTTTTTGCTTCACAAGATTTTTTTTGGGAGGAGGGCTGCTAATTGGGGAGATTAACAGCCCAGGTATGAAAAAAGTTTTGTTGGGGGAGTGAGAATTTTTATTCTCACTAGATATATCGGTGGGTTAATAAAATACTTAACAGTATTTAGATATAAAATATCAACGAATTATAATAGATTAATTTGTGCAAATGTGTTAGAACAGACGTTTGAAATAAATACAATAATGTGTTATATTGTGTTTAGTAAAAAGTGAGGTACAACATATGGCAAAGAATGAAAAAGAACTTGATGAGATTAGTACAACAGACAAGCTTAAGGCTTTTAAAATTCTAAAAGATTCGGGATTGCGTGTAGAATTTAATGGTAGTGGTGTTCCAACTGTTATTTGTGCAGGCGCTGATGAAATAGATAAAACATTAAAAAATGTCAAAAAGCTACTTAAGGAAATCAGATATACAGGAAGCTTTGGTGTCAGAGCACCCAGAAAAACAGATATGATTGGAACTGATGATACTACAGAGTTAGCAGAAGACATGACAGAAAAAAGAGAAGAAATAGAGAGCCTTACAGCATAAGTCCAAAAGAAAAACCACCTTTTAAGGTGGCTTGTTTTTGGGAGGAGGGGTCGACCAGTGGGGAGCCGATCGACCCAGTATGAAAAAAGTTTTGTTGGGGGAGTCAGAAGTTTTTCTTCTGATAGACTATATAATAAATGCTAAATTTGGACAAAATGTGTACGGTTTATAAATTAAAAATAAAGTAAATCGAAATAATAAATAATATTGTAACGAAATATAGTTTATTTGTTCTTGGGGTATTATTATTAAAGAGACAATACAGATTGTATCTAAACATAAAATAATGTATTATAGAATTCGTATTTGCATTTAAATACAGATAAGTTTTGTGAGGAGATATTTTTTGAAATGAGTAAGATTATTTTAACCGGCGATCGTCCTACGGGTAAGCTTCATGTTGGACATTATGTGGGATCACTTCGCAGAAGGGTAGAGCTTCAGAATTCGGGGGAGTTTGACAAGATCTTTATTATGATCGCTGATGCTCAGGCACTTACAGATAATGCTGATAATCCTGAGAAAGTTCGCCAGAATATCATAGAGGTTGCACTTGATTATCTTTCAGTCGGACTTGATCCGGCTAAATCAACATTGTTTATTCAGTCTCAAATACCTGAGCTTACTGAACTGACATTTTATTATATGAATCTTGTTACAGTATCCAGACTTCAGAGAAATCCTACAGTTAAGTCTGAACTTCAGATGAGGAACTTTGGAACAAGTATTCCTGTTGGTTTCTTTACATATCCTATAAGCCAGGCAGCGGATATTACAGCGTTTAAGGCTACAACTGTTCCTGTTGGTGAGGATCAGGAGCCTATGCTTGAACAGTGTAAGGAAATTGTCAGAAAGTTTAATTCAGTATATGGTGAGGCCTTGGTTGAGCCTGAAATTCTTTTACCTGATAATGCAGCATGCCTACGACTTCCTGGCATAGATGGCAAAGCTAAGATGAGTAAGTCACTTGGTAATTGTATTTATCTTTCAGAAGAGCCGGATTCTATCAAGAAAAAGGTTATGAGCATGTTCACAGACCCTAATCATTTGAGAGTTGAGGATCCCGGACAGGTAGAAGGCAACCCTGTATTTATTTATCTTGATGCTTTTGCAAAGGATGAACACTTTGCTGAATTTGCTCCTGAGTACTCATGCCTTCAGGAGATGAAGGACCACTATCAAAGAGGTGGTCTTGGAGACGTCAAAGTTAAGAAGTTCCTTAATAACGTTATCCAGGCTGAACTTGAACCTATCAGGAACAGAAGAAAAGAGTTCCAAAAGGATATTCCATATGTATATGATGTGCTTAAAAAGGGAAGCGAAGTAGCTAAAGAGGTTGCGGCTCAGACTCTTTCAGATGTCAAGGACGCAATGAGGATTAACTACTTTGATGATAAAGAACTAATAGCTATGCAATCTGCAAAATATGAGGAGACGGTTGACTAATGAAGAACATATTATTTGTAGCTTCTGAAGGTGTACCATTTATCAAGACTGGCGGTTTGGCTGATGTAGTAGGCTCTCTGCCCAAAAATATTGATAAGAGATATTTTGATGTTCGTGTAGTATTACCATTATACAAATGTATAAATCAACAGATGAAAGAGAAGATGGAGTATATTTCCAACTTCTATATGGACTTTCACTGGAAAAATGAATACGTTGGTATTTTTAAGGCTGAGGTTGACGGAATAAAGTATTATTTTATTGACAATGAATTCTATTTTAATGGAATGAAGCCTTATGGAGATGATGTAGTATTTGAGATTGAGAAATTTGCTTTCTTTTCAAAAGCAGCTCTTTCAATCCTGCCTGTTATTGATTTTAGACCTGACATTATTCACTGTCATGACTGGCAGACAGGACTTGTTCCGGTTTATTTAAAAGAGAGATTCCAGGGAAGTGAGTTCTACAGAGGAATCAAGGCAATAATGACTATCCATAACCTGAAATTCCAGGGAAAATGGGATATAAAAACAGTTCAGGACATTACAGGTTTGCCGGATTATTTCTTTGCACCTGATAAATTGGGACTTTTCAAAGATGCCAACCTTCTAAAAGGCGGTATTGTATATTCTGATGCAATTACAACTGTAAGTAAGGCATATGCAGAAGAAATCAAGACTCAGTTTTATGGAGAGGAACTTGATGGCCTTCTTCGAGCAAGAGCCGGAGATCTCAGGGGTATTGTAAATGGAATAGACTATGATGAGTTTAACCCATCAACAGATAAGTATATTCCTTACAAATATGATGCAATAAGTTTTCGCAAGGAAAAGGTTAAGAATAAGCGTGCTTTGCAGAAAGAACTTGGTCTTAAAGAAGATGATAAGTGTATGATGATTGGTATTGTATCAAGACTTACTGATCAGAAGGGCTTTGATCTTATTAACTATGTTCTTGATGAACTGTGTCAGGATGCGGTTCAACTCGTTGTTCTTGGTACAGGTCAGGAGCAGTATGAGAATTCTTTCAGACACTTTGACTGGAAGTACAATGACAAAGTTTCTGCAAATATTTATTATTCAGAACCAATGTCGCACAAGATATATGCGGCTGCAGATGCGTTTCTGATGCCATCTTTATTTGAACCCTGTGGACTTTCTCAGCTTATGGCGTTAAGATATGGTACAATACCGATTGTAAGACAGACAGGTGGTCTTATTGATACTGTTGAGCCTTACAATAAGTATGAGAGTACAGGTACAGGATTTGGATTCCTGAACTATAATGCTCATGAGATGCTTGGAACCATAAGGGAAGCAGAGCATGTATTCTACGACCAGAAGCGCGAATGGAACAAGATGATAGACCGTGCAATGGCAGTTGACTTCTCTTGGAAAGTTTCCGCAGAAAAATATCAGGAGATGTACGATTGGCTACGCCCTTGACCTAATTTATGAAAAGTAGTATTAAAGAAAATAATTCAAAAAAGAATCTTTTAAAACAGGCTGGTATTCTTGCGATAGCAGGCATTATCTCAAGAATTATCGGCCTGTTATATGGTAGTCCGCTGGCAGCAATCATAGGTGATGAAGGAAATGGTTATTATGGAGCTGCTTATGCGGTGTATACCATAGTTCTTCTAGTATCTTCATATAGCATTCCATCTGCTATGTCCAAGATTATTTCAGGTAAACTTGCTGTAAAAGAATATAAAAACGCTCATAAGATATTTAAGTGCGCTATAATCTATGTTTTGATTGTGGGCGGAGTGGGGAGTCTGGTGCTCTTTTTTGCTGCAGATATTTTAGTTGCCGGACGATCAGCTACAGTCCTTAGATTTTTTGCCCCTACAATATTCCTTTTTGGATTTTTAGGAGTTTTGCGTGGCTATTTTCAAGCTCACAGGACTATGGTGCCAACTTCAGTTTCTCAGCTTCTTGAGCAGATTTTTAATGCAATCGTCAGTGTTGGAGGAGCCATTGTTCTTACTAATATTGCAGGAACAGATGATCCATCAAAAAGGGCGGTATATGGTGCTATAGGTAGTGCGCTTGGAACAGGGGCAGGAGTACTTATAGCTCTTTTGTTTATGCTATTTGTTTATAACGTAAACAGGCCTGATATAAAGAAAAGAGTTCAGAAGGACACCCATGATGAGATGGGGAATTCAGAGATATACAAAATGATATTTCTGATCGTGACTCCTTTTATCTTAAGTACCTGTATATATAATCTTTCAACGTTCTTAAATTCAACGTTGTTTAGCAGGATTCTTATGCATGTAAAAAATATGGATGAGAGTGAAGTCGCATATATGTATGGCATATTCAATAGGAAGGCGATGGTTATCACAAATCTTCCAATTGCTCTTGCAAGTGCGGCAGCTTCGGCTATGATACCTGAAGTATCAACAACATTTGCAAAGGGGGATACTGATGGCGCTGGCAATACAGTGTCAAAGGTAACAAGAATTATCCTGATGATTTCGATTCCTTGTGCAGTTGGGCTTTTTGTATTGGCGAAACCAGTGATGATGATTCTTTTTCCCCAGAGAGCTTCTCTTGATGAAGCTTCAATGCTTCTTAGATTTCTAGCCATAACTGTAGTATTTTATTCACTTTCTACAGTTACTAATGCAGTTCTTCAGGGAATCGGTCGAGTGAATGTTCCTGTTTTTAATGCTTTATTTGCACTTATCATACAAACTGTGGTACTTAGTGTCCTTCTTATTTATACTGATCTTGGTGATTTTGCCCTTTGTATAGTGACAATACTGTACTCGTTAATGATGTGCGTATTGAACAATGTGTTTATGCACAGATATCTGCCTGTGTACTATGATCTTAAAAAGACGTATCTGTATCCGTCTGTTTCAGCATTGGTAATGGGAGCCTCTGCTTTTTGTGTCTATGAGCTGTTCGAATTTTTGTTTAGTTTTATTATTTTGAGTAAGTATTTTGCAAATCTCTTTGCTACTTTTTTTGCAGCATTTATTGCATCTTTTGTATACTTTGCGGTTCTTATTAAGGCAGGCGGGGCAACAGAAGATGATATTAAGAGATTCCCTAAAGGGGCATCTATAGCCGGTATTCTGAAAAAGATAAAACTCTTGTGATGCATTGTGTTTCATTTTGCATGCAAGTTTTAATGACATTATGGAGGTAGACGTAATGAAAAAAGCAAATTTAAAAAAATACACGGATTTTATTGTAAAAGAGACATCAGATCTTTTGAACATTGATTCTCCAACAGGATACACGAAAGAGGCTGCAACCTGGGTGAAAAATGAGTTCGAAAAGCTCGGTTTTAAGGCTGATCATACTAATAAGGGCGGAGTAATAGTTGACCTCACAGGAAAAGATAAAAAGAATGGCCTTCTTTTAGAAGCTCACACTGATACGCTTGGTGGAATGGTTTCTACTATTAAGTCAAATGGAAGGCTGCAGCTAACAAATCTTGGTGGGATGAATCCTAATAACGCTGAAACTGAGAATGTTCGCATTGTTACAAAGTTTGATGGGATTTATGAAGGAACATTTCAGCTAAACAACGCATCTATCCATGTAAATGGTGATTATAATGATACAAAGAGAACATGGGAAAATTGTGAAGTTGTTCTTGATGAAGATGTAAAGACAAAGGAAGATACAGAAAAGCTTGGAATCTCAGTTGGTGATTTTGTATGTTTTGAACCAAATGTAAGAGTTACAAAGACGGGGTATATAAAATCAAGGTTTCTTGATGATAAACTCAGCGTTGGAATCCTTCTTGGTCTTGCCAAGTATATAAAAGACAATAAGATAACTCCTAAAAGGGCACTTTATGCTCATATTACAGTTTTTGAGGAAGTTGGACATGGTGGAAGCGGAAGTGTTCCTGAAGGCTGTACAGAGGCAATCTCAGTAGATATGGGATGCGTAGGTGATGGGCTTACATGTACTGAGAGACAAGTCTCTATCTGTGCAAAGGACAGCGGCGGTCCTTACAGCTATGATATTGTACAGGGACTTATAAAGGCTGCTATGGACAGTGGAGCAGATTATGCTGTAGACATTTACCCTCACTATGGAAGTGATGTAGAAGCAACCCTCCGTTCAGGTAATGATTTAAAGCACGGTCTTATTGGCGCCGGAGTGTATGCTTCTCATGGATACGAAAGAAGCCATAGGGATGGAGCAGAGAATACATTAAGACTGCTCATTCAGTATTCGCTTTGATTTCTTTAAGAATAGTTAAGGTAATGCCCCAAAGATGAAATGGTAGAAAATATCCCATGTGAGTTTTTTTTATGGTTCTCACATGGGATTTTTATAAAAATCACTCACTTATTAGTTTCAATTTGGATATGTCAGGGGCAATTGCCATTGAATAGTTAGTATAATATACAACAAATCCAGGCTTTGCTCCGCCGGGCTTTTTAACATCCTTTCGCTTTAAATAATCGATTTCCACTTTCTCCTGATTCTTACCCTTGGAGTAGAATGCAGCAAGAGCAGCAGCTTCTTCGAAAGCTCTGTCAGGAACTTCTTTTCCGCCGGTGATAAGAACAACGTGTGAACCTGCTATTTTTTTTGCATGGAACCACCAGTCACCACCATTTGCTGTCTTAAACGTTAGTTCATCGTTTTGATAGTTGTTTTTTCCTACGAAAATATCAAATCCATCGCTGCTGACATAGTGAAATGGCTTGCTGGTAATCTTTTCTTTTCGGCTGCTTTTGGATGACGTGTGAGACTTTATATAGCCACTGTCCACAAGTTCTTTTCTTATTTGGGCAAGATCAGCTTCGTTTTGTGCAATTTCCAAAGCGCTTTCTATTGATTCGAGTTGTTCAACCGCCTCAGAGACTTCTTTTATCTGCTCGTCCATGGCTTCAGCTGTGCGCTTTAGTTTAGTATATTTATCAAAATACTTTTTGGCATTCTGGCTTGGAGTAAGAGTTGGATCAAGTGTAATAGTTACATCTTCTCCGGTATTATAGTCATTTACAGTAATGCTTTTGGCACCTGGCTCTGCGCTATATCCATAGACAGTTAAAAGCTCACCATATATTCTGTATTTATCTTTTTTCTCGCTGTCTTTTAACTGCTTTGTCTGAAGATCAAGCTTTTTTACATTTCTTTCAAGAGCGGTCTGCACTATTTTTCTGAGATCGACAGACTTTTGTCTTATTCTTGTGTAGACGTTTTTCTCAGCATAATATTGTTCGATTAGTGCGGATATATCAGAAATGGGAGCTGTCATATATGAAGAATTTTCAGCCTCATATAAAGTCAGAGGAATAGAAGCGTATTCCTTTGGTATATCGCCATTATAGATTATAGAAGGAGTAAATCTACCAGTTCTTACTAGCTCCATGACATCATCAAAAGCTCTGTACACCTTAGCTCCTTCACCTGCATCAAGGGCTATAGCCGATTTATCGGCATCAATCCCTGCTCTGTAACAGATTTCCTGAGATACTATAGGAGAAAGCCCTGTATAGCTGGAATAAATAGCCTTAAAAATAGGCATTCCTTTGCTTAAGACAGCTCCTGAAAATTCATCTGCAGTAGTAGCAAGAGGGTTTATTTTTCCCTGTGAAGGGACAAAATATTCTCTTCCCGGAAGAACCTCTCTTACAGAGCTTACAGATGCTGGAATGTGCTTGATTGAATCAATTATCACGTTGTTTTCATCCGTAAAAATAATATTTGAATATTTTCCCATGATCTCGATCAAAAGAACTTTATGCCTAAGATCGCCCATTTCATCCAAATGCTCGACTTCAAAGCGGATGACTCTTTCAAGTCCGCCGGGTTGAGTGACAGATATAATGCGGCCGTTCTGGATGTGTTTTCTAAGAAGCATGCAGAAATTAGGAGCTGTTAATGGAGAGCTTTTGTTGTCATCGGTCAAATAAGCAAGTGGAAGAGAAGCGTCGGATGACAATACAAGTCTTTTTTGCTTTATGCCATACTTGTCCGCGTTTTCATAGGAAAGTTTTACAGTAATAAAAAGCTCGTCGCTTTCTGTCTGAGCAATCTTATATATACGACCACCAACCAGGTAATCGCTAAAATCTTTAGTTAAGTTTGCAATAGTTATTCCGTCAAATGCCATTTTGGTAAAACCTCGCTAATATATTTTGCTAAAAAATATCCAAGACTTTCTGTCTAAAGATAAGCCTTGGATAAGATTTTACACTAATTTTTTTTGCCATACAAACAATATACAGATTTTTGTTTTAATTCATAAGGAATTTATACATTCTGTCTCTGTAATCAGGAGCTGTGTCATAGGCAGCATGTCCATAACCGATATACATATAAAGTCTGAAATCCTGTCTGTAGTCCAGATTCTCGGCGATTTCCATTGTCGCATCGGAATCAAGTACCGCATCTTCATAAGAGCCGATTGCTAAAGTGGGGCACTGTATCTTTTTTAAATCATCAGAAATATCAAAGCCCAGGATTGATTTTGCAAGTATTATAAATCTATTTAGCTCTGCTGTAGTTACTGCATTACTCATGTCAGAAAAAAAGTCTTTATATTCATCGTAAATTCTTTCAGGATATATTTCTTTTGCGAAACTCTGATATAGAGCGTGAACATCGCCTTTTTCGGCCAGAGATATCCATTTTTCAATTACTTTGGTCTGTTCTGGCTTAATATGAGAAGAAGTCGAGCCTAGGACAAGCTTCTTTATAAGATCGGGATATTCAATGGCCATGACCATCGCGATCATTCCCCCTTGAGAAGCACCGAACAGAGAAATGTCTTTTAAACCCAGCTCTTTGATTGCTTTTATCGTGTCATAGGCCATCTCGTGGATAGAATAGTTCTCAGGAATGGCTTCTCGTCTGTCGAATACATAAATAGTGAAGTTGTCTTTTATTCTTGAAGAATATTCGGCTTCAACTGCATTTGCTGCTCCCATTACGCTTTGAATACTAAGGCCCGGAATTATAACCAATGTGTTTATTCCGGTGCCGAATCTGAAGAAGTTCATTGAAAAATCAGGTGTTATAACCTTACTTAATTCTGCCATTTATTGTTCCCCTCACGTGATTATTGTACTTTTTTATCATATCACAATTTATGTACCTTCCATATTTCGAAAATAAAAAATAAAAAGAAAAAATAGGTATTGTAAACGCTTACATTCCTGTGGTATAACAATAAGTGTAAAAATTCATTTTGAGAACAAATGTAAGAGCTTACATTTTTAGGAGGATATGGGTAATGGAATTATTAAACTATGATGTACTTGAAAAATCAGGCTACACAGGTTACGTTCTTAAGGATGCGCCTGTAAAGGTGCTCCAGTTCGGTGAAGGAAACTTCCTCAGAGCATTCGTTGATTATTTCTTTGACATCAGCAATGAAAAGGCTGGCTTTAACGGCAAGGTAGCTCTTGTACAGCCAATTGCACAGGGACTTACAGAGCTTGTCAACAAGCAGGAAGGTCTTTATACACTTTACCTTCGTGGAAGCGAGAACGGACAGAAGGTAGATGCAAAGAGAGTTATCTCAGCTGTAGATTCATGCCTTAACCCATATGATAAGGCTGATTTTGACAGAATGATGGAAATCGCAGCAAGTGATGACCTTGACATCATTGCATCTAACACAACAGAAGCAGGTATTGCATATGATCCTTCATGCAAATTTGAGGATGTTCCTGCAAACAGCTTCCCTGGAAAGCTTACACAGGTTCTTTACACAAGATTTAAGGCTGGTAAGAAGGGTGTAGTTGTTCTTTCATGCGAGCTTATCGACAACAACGGTAAAGAACTCTTAAAGTGCGTTAACCAGTACATTGACCAGTGGAACCTTGGAGAAGAGTTCAAGACTTGGGTAAACAATGACAATATTTTCTGCTCAACACTTGTAGACAGAATCGTTCCGGGAAGAATCCGTGATCCTAAGGAAGTAGAAAAGCTTGAGGAAGAGAACGGATACCATGACGAACTTATTGATGTAGGTGAGATCTTCGGTGTTTGGATCATTGAAGGACCAGAGGGACTTGAGGACAGACTTCCATTTAAGAAGGCTGGAGTAAATGTTCACGTTGTACCTGATGTTATGCCATACAAGCACAGAAAGGTTCGTATCCTGAACGGTGCTCACACAGGATTTGTTCTTGGTGCTTATCTTGCAGGATTTGATATTGTTCGTGATTGTATGCACAATGACAATGTTGCTGGTTTCATGAACAAGATGTTAAGTGAAGAGGTTATCCCTACACTTGTCGACCATCTTGATGAGAATGATCTTAATCAGTTTGCAGCTGCAGTTAAGGATAGATTCAACAATCCATTCGTTAACCACGAGCTTATGTCTATTTCACTTAACTCAACAAGTAAGTGGAAGGCTAGAAATATGCCATCATTCCTTCAATACATTGAGAAGAATGGCAAGCTTCCTGTTTGCCTTACAATGTCACTTGCAGCATACATCGCATTCTATTCAAACGATGTACAGGAACTTACAGATGCAGGACTTGTATGTAAGAGACCGGCAGGCAATACATACACAGTAAGTGATGACAGATGGGCTCTTGAGTTCTTCTATGATCACAGAAATGATTCAGAAGAAGACCTTGTAAAGGCTGTTCTTTCTAATGAGAAAATGTGGGATCAGGACCTTAACAAGATTGATGGTCTTACAGATGCAGTAGTAGCAGACCTTCACAAAATTCACACAGAAGGCGCAGAAAAAGCCTACGCTAGTTGCCTTTAATACATAATAAAAAACGCCTCATTATGGGGCGTTTTTTTATTATGCATATATATCAGACTCTTGTTGTCCATTTGGAGCAGTCAATTACTTCAGTAGCAAGGTCTGAATAGAAGTCAGGTTCGTGGCAGACCATAAGAACTGTGCCTTTATATTCTTTGAGTGCTCTGTGGAGCTCATCCTTTGCATCTACGTCAAGATGGTTAGTGGGCTCGTCCAAAACAAGAAGATTAGATTCTCTGTTCATAAGTTTGCAAAGGCGAACCTTGGCCTGCTCACCACCGGAAAGGACTTTACACTTACTTTCGATATGCTTGGTGGTAAGACCGCATTTTGCAAGAGCGGAGCGGACTTCATACTGTGAAAATCCGGGGAATTCGTTCCATATTTCTTCCATACAGGTTGTTTCGATGTTAGGAGACATTTCCTGTTCGAAATATCCTATAGCAACATTTTCGCCTCTTGTAACCTTTCCTGAAATTGGAGGAATGATGCCAAGGATGCTCTTTAGGAGAGTACTTTTTCCGATTCCGTTTGCGCCTGTAAGTACTACAAATGTATTTCTCTCAATAGCAAGAGTTAAAGGCTTTGAAAGAGGCGTATCGTAGCCGATTACAAGATCATTTAGTTCAAACAGGAACTTGCTTGGCGTCTTTGCGGTTTTAAAGAAAAATTCAGGCTTTGGTTTCTCCTGTATTTTTTCTATGATATCCATGTTATCAAGTTTCTTTTGACGGGCCATGGCCATATTTCTTGTGGCTACGCGGGCTTTGTTTCTAGCAACAAAATCCTTGAGCTCCGCAATTTCCTGCTGCTGACGGTTGTAGGCTGCTTCTCTTTGAGCTTTTTTAGCTTCATAGACTTCCATGAACTTGTCGTAATCACCTACATATCTGTCGAGACTGTGTGTCTGACCATCCATGTGATAGATGATGTTGACAACGTTGTTGAGGAATGGAACATCATGAGATATGAGAATAAAGGCATTCTCGTATTCCTGAAGGTATCTTGTGAGCCATACGATATGTTCGGCATCAAGGTAGTTAGTGGGCTCGTCTAAAAGCAGAATATCAGGCTTTTCCAAAAGAAGTTTTCCCAAAAGGATCTTTGTACGCTGACCACCTGAAAGCTCTGTAACATCTCTGTCCAGACCAAGCTCAAGAAATCCGAGAGCTCTTGAAACCTCTTCAATCTTAGAATCGATGAGATAGAAGTCGTGATTGGTCAAAAGATCCTGAATTGTGCCAAGTTCTTCCATATATTCTTCAAGCTGCTTTTCATCCGCTGCGCCCATGGCATCGCAAATCTCATTCATTCTTTTTTCCATGTCATATAATGGTTCGTAGGCAGAAGCAAGGACATCCCTTATGGTCATGCCTTCTTTAAGTACAGCGTGCTGATCAAGATATCCGACTTTTACATTTTTGGCCCATTCAATTGTGCCTGCATCAGGCATGAGCTTACCAATTATTATGTTCATGAAAGTTGACTTTCCCTCGCCGTTAGCACCAACAAGACCGATGTGTTCTCCTTTGAGAAGTCTGAAAGAAACATCATCAAAGATCGCCCTGTCGCCAAAGCCGTGGGTAAGATGCTCAACATTTAAAATACTCATAAAATATCCTTTCTATAATAAACTTTTACCTATTGTTATCTAAGCGCAATCTTTTACATTATAATTGAAAAACATTCTGTTGTCTTTTGCTTTTTTCTGTTTATTAAATTTTCGTAAAAATTTATTAGTGACTTTTGGAATTTAATGTAGTAAAATATAAACCTTGCTGTAAAGATATTATGGAGGTTTTACAAAATGGATTCAAAACGTATGAAATGGACCACGTTAGCGTTCATGGCATTTTCAACCGTATGGGGGTTTGGAAATGTATTAAATGGTTTTCTTTATTTTAACGGCACACAGGTAATGTTCAGTTGGGTGCTTATGTTTGCACTTTACTTTGTGCCATATGCACTTATGGTAGGTGAGCTTGGTTCTGCCTTCAAAACATCAGGCGGTGGTGTAAGCTCATGGGTACTTAGCACAACAGGCCCTAAGGTTGCTTACTATGCAGGCTGGACTTATTGGGCTTGCCATATTACTTATATTGCTTCTAAGTCTTCAGGTGGACTTAAGGCGCTTAGCTGGGCTGTTTACAGAAATGGTGAAAAATATGATTCATTCCCAACATTTGCTGTTCAGCTTGTTACATTGGCTATTCTTTTGATTTTCTGTTATGTTGCTTCAAGAGGACTTAACCCCCTTAAAAAGCTTGCAACTCTTGCAGGAACAAGTATGTTTGTAATGTCTATTCTTTACATCATAATGATGTTTGCTGCACCTGCAATCAATCCACAGGGCGGTTTTGTATCACTTGACCTTAGCATTAAGAGTCTTATTCCTCAGTTTAATGTCAAGTATTTTACATCACTTTCAATACTTGTATTTGCTGTAGGTGGTTGTGAGAAAATCTCTCCTTATGTTAATAAGATTGATAACCCAAGTAAGGGCTTCCCAAGAGCAATGATTACTCTTGCAGGAATGGTTGTTGTTTGTGCGATGCTTGGAACTGTAGCAATGGGTATGATGTTTGATCCTGCAGAGATTAACGCAAGCGCAGACAGCTTTAACGCATATAATTCAAACGGAAGCTACTGGGCATTCCAGAAACTTGGTAATTATTATCACATTGGAGATACACTTCTTATCATTTATGCTATTTGTAATGCAATCGGTCAGCTTTCAACTCTTGTTATCAGTATTGATGCACCTCTTCGTATGCTTCTTGACAATGAGGACGCAAGAGAGTTTATTCCTTCAAAACTTCTTAAGAAGAATGATGCCGGTGCTTATGTAAATGGTATTAAGCTTGTAGCTTTATTATCAGGAGCGATTATCCTTATTCAGTCATTTGTTCCTGGTGCAGCTGTAGTTCTTAAGCAGCTTACAAAGCTTAACTCAGTGTGCATGCCACTTCGTTACCTTTGGGTATTTTGGGCATATATCGCTCTTAGAAAGGCTGGAGATAAATTCAAGCCTGATTATAGATTCGTCAAGAATCAGGGTGTGGCTCTGTTCTTTGGAATATGGTGCTTTGGAGTAACAGCAGCAAGCTGTATTCTTGGAATGTATGATGCAGATCCGTTTACATTTGCACTTAACGTAATTACACCACTTGTTCTTACTGCTCTTGGCGTTATCCTTCCTATGATTGCTAAAAGAGAAAAGGATAAGGCAAAAGGTGTAGAAGTTGCATAAAAAAATATTTGTTCTATTAAAAATACTGCCGTTTTGGGCAGTATTTTTTTGCCATTTTATTTTTTTGCTCGTATAAATAAGTGTATAATAAATTAGAGCAATACATGTGAGGAGGAACCTATAATGGCTGATAAAAAGAATATGATAAATGATGAATACCTTACAGAAGTGAATGGTGGTGCAGGTAAGAGCTCGGCAGAGTTCAGAGCCAGAAGAAAAGAATTTGATGATGCCTGGACAATGTTAAAGATGGATTCCAAGGGGTTCTCCGGCATGATGATGGCTGAACTTTATGATGAATGGGAACTTGCAGGATATTCACCGGACGCGTCAACATTTCTTGCAACTAAAAAGGCATAAATGGAATATTACTCATATATGGTCAGGTGTGCAGGTGGATCTTTTTACTGCGGATACACCAATGATCTGGAAAAAAGAATAAAGACTCACAATTCAGGTAAGGGGGCAAAATATACAAGAGCCCGCTTACCTGTTGTCTTGGTTTATTATGAAACCTTCAAGACTAAAGAAGAGGCCATGAGCAGAGAGTGGCATTTAAAGCGCCTTACGCACTCTCAAAAAGAAAAAATGGCAAATAAATAAGTATTGCAATTACATATATATAGTTATAGAATACAAGTGTACTAGTAAACATAGTACACTTATTTTTTGTAACTAAAACTAAATTGTTAAACAATGGGTGAAGAGAATGAAGCTTATTGATTATCAAGATAGCAGACCAATCTATGAGCAGATAGTTGAGAATTTCAAGATGCAGATCTTTAAAGGGATATTGCAACCGGATGATCAGATGCCATCTGTCAGAAGTCTGTCTATGGAGCTTTCTACAAACCCTAACACTGTACAAAAGGCCTACGCCGAACTTGAGAGACAGGGATTTATCTATACTGTCAAGGGAAGAGGCAATTTTGTAAAAGACAGTACAGGGCTACTCAAAGACAATAAAAAAGAAGAGCTTATAAAAGCGGTTGTTGATCTGTTTGTAGAAGCTAAAGAAATCGGAATACCACTAGAGGAACTTGTAAATGAAATAAAGCTAAGGCTTGGGGAGAATATGCAAAGCGGAGGAGAATTAACATGATTGAGTTACTAGACCTGGATAAATCCTATGACGACATCAAAGCTGTCAATCGTGTTTCACTGAGCATAATGGACGGCGAAGTGTTCGGGCTTGTAGGAACTAATGGGGCAGGTAAAAGTACGATACTTAGAATAATCGCAGGAGTCATACAGCCTGATCTTGGCATAGTATGTGTAGATAACAGACCTGTATATGACAACCCGGATGTAAAGAAAGATATTTTTTACATATCTGATGATCAGTATTTTTTGCCTAACAGTAGCCCTGAGGATATGGCGGAATACTATGAGGGAATTTATGAGAAGTTTGATAAACTTCGATTTTTTAAGATGTGTAATGGTTTTGGACTTGATATAAAGCGTAAGATCAGCACTTTTTCAAAGGGAATGAAAAAGCAGATCTCAATACTGCTTGGAATATGCGCCGGAACCAAGTATCTTCTCTGTGACGAGACCTTTGATGGACTTGACCCGGTTGTAAGACAGGGAGTTAAGAGTCTGTTCGCAGCAGAGATGGAAGACAGGGGGCTTACACCGATGATTGCATCTCATAACTTAAGGGAGCTTGAGGATATTTGTGATCACGTAGGACTTCTTCATAAGGGCGGAGTAATTTTATCGGAAGATATCAGCGATATGAAGCTTAACATGCAGAAAGTTCAATGTGTATTTGCTTCTGATGCGGATGAGAAAAATGCTCTTGAAGGAATAGATATACTTCTTCATGAAAAGAGAGGAAGACTTCACACCATAACCATGAGAGGTGAAAGAGAAGAGATTGAAGCGGCATTCAAACGCGGCAATCCGATATTCTTTGAGGTGCTTGCTCTATCATTAGAGGAGATATTTATCAGTGAGACGGAGGTAGTTGGGTATGACATCAGGAAATTTATCCTTCAGTGAAAAGCTTAAGAATCAGAAAAAATATATTACAAGAACTCTTTGGACAGCTCTTGTTGCGCTTCCTTTTGTAGCTGGCTATTTTATTTTCGGAGTGATACTGCTTGTTTCAAGGTGCATAAACTATGCAGCTATGTACGGACAGTCAGATGTAGTCCTTAAGGTTGAAAAATGCAAGGCAGTTTCTTTGGTAATGGGAATAAACAGCGTGACCTTTGGGCTTGTGACACTAGTCGCGATTGCATTTGCATTTCAGGGTTTTTCCTATGTGTTTAACCAAAGCCAGATGGATTTCTATCTTAGCCAGCCAACTACGAGATTTCAGAGACTAAAAAAGAACTACGTCAATGCATTTGTTACCTTTCTTATTATCTTTGGATCAGTTGAGCTCATAGCATTTTTGATCGCTATAGGTATGGGAGCAGTAAATAATGCAGTCTTGTTTTCAGTACTCATTGAGTTTTTGAGGTCTGTCGTACTGTTTTTGACAGTATACAATGTGACTGTACTTGCCATCATGCTTAGTGGAACAATGCTTTCGGCATTTCTTTTGACAGGCTTTTTTGCAATAGTATCTGTAGCAATAGCCGGTGAAATAAGAGGTTTAAAAGAAATATTCTTTAAAACTTTTTCTTATTCGGAAGGCTTTAGCGCTATTCTGTCTCCTTTATATGACAGATTTTATGCTTGGTATAAAACAACTTTTAATTATGATGATGTATTTTCGGCGAAAGCAGTTCTTGATTCTGCAAAAGGCAATTTGAGACTTGATATAGATACGCTTATTGTCGGAGTTATTGCTTTTATCTTTGTGATCATTTTCAGCAGGAAAAGAAAAGCTGAAATGGCGGGCAAAAGCTTTGTATTTAGACCTTTTAGATGGTGCATTAAAGTAATCGTGAGCATTATGGCGGGAGTAGCGGCAGGAATACTGGTCTACATGATGAATGACTATGTATGGAATGATAAGCTCTTCATAATGATGTGTGTTATCATGCTGCTTGTCACAGCTTTAACCGGATGTTTCATCGAGGTTATCCTTGATGCCAATATTAGGAGATTCACTAAGGGTAAGCCTTCAACAATCATTTCAGTTTGCATGGTTCTTTTATTATTCGTTGTGCTAAGAGGAGATCTTATCGGCTTTGATTCCTATGTTCCGGCACCTGAAAAGGTGGCAAGCTGCGCAATCCTTGAAGATGACTATAACTTCAATGTGTGGATTGGTCGAGGCATGTTTGGAGATGGGTACTGTGAAAAGCACATGTACATAACTGATGTTGACTCTTTTATCAAACTGGCATCTATCGGAATGGATGGAAGAAAAAACTATGATACGGACTCTTATTATTCAAAGGGCTATGGGTTATCAATCCTTTATAGGATGAAGGATGGAAGAAAGATATACAGAAGCATTTTTGTGCCATATGATACCGATGAAGCACTTATGGACAGTATTATTTCAAGTGAAGAGTATAAAAAAGGCCATTACATCTGCTTTGATGATGAGGCTATTAGAGAAATGACAGGTTCCAACGTGGGTAACAATAGTGTTTCTTATGTTTCTGCCGGTGGAAGGAAGTCTGACGATACCATTACCTATTCTGAAATAAGTGATGCTTACAGGAAAGATATTTTAGAAGGCGCCAATTATTCATACCTGAAAAAAAATCAGCCAATTGGTAGCTTGGAATTTTCCAGCAATGGGACTCATTATGTAAACGTTTCTGTTCCTGTTTATGAGAACAGTACAAATCTGCTGAAACTTATCAAAGACCATAATATCTATGTTGAGCCCAAGCTTACACCTGAGATGATAAGCAGCATAAGAGTTGATAATTATTATCCGGGTTATAACCTTGATGATTTTGATTCAGGCAAGCTCTTGCGTGATGAAGAAGTGATGACTACCAGTGCTACTTATGATCCGGTAAAAAATAGCAAAGAAGTGTCAGAAATACTTCAAGATATCGTTACTTCAGATTATAATGGAAATTGGTATGATTATAGTCAGAAAGACAACAAGTACAGTGTTGTAATAACGAAAAAATCTGATGGCAGCGATTATTATGGGAGCGATGGATCATATTATTCATTCTTAAAGGGGAAAGTTCCGGAATTTGTAGTGAAGGATACTGAGTAAGGTTGTGTTTAAGTTTTGTGCTAGGGTGAGGAGAAAAATACATAGACTATTCAAAGGGCAGCTTTCTTCAAATGAGCGAAAGAGCCTAATTTCATGGCTCTTTCTTGCTCCGTCTTTATTGGGAGTTATGCTATTTTTTGTAGCTCCCTTTGGAGTTGTTATCTATTATTCTTTGATCAATAATCCCATTCAAAAGAATTTTGTAGGTTTTGCTAATTATATAAATGTCTGGAACAATGGTGCGTTTAAACTGGCGGGGATAAATACCTTTAAGTTTTCGTTGGTTGCTGTTCCTCTTGCGGTTTTGCTGTCACTTTTTCTGGCTGCCGTAATGGAATCCAGAATTCCATTTAAGAGTTATTTCAGGTCATTTTTTTTAAGCCCATTGATGGTTCCAACAGCATCGGTTGTTCTTATCTGGCAGGTAATGTTTCACTATAACGGCCTTATAAACAATTTCACTGCTTTTTTCGGTGCAGACAAGGTTGACTGGCTTAAATCAGATAAGGCTCAGGTTGTTATCATAGCTCTTTTCCTATGGAAAAATCTTGGTTATAACATGATCCTGTTTATGTCAGCACTTGCAAGTATTCCAAAAGAGCTTTTGGAAGTGGCATCTTTAGAGAATGCCTCCAAATTCCAGGTGTTCTGGCTTATAAAAGTGAGATACATGTCATCATCGATACTGTTTGTTACCATAATGTCTCTAATAAACTCTTTTAAGGTTTTCAGAGAGATATATCTTATGACGGGCGATTATCCGGTGGATTCGCTATATATGCTGCAACATTTCATGAACAATACATTTGCTTCTCTGGATTATCAAAAGCTATCTGCTGCAGCGATAATAATGTTTATAGTAGTAACAGGTCTTGTGTACATCATGTATGCTGTTGAGAACTACTACGGAAAGGATGTAGAAGGGTAAGACAGCATGAACATGTTACAAAAAATGTATAGGAAAAAGAGGCGTATAGATAACTTAAAGACCGCGCTTGTAACGATTGCGGCCTTCGCATTTGCAATCATTTTCCTTATGCCTATCATACTGACTATCACTAATTCATTTATGTCATCGTCAGAGATAAATGCCAACTATGGTTCGATTTTTGCAACGACTCAAAAGGGCGGAAAAATATTTATTTCAAAGACTGTTAATCTGAAATTCATTCCGGATATGGTCACATTTGCCCAGTATTTTACGGTTTTGTTTAAGAGCCCGCAATATCTTTTGAAGTTTTGGAACTCCATCATATATGTCGTTCCGATAGTAGGTATTCAGCTTGGGATTGCGACCCTGGCAGCATATGGTTTTTCAAGATATGACAGCAGAGTTAAAAGAGCTATCTTTTTTGCCTACATAATAATGATGCTTATGCCTTATCAGGTTACGCTTGTTCCGAATTTTTTGGTTTCAAAGGCCATAGGAATATACGGGACAAGGTGGTCAATATGGCTTCCGGGATTCTTTTCGCCATTTGCGGTATATCTTTTGACCAAGTTTATGAGAAGGATTCCAACAGAAGTATTAGAGGCTGCTTCTATAGACGGAGCAGATGAGTGGTATATTTTCTCAAGGATCAACATGCCATTATGTAAAGGAGGAATTGCTTCAATTGCTATACTTGTATTTTTTGATTATTGGAATATGGTTGAACAGCCTCTTATTCTTTTGGGTGATCCGGATCTTCATCCGCTTTCTGTCTTTCTTTCTAAGATAAATACAGGGGAGATCAGTCTTGCTTTTGCAGTTGCGGTAATTTATCTCGTACCGCCGCTTCTTATATTTTTATATGGCGAGGACTATCTGGTAGAGGGAATATCTTACCAGGGAGGAATAAAGGGATAAGAGTTTTGCAATTATTTTAGTTACAAGGGGAGTTTTGTTATGTCAGAGAACTTTGACGAGAGAAAAGATTTAATTCAGCCAAAAAAGGAAACAAACAGAAAAGATATGGTAAAGAACGTTGCAATCGCCTTTTTGTCCGTGATGCTTGTTCTTACATTCTTTTCAAACACCATTATGAACTATACTCTGCCTCAGGTAGCGACAGTTCAGATAGAGAGCGGATCAATTAGTCCGCAGATAAGGGGAACCGGAACAGTTACTGCGGAGGACCCATATAATATCACGGTAAAAGAAACAAGAAAGATTTCAGGCGTAGCTGTTAAAGAGGGTGCTCATGTAGAAATCGGAGATATCATCTACTACCTGGAAGATAAAGAGTCGGATGAACTGGTTAAGGCAAAAGAGACACTTGACACCTTGGAACTTGATTATGAACAGATGATGTTTTCAGGTGATGTATCAAGTGCAGTGATCTCAAATGTCAGAAATGGGAAGACAGCCTCTTATGATTCATATCAGGCTCAGGTAGGTTCTGTGCTTGATACTTATAACGCAGCCCTTTCCGCTGACAACGCGGCACAGGCAGAGCTCGATTACATAAGTAACCTGATGGATTATGAAAAGGCGGGGATTGATTACAATACAGCAACACCGGAATACCTTATCGCTCAGGCAACTTCAGATATGACTAAGGCTGCAAATAATGGAGATACCGACAGGGTTGCTGAACTTGAAAACTTCATGGCAGAGCTTACAAGAGACAAGTCACAGCTTTCAACCTATAGCTCTCAGCAGGGTTACAGCTATTCACAAAAAATATCTCAGGCAACTGAAAAAAAAGCTCAGACTTCAGCAGCTTTAAAAGAGGCAGAAAGAGTTAAGGAAGATCAGCTAAAGAGCATCAATATTGAAATATCTCTTTGCCAGAAGAGAGACAAGATAACCGAGCAAAAAGAAAAGATTGCAAAGCTTGAGGCTGAATCTGTTGGCGCATCTGTAAAGTCACCTGTTGCAGGAACAGTATCTTCTGTAAATAAAGTAGCCGGTGAGTCAACTT
The DNA here is from genome assembly GCF_900115735.1 of Butyrivibrio proteoclasticus. Classification (GTDB taxonomy): domain Bacteria; phylum Bacillota; class Clostridia; order Lachnospirales; family Lachnospiraceae; genus Butyrivibrio; species Butyrivibrio proteoclasticus_B. The sequence continues at coordinate 41,970 of NZ_FOXO01000023.1, forward strand.
CTGCAGATGAGACAATTGCTGTTATTCAGGTTGATGGAAAAGATATGACAACAAGCTTTTCTGTAAGCAATTCTCAGGCACAAAAGCTTAAGGTTGGCGATGCTGCTCAGCCACAGAACGCATGGCAGTTTAGTTCAAACTTCAAGGCTACACTTACATCTATTAAAAATGATAAGCAGGATCCGGCAGGCAAGAAGCTTCTTACCTTTAAGATAGAGAGTACAGAAGTTACACCTGGCCAGAGCATTTCTCTGGCAATCGGTGAAAGAAGCCAGGAATACGATATGATAGTTCCAAACAGCGCTATCAAAACAGACACTAACGGTAAGTTTGTACTTATTGTTAAGAGCAAATCATCACCACTTGGAAACAGATATACAGCCACTAGAGCTGATGTGACCGTTGTCGCATCTGATGATAAAAACTCTGCAATCACAGCAGCAATTGATGATTATGAATATGTCATCACAACTTCCAATAAACCTGTAAAAGCAGGAGAACAGGTAAGGCTTTCTAACGAGTAATGAAGACAAAGTTTAAAGAGATACAGAATAGTTTAATACAGCTTTTTAAGAACAAAGTCTTTATCCTTGTGATCATTCTTATTGCCGCTGACCTTTTTCTGGGAGCATACAGCAGAGCTCTTATCAGCAGACTTCCTGAACAGGCAGAAGGTCAGAGGTGGTCTGATGAGAGAAAAATGACTCAGGTCAGTGCCTTTTTTACAGAAGACCAGCTTATAGATTCGGATTACATCAGAAAGCTTGAGTATATACTTCAGGCAAAAATGAATGATGTGGGCATTATCGAAGAAGACGATGAAGGATCAGGGAATGCAGGACCGGTGATAATCGAAACGCAGACTCTTGATGCGACAAATGTAGATTCTGAAGATGCTTCACAGGAAGAAGTAGATGATTCAAGACTTTATGCGAGCTGTTACAGTGCCCAGGGAATTATATCGATCACTTTTGAAAACAAAGTGGCAGATAAGGTAACAGCCATAGGTACTGAGGGGGATTTCTTTCTTTTTCACCCTTTAGAGCTGGTATCAGGAAGTTACTACTCGCCGGATGCCCTTATGAAAGACGGGATTGTTATAGATGAGGATCTTGCCTGGCAGCTCTTTGGTTCCAATGATGTAGTTGGACAGATGGTAATGATCGGCCAAGTGCCTCATTATGTTTCAGGTGTTGTAAAAAGAGAAGAAGGCAAAATGCGAAAGGCATCAGGCCAGAATGCCAGCATAGCCTATATTTCATATGACAGTCTGTGTAAATACGGAACAATACTTAGTGGAAGAACAGAGAGCGCTGAGATTGCTGAGGATGGTACTACGGCTAGTAAAGGCGGTATAAACTGCTATGAAGTAGTAATGCCGGGGCCTGTTGACGGAATAGTTGCTCAGATCGTAAAAGAAAGTGCATCTCTTGATGATGCATATATTTCAGTCATTGATAACACTGAAAGATTTTCGTTTTTTGCCCTCCTTAATGTGATAATGTCCTATGGGACAAGGAGTATGTGGAATAAGGCTATATTTTTCCCTTATTGGGAGAATCTGGCCAGAGGCTATGAAGATATTTTAGCGACACTTCTTTTGATCAGACTAATATGCAGAACTATAGTAGTTGTCATTATTGTTCTGTTTATCATTAGAGCATACAGAAACAAGAAATGGACTGTGAGAGGTATATTCAATTATCTCATGGAAAAGAAATATGATTATGAGGTAAAACGAGCTCAAAAGAGGTTATGAGAGGAGAGATGTTATGAAAAGAAATGGTTTATTGAAAAGGGCCGGAGCGGTAGCATTAACAATGGTTATGACTGTTGGTATGCTGGCAGGATGCGGAAAAGAGAAAAACGGTTCAGATGATAGTCTGTTAAATGAGGCATCATCCGGTTCCAAGGATTATGTTTTCAAGATTGGTGACATGGGCGTTGACATTGACGGCAGTAATGTATCAACAGTCAAAATAGCTGGTGACAAGGTTTATGCTGTTGATTATTACGGAGCAGAGGGAAAAGGCATTGCAGTTAATTCTTTTAACTACGATGGTTCAGGTTTAAATACTATTTATCTTCCTAGCAGTAACGGAGAAAGCTATAGCCGCTTTAGCTTTGACAAAGATGGAAATATTTATGCACTTTTAGAGATCTATAACTGGGAAGATGATGGAGAGGTGCATATTATGGATGAAGGTGAGAGTTCTGAAGGAGCGTTAGAGGAATCTTCACTTGAAAACGAAGCATCCGTAGAGAATTCAAGTGAAGAAGCTTCAAATGAGGAGGCTTTAGCAGAAGTAACTTCATCACAAGAAGCTTCAAGTGATGCCTCGTCTGCAGACTCATCTGAAGACGATGGGCTTGATAAGATGGTGGTTTCATATAGCGATGATTATTCAGGAGAGATGTATGATTCTTCTCAGGAGCAGAGATACCTTGTAAAATATGATGCCCAGGGAAATATGCTCTATAAATACGACATCAATAAAGACCTTGCTGAAGGCGATTATCTCCAGATATATGGAATGGTTTATTCAGAAAAGTATGGTCTTTTGCTAAATGATGGCCGTGGTATTGAGAAGTTTGATGAAAATAACGGCTTTACTCTTGTTTGTGATACAAGTAAGTCAACTGAATACAAAGACTCATATCTTGAGCTCTATCAGGGCTTTAATGGAAATGTTTTCCTTGCAGGGTATGGAAATGATGGATATTTAATTGCACCTATCGATGTAGAAAAAGGAGAAATAGGACAAAAATCAGCAGCTCTTGAGCGTTACAATAGCATGACAGTATTTGAAGGTAATGGATATGATCTGTATATCAGTACAGAATCAGCAATCTATGGTTATGACTTTAAGGCAGATAAGATTACCAAATTGCTTGACTATGTTGATTCCGATCTTGCAGCAACCTATTCGATCAGCGCAGCAGCAGCTATCAGCGACACAGAGTTTTTAGCTGTACTTCCTGATTTTGAGTATAATTATTCTCTTGAAAGACTTGTTAAAGTTCCTGCTGATCAGGTAAAAGATAAGCAGGTGATCACTCTTGGTGGATCATTCATTGATTATACTGTAAGGCAGGCTGCTGTTAAGTTTAATAAGGAAAACCAGGATTATAAGATAAAGCTTGTAGACTATTCTGTATATAACACAGAAGATAACTGGAATGAGGGGGCTAATAGATTTAATCTCGACATTGTTTCAGGTAATATTCCGGACATTATGACATTTGACAATGATTCACCAGTTGATAGCTTCATCAATAAGGGACTTTTCCTTGATCTTAATAGTTTTATAAAAAATGACCCGGATCTTTCAAATACTGAATTTATTGATTCTGTTATGGATGCATTTAAGACGGGAGATAAGATGTATCTTATGGTCCCTGGGTTCAGCATTGCAACTGTAGCTATGAAGACTTCACTTACTCAGGGCAAAAATGTACTATCTGTTGATGATATAGAAAAAATGATAGCCGACATGGGAATCAGCTATGATCTTGTCTGTGGACCGCAGAACCGTCAGGAAATGATGAACTACGGAATTGCTTTTTCAGGAAATAAGTTTATTGATTGGGAAAATAAGAAATGTAATTTCACAGATGAGAACTTCATAAAGCTTTTGGAATTCACCAAGAATTTCCCGGAACAATACAATGAGTCACTCTGGGAGAGAAATCTTGACGATATTTACAGGTCAAATGAAGCAATTTTAAGTTTGGCAGGTATTTATGGATTTGATCAGTATAAGAGATTGAAATATGGACAGTTTGGTGAGGATATTTCATTTGTTGGATTCCCTAATGAAAAAGGTGAGAACTACTCTACAATTGCCCCAAATACGACACTTGCAGTAAGTGCCAGAACAAAGAATTCTGAAGGAATATGGCAGTTCCTTAGGACATTTTACCTTGAGGAATATCAGGATAGCCTGGACTTTGATTTCCCTGTAAGGAAGTCTAGCTTTGATAAAAAAGCAAAAGAAGCAACAGAAGTTAAATATTATACAAATGATGATGGGACAAAGGAAGAAGAGGCTGATTACTATTGGATTGGTGATCAGGAGATCAAACTTCCTCCGCTGACTCAGGAAGATGTCCAGTTTATAGAGAACTTTATCAACAGTTTGCATGAACCGATCGCTTATAACGAAAGTGTTAATAACATCATTATGGAAGAAGCTTCAGCTTTCTTTAGCGGCCAGAAGAGTGCCGAGGAGGTAGCTAGTATCATCCAAAGCAGACTTTCAATATATGTAAATGAGAATTCATGATCAAACGATGCAATATAATATCGAATGATGCAGCTTATATCAAATGCTGCATATGAGGATTGCGAAGGTGTAGTAGCTTATATCAAACAATGCATATGAGGATTGCTTCGCAATCCTCATCCGCGCGTTCGCGCGGTATAATAAAAAGGGCAAATAAATTTATTCATGTAAACATGAAAATTTACTTGCCCTTTTTATTGCATCGTTTGATATAAGCAGGATACGGGAATCGAACCCGCCTCCTTAGCTTGGGAAGCTAATATACTACCGATGTACTAATCCTGCATTGTGTGTCTCACAACTATTTTATTTTACTTTCATTGCCGCACAATTTCAAGTGGGCAATGAAAATTTTTAGTGATATAATTTCATTTAGGTAACTATAGTTTTAGTATTGTATGGGAGAAAACAAAATGACAGAGGATATTAAAAAAGTTGCAAGCAAGGGTAAGAGCCTTGCAGGGGAATTTCGTGAGTTTATCATGCGCGGTAATGTAATGGATATGGCTGTCGGTGTTATCATTGGTGGTGCTTTCCAGAAGATAATAACATCACTGGTAGATGATATTATCATGCCGGTCATAAGTCTTTTGACAGGTGGAATAGACTTCAATAACATGTTTGTAAGTCTTGATGGAACAAGCTATGCAACTCTTGAAGCTGCAAAAGAAGCAGGTGCTGCAACACTTAACTATGGAACTTTCATTACTGTAGTTATCAATTTCTTATTGATGGCTTTTGTTATTTTCCTTCTTGTTAAGTTTATGAATGCTGTCAGCAATAAAATAAAGAAAGAAGAGGAAGAAGCTGCTCCTGCAACAAAGATTTGCCCTCGTTGCAAGAGTGAAATCAATATTGAAGCAACCAGATGTCCTCATTGCACATCTGAGTTATAATTTATATTTGTTTTTTGTTGTAAAATGTAGTATTGTAGCCCTTGTACTTTATTGTATAGGGGCTATCTTTGTTTATAAGTTATTGTCCTATAAAGTTAATAGTTAAAAATAGTTTAATCAAGATTTGTAAGGAAAAAATATGTCAGAGAACAGTTTGAATAAAAAAGCATTGATAGCCATGAGTGGTGGCGTTGATTCAAGTGTAGCAGCAGCACTTATGGTAGATAAGGGATATGACTGTATGGGATGCACTATGCGCCTGTATGAGAATGATATGGTAGGAAAGGACCTTTTCGATACATGTTGCAGTCTTGCAGATACTCAAGATGCAAGGGCTGTGTGTGACAGGCTTGGAATTGATTATCAGATATATCATTATGAAGCTGAGTTTAGAGAGAATGTAATTGAGCCATTTGTTTGCAGTTATGAGAGAGGCGAGACACCAAATCCCTGTATCAGATGCAATAAGTATCTTAAATTCGATATTCTTTACCAAAAAGGAAGAGAGATGGGGTTTGATTACATTGTTACAGGTCATTACGCAAGAATAGAAGAGAAAGATGGCCATTATTATCTGCTTAAGGCCAAGGACTTAAATAAAGATCAGAGCTATGTTCTCTACGATCTGACTGAAGAGCAGCTTTCACATACATTTTTCCCGCTTGGCGAGTACACTAAGACGGAGACAAGAGGAATTGCGGAGGGGAAAGAATTTGTTACATCTCATAAGAGTGAAAGCCAGGATATATGCTTTGTTCCTGATGGTGACTATGAAGCTATGATAAAGCGCTATAGAGGAAAAGATTATCCCAAGGGCAATTTTGTCGATGTAAACGGAAATGTTTTGGGACAGCACAAAGGAATTATAGGATATACCATAGGACAGAGGCGCGGCCTTGGAATCCCTGATAAAAAGAGATTATATGTAACAAGGCTTGATGTTCAGAATAATCAGGTTATTCTTGGTGACAATGAGGATCTGTTTAAAAGAGAAGTTCAAATAAGAGATTTTCATTGGATAACAGGTGATGCTCCTAAAAATGAGTTTAGATGCAGCGCCAAAATCAGGTACAGACACAAGGAACAGCCGGGAGTTTGCATAATAAATGATGATGGCAGTGCTGTATTTACTTTTGATGAGCCTCAAAGAGCTATAACTCCGGGACAATCTGCTGTTTTATATGATGGAGATTATGTTCTTGGCGGTGGAATTATTTCCAATATTTAAAAAAACACTTACATGATACCTTGAAATCTGTTATAATCGAAAATCGCTGAAAAAAGATTTGAAGATTTCAAGGTATTATTGGAAACGCACATCCTTTGCCGGGTGATAACGAACAACACAGAGGTCTTCCCGTTTAAGAAAGAGAGGAACTTATTTATGTTACCACAGAGCAAATTACAGGATGTGTTTTTTACTGCCTTAATGGCATTCGTTATGGTATATGCCATGATTGTTTACAACATTTCAATGAGTGTAGGCGGGCTACAGAACTTTGTATTCCTTGCAGCGTTTAGTGAGATCATTATCATGTGGCCTATAGCTGTAGTACTTGAGCTTTTATTTGTTGGAAAGCTTGCTCAGATTCTTGCTTTTAGATTTGTAACTCCTGGTAAGGATCCAATGATCATGATCATACTTGCTATTTCATCAATGTCTGTATGCCTTATGTGCCCGCTTATGAGCCTTGCAGCAACAATTCTTTTCAAGAATGCAGGCAGTGAATTTATTAGCGTATGGCTTCAGACAACAGCTTTCAATTTTCCAATGGCACTTTGCTGGCAGATTTTCTTTGCAGGTCCACTTGTGAGGAATGTATTTGGATTTATTATGAAAACATTTTTCAAGGGTAATAAAGCAGAAAAAGCTGCATGATAATATTTGATAATAAAAATAACCTCAGCATTGTCTTTTATGCTGAGGTTATTTTTTATTTAATAGGAAATTTCGCCTTGCGGCGAAACTTTGAATTAAAAGGCCCGGACAAGACCGGGCCACGCAAAGCAGAGGTATATTGGCTTTGAATTACCAGTCTACCTCATCAAAGAATTCATCATCTTCGTGCATAAAGTAATCCATATCGAGAAGGTCTTCATCGTCCATCTCACGGATTTCATCCGCCGACATGCCTTCCGGCGGGCATTGCATGTATTTCTCTCTAAGCTTTGCGATTAGTGCTTTATCAACCATGATTTATCCTCCTGTCATGCCTCATTTTAGCATGACAGAGAATGAGTTTGAACAGGGGCACGACATTTGGGACGGCATTTTCCCATTGCCTTTTCATATAAGTCTTCGAGAGAAACACGTTTGTGATTGAAGTATAGTTCAAGGAATTTCATGGTGCTGTTACACTTTGGACATTTCAGCGGATCATATCCAAATGATGAAAGTATTCCGGATCGCCATTTTAAGAATGACTGTAGAAATGGCTTTTTTGACGGATGAATAAGACGATATAACTTTTTGTCAGATTCTCTGTGTCGACCATATACGCCGTAATAGCGTATCATCTTGAAGTCTTTTTCTGGGATGTGCTGTATGAGACGCTTGATGAATTCAATGGCTGGTATGGTCTCAGTTACAAGAACTTCATCATCATGGCGATTGTAGTGGAAAGTGATAGTATCCTTTTCTTTATCATAGGAATCTATTCTTGAAAGCCCTATTACAGGGCGACCAAGGTAACGGCCTATATACTTGGCTACAGTATTCTTATCAGCAAGTGTTGGCTTTGCATAGATGTAGAAGCCATCCTTCTGATTTTTGTAAGAGAGAGCTTTTTCTCTTTTGAACTGAGCTTTCTTTTGAGGATCAGTGATGCGGTTTTCCATAAGGCTTAGAAGAGCTGTTTGGAAAGCATGGCGCATGTATTTGAAACTGAAGAAATCGACCTTGCGCCAGAAACCTGTATCGCCTACTCCACCTTCGGAGATGAGGCAGTGTATATGAGGATTCCACTCAAGCGGCCTGCCAAATGTATGCAGTACAAGGATATAACCGGGAGTGAAGTTTTGTGATTTGTTCATCTTGTAAAACATCTGGTGAATCACACTACTTGCAGCGTCAAATAAGCAATTAAGAAGGTCTCTGTCTTCAAGAAAGTAGTGACGAAGTTCTTTGGAAATGGTGAATACACAGTGACGATGCTGGCAGTTTATTAGTTTGAATGACATAGCTTGGGCACGTTTCTGAGAATATAAAGCGCCACAAGTAGGGCAGAACCTTGAATGGCAGCGGAAAGGGATGAACTTGAGAGTACCACATTCAGCACAACCATACATGGCACCACCATAAGATGGATCGCCACAATTGATCATTTTATCAATGTTTTCCATCTCGGTCTTTCTGGGATGGAGTGTATATTGAATTTCTTCATAGTGATCTCGAAACAATTCCTGTAGTGTATTACGTTTCATAGATATTATTATGAAGGAGTTAGGGCAAAAAACAACCCCAACCCCTCATGAGTGAGGGGCAGGGGAGTTGAGGTGCCGCAGGCACTTTTTTATAGTTTTGTGGAACCTCGCTCAACAAGTTCACCGGAGAAAATGGTTTTCTGAGGCATTTCATTTTGAGAAAGGGTTCCAATAAGGGTCTTAACAAGTTGTATGCACATATCTTCAAGACGATTATCGATAGAAGAGATTGGTGGTTCAGAGCAATGAGTAAGGATGGAATTGTTATATCCGATGATCTGTAGCTCATTTGGAACCTTGATCTTATTTGCTCTTGCAAAATTCATTGCACCAACAGCTAAAAAGTCATCACTTGCAATAATTCCGTCGAACTTAACGCCTTTTAAGTAGAGCTTTTCAATAAAACTCTTAACACCATCTATATCTTCATTTGATCCCTTGAAACATTGAAGCATTTCTTTTTTAACTGCTATATCATGAGACAACAGAGCGCTTTGATATCCAGCAAGCTTTTTTAATCCTGAATATGAATTGCTGTTGTAAAGGTAAAGGATGTTTTTGAGACCTGCATTAAGCATCTTTTCTGTGGCATCCTGAGTTGCTTTATAATCATCACATAATGTGCAATACACATTATTGCAGTCATAGTCAGCATTAAGAAGCATTATCGGAACAGAAGCGGCAGCATCGTTGACATACATGTTGTCTTCGGGATTATTCATGATAAAGTTTGAACCGACCATTACGACACTGTCCACATGCTGTGAAAGGAGAAGATTAAGGGATTCTTTTCTGGAATCCATTTCATATCCGGTACAGCAAAGAACAGAATTATAACCATTTTCTCTCAGGTTTTGCTCAATATAGTATAAAGCCTTTGCCAGATAAAGGTCAGAAGCGTCAGCGCACAAAATGCCGATTGTTTTCATTGAGTTAAGGCCGAGACCTCTGGCGAAAGCATTTGGTTTATAGCCGTATTGTTCAATTATATCCATGACTTTTTTGCGTGTCTTGGGCTTAACGTTGGTGCTACCGTTTAAAACTCTTGAAACGGTAGCAATAGAAACGCCAGCCTTTTTGGATATGTCATAAATAGTCATTTGGTTGCTCATAAATTATCTCGTTTCTAAAGGAAATTTGAAGTATCTTACAGCATTATTGTATGAGATATCTGCAGCGATCTCTCCGAGAATATCAAGATCTGACTCTGGATACTCACCATTTTCAACAAGGCTTCCGAGGTAATTGCAAAGGATTCTGCGGAAGTAATCATGTCTTGTGTAAGATGTAAAGCTTCTTGAATCTGTAAGCATTCCTACAAAACCTGAAAGGTTGCCGGATTCTGCAACTGATTCAAGCTGCTGTTCCATACCAAGCTTTGTATCATTGAACCACCAAGCGCTTCCCTGCTGGATTTTGGCAACTACAGGTCCTTCGTTGAATGCATTGAGAGTAGTGTTGATGATCTTGTTATCACTTGGGTTAAGGCTGTAAAGAATAGTCTTTGGAAGAGAGTTCTTTACATGAAGAGCGTTGAGGAAATCAGCAAGCTCGCCCATTGGATAATATGCACCGATAGTATCAAATCCTGTATCAGGACCAAGCTTTTCATACATAGGAGTGTTGTTATCACGTTTGCAACCGAAGTGAAGCTGCATTACCCAATCTCTCTTTGCGATTTCTTCGCCTTCAAAGAGCATGAATGCTGTCTCAAATTTAAGGTCTTCTTCATATGAAATCTCTTCACCGCGAAGTCTCTTAGCAAAGATCTCCTCGATATCTTCATCTGAAGCAGGTCTGTACATAACATACTCAAGAGCGTGGTCTGTTACGTTACATCCCTTTGATGCGAAGTAATCAAGTCTTACTCTGAGAGCTTCCTTAAGGGATTTGAAAGAATCAACCTTAACACCGCTTACTTCTGAAAGCTTGGCAATGTAATCTGTGAATTCAGGCTTTGTGATATTTTTAGCCTTGTCAGGTCTCCATGCTGGAAGAACCTTAACATCGAAAGAAGAGTCTTCTTTGATCTTGTCGTGCCACTCGAGTGTATCGATAGGGTCATCTGTTGTGCAGATCAAAGTAACGTTAGACATTTTAATGAGCTTTCTAACGCTCATATCAGGAGACTGAAGAACCTTGTTGCAAAGATCATACACTTCCTCAGCTGTCTTTTCATTAAGAACACCGTCATAACCGAAATATTTTTTAAGCTCAAGGTGTGCCCAGTGATAGAGCGGGTTGCCTACAGCTTTACCAAGGCACTTTGCAAACATAAGGAACTTTTCCTTATCTGGAGCATCGCCTGTCATATATTTTTCATCTACGCCAAATGCACGCATGAGACGCCATTTGTAGTGATCTCCTCCAAGCCAAACCTGTGTGATAGTTTCAAAGTGACGATCCTCAGCGATCTCCTTTGGACTGATGTGACAATGATAATCAAGTATAGGCATGTTTTCAGCATAGTCATGATAAAGCTTTTTTGCTGGTTCAGACTGTAAAAGGAAATCCTCATCCATGAATTTCTTCATTTCATAACCCTCCTTATATAATAATTATTTTTTTGAAAAAACATGTAAGCATTTACATAATCAAAAAATATTATACTAGAGGGCTTTTTCAAATACAATAGATAAAAAGGCATAAATTTTGATTTCATTTATAGTCGAAAAAGCCAAAAAGCGGTTGACCAAATTGTTTATTGCGGATATGATTTATGTAAGCAAAAATGAAAGAGCTTACATCTGCATGAATGCAGGGAAAGGGTAGGGGTATGAGTAACTTTTTAAAAATTCATCCACAGGATAATGTAGTTGTTTGTCTTGAACCTATGGCTAAGGGACAGACACTGAATCTTTCAGATAATGAGAGCATAGTAATTGCACAGGATGTTCCGGCAGGACACAAGGTTGCAATCAAAGATATCAAAAATGGCGAAAATATTATTAAATACGGATACGCAATTGGACATTCCACAGAAGATATTACAAAGGGAATGTGGGTTCATACACATGATGTAAAGACAAATCTTGAGGGGATACTCGATTACAAATATGAGCCTGATAAGGATTATCTCGAAAAAAGAAAATCGATGGTTGGTTCAAAAAAAGCTTCATTTAAAGGCTTTGTCAGAGCAAACGGCAAAGTTGGCATCAGAAATGAGGTTTGGATCATACCAACTGTTGGATGCGTAAACAATATAGCAACTAAGCTTGCTGAGAAAGCGGGCGCTTATGTAAAGGGCAGCGTTGATGAAGTTGTGGCATTTACACATAACTATGGTTGCTCACAGACAGGTGATGATCAGGAGCACACAAGAACAATCCTTTCTGATCTTATAAATCATCCAAATGCCGGTGGCGTGCTTGTTCTGGGCCTTGGATGCGAGAACAGCAACATTGATGTGCTTAAACCATATATTGGTGAAGTTGATGACAAGAGAGTTAAGTTCCTTGTATGTCAGCAATCCGATGATGAGATGCAGGATGGACTTAATCTGTTAAAAGAGATAATCGAAGAAGCAAGTTCCGATGTAAGAGAGGAAGTTGATGCTTCTAAACTCATCATAGGCCTTAAGTGCGGCGGAAGTGATGGCTTCTCAGGCATTACAGCCAATCCTTTGGTTGGAAGAATATCAGACAGGATAATTGAGTGCGGAGGGACATCAATCCTTACTGAAGTTCCTGAAATGTTCGGCGCAGAGACTATTCTTATGAACAGATGCGTTTCAGAAGAAAAATTTAATGACACAGTTAATATGATCAATGGCTTTAAGGATTACTTCACAAAGCAAGGCGAGCCTATTTATGAGAATCCATCTCCCGGAAACAAGGCAGGCGGAATTACAACTCTTGAAGACAAGTCTCTTGGATGTACCCAGAAGTCAGGTGATTTCCCTGTTATGAACGTCCTTGAGTATGGAGAAAGAACTGATGTTACCGGACTTAATCTTCTTTGTGCTCCCGGTAATGACCTTTGCGCAGCAACTGCACTTGCATCTTCCGGTGCACAGATAGTTCTTTTTACAACAGGAAGAGGAACACCATTTGCATGTCCTGTTCCTACTATGAAGATAGCCAGCAATAACACTATTGCAGATAAAAAGAGTAATTGGATAGATTTTAGAGCCGGACAGATCCTTGAAGGCAGAAGTTTTGAAGAGCTTACGGACGAACTTTTTGAAAAGATACTAAGGACAGCATCAGGAGAGAAGCTTAAGAGTGAAGAAGCAGGCTTCCATGATATGGCAATTTGGAAGAGGGGTGTGACGCTTTAATACTATGGCACCGATACCTAGCTGAGATTCAAGATGACAGATCAGTGATGATGAGTTTGAAAGAAGAAGCTTTGGGAGCGTGATTTCATTTGTGCAATTTTCACAAACGATTTCCAAAATAAAAATGAGTTAAACGTTTTTGTTAGGAATAATTGACATGTAAGCACTTACGCAAATACAGAAAAAATGGTGCTTTAAAGAAAAAGTGTACAACTACGTCTTAAATTCAGCATATTTCATGCTTGAAAAGGTTTTCACTACATGATAAAGTACATATTAAGGTAAGTGAAAACGCTTACATTTAGCAAACACACAATCTATATGGGAGGAAACATTTAGATGAAAAAGAAAGTTTTATCATTACTTTTGTCAACAGCTATGGTAGCTTCTCTTGCAGCATGTGGCAGCACAAGCTCAGAGACAACAACAACTACTGAGTCTGGCGACACAACAGCATCACAGTCTGCTGATGCAACAGCATCTACAGACACTGCAGCTGCTACAGATGAAGAGTACACACTTGAGACTCTTAACATTGTAGTAGATGGTACACTTACAGCTACAGTTGAGAATGGTCAGGATGCATTTAAGGAGCAGTGGGAGAAGGCAGTTTCAGAGAAACTTGGTCATCCAATCACACTTAATATCAACCAGCTTGATCACTCAGATTATGCTGGAACAGTATCACGTCTCCTTACAACAGGAGCACCTGGTGATGCTGATTACCCAGATGCACTTATCATGAGTGCTACAATGTTCAGACAGTATGCTCAGACAGGTCTTCTTTGGGATATGGCTGATGCATATGCAAACGCTGAATTCCAGTCACGTATCACACTTCCTTCAATCAATGAGAATATGAAGGACAGCGAAGGACACCTTTACGGTTTTGCTCCTACATACGGAAACGGATGCGTTACATATGTTAAAAAGTCATGGCTTGATGCAGTAGGAATGAAGGCAGAGGATATCAAGACTTTTGATGACTACTACAACATGCTTATTGCATTTGCAAACAATGATCCAGATGGTGATGGCTCTAATGGAACATACGGTGTAATCGCTGCTGGTTACGGTAAGCTTGATGAGGCTCCATATATCAACTACATGCCAGAATTCTGGCAGGGTGCTTATCCTTCATTCTATCAGAAGGATGGAGTTTGGGTTGATGGTTTCGCAGAGCAGGCTACAATCGATGCTCTTACAAGACTTGCTAAAGGTTATGCTGATGGCGTAATCGATCCAGATACAGAAGAAGCTGGAACAAAGCAGGCTCGTGAGAAATGGTTCTCAGCTGAGCAGTCAACATCAGAAGGTGTATTCACATACTGGGCTGGAACATGGCTTAGAACTCTTACAGACAACATGGCTAAGCAGGGTGTAGATGATGATCTTGGTGATGACAGACTTGTACAGCTTGCTCCTATTCAGGAGATCAAGGATACATGGGGCGGTTATATCAACAGAGAAGCTCCTGTTTGGGTAATCACAGATGATCAGGATGGAAGCAATGCTCGTGAGCAGGCTATCTTTGATGCTCTTCTTGAGACAATGCTTGATGGTGACACAGTTCAGACACTTTGGACATATGGTGCTGAGGATGTTCACTGGTCAACACATGCTGAAAGCTTCACAACAAATGCTGATGATCCTGAGAAGAAGAAGGATTATGAGTATGCAGAGGGTGAGTTCCACCTTAAACAGTCCCCTAATGACCCTAACACAGTATGGAAGAAGAATCATCTTGATCCAGTACTTGTTATTGCTCCTCTTACAAACGGATTCGTTGATTCTGACGAACTTGTAGCAGCTGGTAACAAGTTCTTCACAGAGAACTGTGTAGATGCTCCTCAGGCAGCTTCTTGTGAGACACTTACAGAAGTTAATGAAGAGCTTGTAACAGATAAGACAACTCTTATGAACCAGGTTGTAACTGGTGAGAAGACAGCTGAGGATGCTATCGCTGAGTACCTTGAGAAGTGGGGCGATGTATCAGCTCAGATCGTAGAAGAACTTAATGCACAGTAATAGTCTTTAATTTCTTCAACAGAAGTCTATTATTCCCATCCCTTTGGGATATAAAAAATCTTCTTAGGGATGGGATTTTTTACGAAAAAATTTACGGAAATTTGCTATAATACAATTGCAGCAAAACGTAAATTATGTATATTTGAAAGGAAGAGGATGCTATGAGTAAGAAGCAAACGGTTGCTATGACATCTACAGGAGCTCCAATCAATAAAAAGCCTCTTAGTACGCGCATCAAAAATAACTTTGGTTACTACTTGATGTTCCTGCCGGTTTTATTCTTTGTAATCATAATTTACTATTGGCCAATGCTTGGTGTAAGGTATGCATTTTACACATATAAGCTTAAAAATATTGAGTTTGTTGGCCTTAAGAATTTCTATACCATGTTTGCAAAGAAAGAATTCTGGACTGCATTTACAAACACATTGGAGATTTCTATTACTAAACTATTAATCACGACTTTTGCATCAGTTCTTGTTTCAGTATTTCTTAATGAAATGCACAACCTGTTTGCAAAGAAGTCTCTTCAGACTATTATTTACTTACCACACTTTATGTCCTGGGCAGTAGTTGCTGCTATATTCCAGCTGTTTTTATCAAAATCATCTACTGGTTTTGTAAACGAGACATTAAAGGCATGGGGAGTACTCAGTGAAAGCATTGACTTTTTGCATGTACAGTCAATGTGGAGACCAATATTCTATTTGATCAATATCTGGAAAGAAACAGGTTGGGGAACAGTTATCTTCCTTGCAACACTTTCCGGTATTAACCCTGAACTTTACGAGGCTGCTGATATTGATGGCGCTTCAAGACTTCAGAAAATTTGGTACGTAACTGTACCGGCACTTATGAATACGGTAATAATTGTATTGATTCTTAACCTTGCTAAGGTTCTTAACCTTTTTGAATCAGTATTTGTTTTATATAATAACCGTGTATTTGATGTATCTGATGTTATTTCAACATATGTGTACCGCCAGACTTTCCTTACAGCCATTCCGGACTATGGATATACAACAGCGGTTGGTTTGTTTAAATCAATTGTAGGCTGCTTCCTTGTTCTTATTTGTAACTGGGCTAGTAAGAAGATTCGTGGCCGCGGTATTATTTAAGGAGGTAACATTATGGCACAGGCAAAAGCACAGGCTATGCAAGTTAAGGCAAGAAAAAATAAAGTACATGTATTTGACGTTGTCAATTATGTAGTATTTATTTTGATTGCGCTTATTGTTCTTATTCCTATTTGGAAAGTATTAGTTGATTCCTTTAATGCTGTAGGTGTTTACCAGTTCAAATTATGGCCAGAAGATTTTACAGTAAATGGATATCTTACTATTTTTACAACAGTCAGATTGTACAGACCATTTCTTAATTCAGTAATTACAACAGTTTTAGGAACACTTCTTGGTCTTGTACTTTCAACTCTTGGTGGATACGTACTCACACAAACAGAGATGCCGGGTAGAAATGCAATGTCATTCTTCCTTCTTTTCACAATGATCTTCTCTGGTGGTATGATTCCTGAATACCTTGTTATGAAACAGCTTCACCTTGTAGATTCAATGTGGATCCTTGTTATCAAGCATGGTATGAACGTTTACAACCTTGTATTGATGAAGAACTTCTTTGAAGGAATTCCCGGATCTCTCTTTGAAGCTGCTAAAATTGATGGTTGCAGTCCTATGGGAATTTTCTTCAAGATAGTACTTCCTCTTTCAAAGGCAGCTCTTGCTTCAATCGGTCTTATGTATGCAGTTACAGTATGGAACGATTACAGCACAGTACAGATTTACATTACAAATCCTGATCAGGTTAACTTCCAGTATAAGCTCCGCGTTATGATCATGGATGGTGATACGCCGACAACTGCGTATAAGGTATCTCAGAATACTCTTTATTATGCAGCTATTATTTGCGCTATCCTTCCTTTCATGGCGGCTTATCCATTCCTTCAGAAGTACTTTGTACAGGGTGTTAATGTCGGAGCTGTAAAAGAGTAATTATTTTCTTTCGACATTTAGAATAGAGGATATGCTTTATGCATATCCTCTTTTTAAATACATAAAGCTATTAAAAAATATATAAAAGAATAAAAAAGGAGAGTAAGGTATGAGACACATATTTTGGGCGGGGGACTCAACTGTAGCTTGCAATAAGTTTAATACATATCCTCAGACTGGCATTGCACAGGCCTTTGACAGATATACCAAGGAAGATGTTGTGATATATAACCATGCTGTAAATGGCAGAAGCACAAAGAGCTTTATAGATGAGAGCAGACTTGCTGTTATTTATGATGAAATAACAAAAGGCGATTATCTTTTTATTCAGTTTGGACATAACGATGAAAAGATAAATGATCCAACAAGATATACAAAGCCACACGATGATTTTATTGTAAATCTCGGAAAATTCGTTAATGTGGCAAGAAATAAAGGGGCTTATCCTGTATTCATCACATCAGTCGAAAGAAGACTTTTTGATGAGAAGGGCAATTTAAAGCCATCTGAACACACAGAGTATGTGGAGGGCATGAAAGAGGCAGGGGAGAAGTTTAATGTTCCTGTAGTTGATCTTTTTACAATGAGCCGCAATTTCCTTGAAAAGACAGGGGATGAAGCTTCCAAAAAGTACTATATGAATCTTGCAGCAGGTGAAGCTGATTGGGCGCCTGAAGGAAAGATAGATAATTCACATCTGAAATATGAAGGTGCACTTTTGTATGCCGGAATGATAGCGAAGGGACTTTCTGAGCTTGATGAACCATATAGGTCACTTGTTATTGATAATCTGGCACTTGCCAAATACTTAG
This sequence comes from Butyrivibrio proteoclasticus, assembly GCF_900115735.1. Lineage (GTDB taxonomy): Bacteria > Bacillota > Clostridia > Lachnospirales > Lachnospiraceae > Butyrivibrio > Butyrivibrio proteoclasticus_B. Next base: position 59,700 of record NZ_FOXO01000023.1, read on the forward strand.
ATATTGAAACAAATGGTTGATGCGTCTTGTGGAGGAGAAAAATGTCTTATTCAGATTTAGGCTCAAAATTTAGAAATCCGATTATTTTTGCTGATTACAGTGATCCTGATGTCATCAGGGTGGGTGATACATATTACCTTACTGCATCAAGCTTTAACTATACACCCGGGCTTCCAATCCTTATTTCAAAGGATCTTGTTAACTGGAAGCTTGTAAATTACGCTCTAAACAATATTAAGGAAAAGAGATTTGATATTCCCCGCCATTCAGAGGGAGTATGGGCTCCATCTATCAGATACCATGAAGGAGTGTTCTATATTTTTTACGGAATGCCTGATGAGGGATACTATGTTGTAAAAACTAAAGATCCTCTCGGAAAGTGGGATGAACCTGTGTGCCTTTTGGAAGGAAAAGGCCTTATTGACTGTTGCCCATTTTGGGATGATGACGGAAAGGCCTACATTATACATGGATATGCCAAGAGCAGGATTGGATTTAAGAGCATTCTTGGAATATTTGAAATGAGCCCTGATGGAACAAAGGCTCTTACTGAAGATCACTTTATCTTTAACGGAAATGATCCGGATCACCCTGCTGTGACTATTGAGGGACCCAAAGTTTATAAAAGGGATGGATATTATCATATCTGGGCTCCGGCAGGTGGCGTAACAGATGGATATCAGGTCGCTCTTAGAAGTAAGAATATCTATGGTCCTTATGAGATAAAAGAAGTAATGCATACCGGAAATACTGTTATCAATGGTCCTCATCAGGGTGCTCTTGTTGATACAGTAAATGGCGATGAATGGTTCATTCATTTCCAGGACAGAGGACTTTATGGAAGAATATGTCATCTTCAGCCTGTTGCATGGAAAGATGGCTGGCCAATTATTGGTAGTAATCCGGATGAAAACGGATGCGGTGAGCCTGTTTATGAATATACTAAGCCAAATGTTTCAAACGACCTTGATCTAGAGGATACAGGGCTTTTTGCATCTGATGATTTTGAAAATGGAAAATATAATTTATCATGGCAATGGCTTGGTAACCATTATGATTCTTTTTACAGCCAGGTACCGGATAAAAAGAATGGTCTAAGATTATATGCCCTTAACACAAGCTCTGAAAATGAGCCTGTTATCTGGAAAAGTGCCAATGTTCTTACACAAAAACTGATCTATCCAATGTTTGAAATGAAGATCAAGATGGATGCTTCCGGATTAAATATAGGTGACAGAGCAGGCGTATGCATGACAGGAGGCCAGTATATGGCCGCATATATCGAGAGACTATCTGATGAGAAGTATGTAATAAAAACAATTCATTCAGAGGGGACAGATTCTGATAAAAAAGAAGTTGCAGATAAAGATATCGATTTTTCAAAAATCTGCTCTAATTATGAACTTTCCGCTTCAGATGCGTTAAAAGACATTACATGGACTATGACATTTTCCCACTCGGATAGTAGTTTGAAATCAGAAGACATGTATTTTCAAAATGTTCATAATCCTCTGGGAGATGAAAATCCTAGTCTCAAAATAAAACTTAATATTGGTGCATCAGATAATGAGAAACAGGGACTTGACCTTGGAGCCAACTATACTCCGTCAGATCATACGTGGGTTGGTGCAAAGATTGGTATTTTTGCTATTTCTAATAATATAGAGAATTCTCACCCTGGATATGCTGACTTTATTTCTGCAAATATGGAGATTCTGTGACCTTTATGAGTATTTGCTGTGATTGTCACGTCCTAAGGTTAAGCTTTCAAATGGCAGAGTGATAGATATGATGAATAAATTGGATATTACGATTTTAGATATATTGGTATAGGGGAGAAAAATTATAGTGGATGCAGGAAATATAACTATATATGATGCAGCAAAAAAAGGTGATTTTGGACTCGTAAAATGGATTGTTGAATATTCAAGGTCTAGTCTTAATGAATATGCAAAAGGGCACAGGACAGCGCTGCATTTTGCTGCAATGTCCGGAAATTTGCAGATGTTTAAATATCTTACAGAAAGGTGCGGCCTCGATCCGCTAAAAGGGGATATAAATCTGGTTACACCCTGGGATATAGTACATGACATTGCAGAAAATGGCTTAAAAAGTAAGTATGCTGTTAAGGGTAGTATCTGCAATTCAGAGCATAAGGAAATAGAGCAGTATCTGGAGAAACGATATTCTCATTCATATTATGATTTTTACAGAAATCCTATAAGGGCCGGTTTTTTTCCGGATCCTTCCATTTGTAGAGTCGGCGACGATTATTATATGGTAAATTCATCATTTGTCTTTTTTCCATGTATCCCAATCTCACATTCAAAAGATCTGATACATTGGGAGATAATTGGTCATGCTATAACAAATCCTAAATGGGCATATCTCGATGAACTTGAGGGTGGTCGAGGCTACTGGGCTCCGGATATTTCTTTTTACGAAGGTCGATTCTATATAACGGCAACCTATAGACTTAATGATGTGGGACCTGTTTACCGCAGGCAGATTGTTGTGTCTTCAGAAAGACCGGAAGGGCCTTACAGTGAGCCGGTATTCATTGACGAGGATGGAATTGATCCAAGTATTTTTAATGATGATGACGGAAGAAGATATATGCTTCTTAACAGGGGAGCAAGGATTTTTGAAATCAGCAAGGATGCTACAAAGAAAATATCCAAGCCACAGCTTCTTTTCTATGGAGATAATAAAAGAGCTCCTGAGGGACCACATTTATATAAAAAAGATGGATACTATTATCTCCTTGAAGCAGAAGGCGGAACAGGCCCTGGCCACATGGTAACTGTTTCGAGGAGCAGAGAACTCTTGGGGGTATACGAGCCATGCCCTTATAACCCTATAATGAGGCAAAAAGATCCTGATGCTCTTATTCAGCGTTGTGGCCATGGTGATATGGTAGAGACTCCTGATGGCAGATGGTACATGGTTTATCTGTGTGGACGAAAAATAGGTGATGGCTACAGTATTCTTGGAAGAGAAACAGCTATTGATCCTGTAACATGGACTGCAGACGGATGGCCTATAGTTAATGATTTAAAAGGACCTTCAACTATGCAGGTAAAGCCTTATCCGGATCTGGCAGATTTTGCTATGCTCCATGATATACATAGTAAGATTGATAAAGAAAAGTGCGATGAACTTTTGGAGCCGGAAGAAGAGAGCAAAGATTATATTTCTCCTTGTGGACTTCCGCTTGATTACATGACTCCAAGACCATTTGAAGAGGGCGATGTTTCTTTTGATAAAGGAAATTCTTTTGTTATAAAGGGAAGTAAAGCGCCTATCTCAAGTGTTGATAGCAGAAACCTGGTTCTTAGAAGACAAACTTCTTTTTCTTTCGAGTATGTTGCAGATATGGAGATACCGGAGCTTTCTGAAGGACAACATGCAGGTATTTCAGGTTACTATGATGAGAATACTTTTGTCTTGTTCGGTCTTATGAAAAAGAACGGTAAATTATATGTCTTTTCACAAGAGCATATTGGAGAAGAGGATAAATGGATATTCTCTGATGAGCCTATTGAATATGATGAGGAAACTATCAGATTTAGCATGAATACAGATTACTTGAAAAGAACGCTAAGCTATGAGTTGATCTCCAAGGGCTCAAAACGCAGGAGTGAAGATGATCCGGGAAGCGTGATATTTGCTACACTTCCGGATGTATATTACCTATGTGATGAAGGATATAATAAAGGAAAACGCTTTACGGGAGCACTGGTTGGCATGTATGCCTATAGTGGCGATGAAGATTTGCTTTCTGTTAAGTTCAGAAATTGCAATTATATTGACATATAAATAGTGGAATAATTGGATTTTTGCGGCTAATATAGATATATGAGTTTTTCTATTATTGGAGGTTACTTATAATGATGCAGATTGGTATTAGATTTCACGATACTGTAGAGCTCCCTTTTGAGGAGAGACTCACAGAAATAAAAAACCAGGGCTTTTCCTGCGTTCATATTGCTCTTTCAAAGGTACCCGGCTTTACAGCTGATCCAATGGCGTTGACACCCGGATATGCAATGTATTTAAGAGATGCATTTAGAAGAGCTGATTTAGATGTTGCAGTTCTTGGATGTTATCTTAATCTTGCGAATCCTAATGCTGAGCAGCTCTCAGCTATTCAGAACAAATATATGGCACATATACGTTTTGCTTCTTTATTGGGATGTGGAATGGTTGGAACTGAGACAGGTGCACCTAATGAAACATATTCATATGATAAAGAGGCTTGTCATTCAAAAGAGGCTCTTGAAACATTTATCACTAATTTAAGACCTGTTGTTGAGTATGCTGAAAAGATGGGCGTTATTGTTGCGATTGAGCCTGTTTACAGGCATATTGTCTATAGTCCGCAGAGAGCAAGAGAAGTTTTGGATAGGATTGGATCTCCTAATCTTCAGATAATTTATGATCCGGTTAATCTTTTGTGGACTGATAATTACGACAGAAAGTACGAAGTATTTGAAGAGGCACATGATCTGTTAGGCAAAGATATCTGCATGATTCATTTAAAGGACTGCGTGCTTACTGAAAATGGCGTTAAGAGCATGGGCTGTGGTCTGGGAGAACTTGATTATTCAAGTATCGTGAAGTTTGCTCTTGATAACAAACCATTCATTCAGGCGACACTTGAGGACACAACTCCGGATGTGGCTGTTTCATCTCGTGAATGCATCGAAAAAGTAGAACAAGAGTATTTGAAAAAGTGAAAAAATAGTGAACATAATTTGTTGTAACAATGAATGATTTTCTGAAATGCAGATGGTTCCTGGTGTAAGTAAATTGCACCGGGAATCATTTTTTTATGTAAAAAAGTATACTGTTGACCTGGTGGTTACCACCGGGTTTATAAAATTTCAGCATGCATAATGGATTTAAGAAAAAATACACGGATGTTAGAGAGGAATAGTGAAATGAAAAAGAAAAAAATCAATTTTTCAAAAAATAGTGTAAAGACAAAACTTATTGCACTTATGCTTTTAATTGCAATAATACCTTTAACAGTTGCGGTTAGTATCAGTTATGTGACTTCAACTAATAGTGCCAAAGAGGTTGCAAAGCAGAACCTTGATTGGCAGGCAAAATACATTGAATCAGAAATAGATAAGATGTTTACTAAGAGCCAGACTGCTCTTTCAAGCTTTGCATCATCCCCACAGACCATTGCTTTTCTTAAGGGTGAGATTACAGATCCTTCTGTAATAAAGGATCAGATGATTGATATAAATGAGTCATTTGGTGATGATAATACAATAGTTATGTCAAATATAGAAGGAATGATGGTTCTTCGTAGTGATAATGGTGAATATAAGAGCATTGCTGAAAGAGATTATTTCAAGAATGCTGCTACAGGAAAGCCTTATATTTCTACAATTTTTGTTAGCTCAGTAACAAATACAAGAAATATCTGTATTGCAGTTCCTGTATTTGATACTGATGATAAGACAGTTATTGGTGTTGTTCATAAGACCTTTAACCCTGATGATATACATGTTCTTCTTGCTGAAGAAGCAGAAGAAGCATTCCTTGTGGACCAGGAAGCAACACTGGTTGCTCACTCAGATTATGAGATTTTAGCTACAGATGAGCCTCAGGTTTTTGCAAGTTCTCCATATATGACATCAAATGAAGAAACAGGTTTTTATATAAGTAATGCAAAAGGATACCCTGTATATGTAAGTTATGTTAAGAATCCTGCTTCAGGCTACACAGTTTGTGCAGGTAAGGCTGAAAGTGAAATAATAAGCGAAGCAAGAAAAGGAGCAAGAATTATTATTCTTGTGGGAATTGCAATGATCATAGCTGTTTTGGTTCTTGCATTTTTCATTGCAGAAAGCTTTACTAAGCCAATGTTTGAAGTAAACAAACTTTTATCAGCACTTGCAAATGGTGAGTTTATAGAGATTAATAAATATAAAAACAGAAATGATGAATTTGGTCAGATGATCAGCGATTCAAATGCAGTAGTAGCTAAACTTAAGAGTATCGTAGAAAACATTAAAGAATCTTCAAATACAGTAAATACATCTTCTGAAGAACTTTCTGAGATGGCTAACCAGATTGCTTCTACTACAGAGAATGTTGCAGAGGCAGTTCAGGAAATAGCTACAGGTGCTTCAGAGCAGGCTAAAGAAGTTCAGGATTCTGTTGAGAATGCAGGACTTATCACAGAGGCAATTGAGGGTGTACAGAATTCAACAAATGATCTTAGCAATCTTGCAACAAGAATGAAACAGGCTTCAGAGTCTTCAAGCGAGTCTCTTACAAACTTCCATAATACAAGTGAAGTTATGGCTAATATGATCATTGAGATATCAAAGAAAATATCAGCTACTCAGAATGCTGTTTCTGATATTAACGAAAGAGTAGAAGGAATTTCAGGAATTGCAGCTCAGACAAATCTCTTATCTTTAAATGCTACTATCGAAGCTGCAAGAGCAGGAGATGCCGGAAAAGGATTTGCAGTTGTTGCAGAAGAAATTAGAAAACTTGCTGATGATTCAGAGTCTCTTGCAAAGGAAATTCATGAGGTTATGGAAACTCTTTTAACAGAGTCACAGTCAGCTGTTAAGGCTGCAAATGAGATAATTGAAGACAATAAGGCTCAGCAGGCAGCTCTTGAAAGCACAATTTCTTCTGTAAATGGAATGATATGTGACATTGAAAAGACAGTTGAGAGAGTAGAGAAGATCTCAAATGAGACAGATACTTGTGTTGCATCTAACAAAAACGTTTCTCATTCAATGTCATCTCTTTCAGCTATTTCAGAGGAAAATGCTGCAGCGACTGAGACTACAGGTGCTTCTGTAGAGGAACTTTCTGCTACAGTAACAACTCTTGCAGAATCAGCAACAAGCCTTAAGACTATTGCTGAGAAGCTTAACGAAGAGATTGAATTTTTCAAGTAATTAAGAAAAATGAGGTATCACTCAAGCTGTGCAAAGATCATAAAATATTGATGATACCTCTTTTCTTTATCATAGAATCTGGAAACAAGCACAGCATAAATGGTATCAAAGGATCTGGAGTATTTTTTTGATATGGTGTCCTTGAAATTCTTAACGATGTTTTCATCTGCGGGATTTTTGCCAACAACATCGATCATTTGGCTTACAACGATAGATTTTTTTATAATATAACCCCTTTCAACTTTTAAAAAATCCGCATATTTTTTTTCGGTAAGAAGCCCATAACAGTCAAGTTCATGATTTTTTTCGTTTATAGTCAAAGTTGTGGTAAAAAACTGTGAGTTTTGAAATGCAGTCTGCATTGAAGAAAAAAACTCATTATTTGGATTGGTGGTGTAGGGCACCAAAAAAAACTCTTCAATGCTCGTTTCATTTAGTTCAAATAAATGATTACGTGCATGGCGAAGATACCCCAGATCCCTGGTAGCTTTTTCAAGCAGTAATTGATAATGAATAATCTGACTGAAACTTCGCAGTAAAAAAATAGCGTTTGTACCTTGAAAATTCAATAAAAAATGGCAAAAAAGTACCATCATGCAGCCCTTAGTTGACGCTGCATGGCGGGGGTAAGTGCAGATATGAAGGTATCGATCATAGTTGAGATTTCTTCTTCGTCAAGATCGAATTTTTCAGTCATCATATCTGAGAACATTTTCATAATCAGAGTGAATGCATGGACAAATGTAACATCTGCCATTTCCTCTACAAGATATGTAAACAGTTCTCCAAGGGTTCTTGGATCTTCTGCTTCACGATTCTCAACAGCGAGCATCATATACCGGGTAAATACAAC
>NZ_FOXO01000046.1 GCF_900115735.1 Butyrivibrio proteoclasticus
AGAAATACATATAGGACTCATGTAGAAAAGTATCTGTGGGGAGATTCACCCTTCTGGAGCGCAAGTTACTTTTGCGCCACTACCGGAAGTGTTTCTCTTGATACTGTTAAGAAATATATTGAAGATCAGCGAACAGAAGAACACAAACGCAAATACATTAAGACTGGGAAATACAAAAAGAAAAGCTAGTGCGATTCATCCCACAACCGATTTCATCGGAAGGGGTTTTCTCGCACGATATTTATAAGCGATTCTAACTTGTCTGTCTCATTTTCAAAATAAAACATAGGATAATCGCTGATATTCTCAAGCAATTATCCTATGTTTCAGTTTATTTGAAATTGTTTATATGAGTAAAAAGCAAAGTATGATAAAACAATCATTTCTTTACATGAAATGCATCCATTCCGGGATATACTGCGCTGTCGCCAAGCATCTCTTCAATTCTGAGAAGCTGATTGTACTTGGCTACACGCTCTGAACGGCTAGGTGCACCTGTCTTGATCTGGCATGTGTTAAGCGCAACAGCCAGGTCTGCGATTGTTGTATCTGCGGTTTCTCCTGAACGATGAGAAGAAATAGCAGTATAGCCTGCATTGTGAGCCATCTTGATGGCTTCAAGAGTCTCTGATACAGAACCAATCTGGTTAAGCTTAATAAGGATAGAGTTTCCTGCGCCAAGAGAAATACCCTTACTAAGTCTCTCAGTGTTAGTAACAAACAGGTCATCTCCCACGAGCTGAACCTTGTTACCAATCTTGGCTGTCATTTTCTGCCAGCCTTCCCAGTCTTCCTCATCAAGTCCGTCTTCGATGGAAATGATCGGATACTTGTCAACAAGACTCTCCCAGTGAGCAATAAGCTCATTTGATGTGAACTCTTTTCCTGACTTAGGCTGCTTATAGAAGCCCTTTCCTTTTTCACTCTTCCACTCAGATGCAGCAGCATCCATAGCGATCATAAAGTCTTTTCCAGGCTCAAATCCTGCTGCCTTTATTGCTTCAAGAATCTTCTCGATAGCTTCTTCATCACTCTTTAGCTGATTTGGTGCAAATCCACCCTCATCACCAACTGCTGTAACATCTCCCATATCTTTAATAAGTTTCTTAAGATTGTGGAACACTTCTGCACACCAGCGAAGTGCTTCTTTAAAAGAAGGAGCTCCTACAGGCATAATCATGAATTCCTGTGTATCTACTGCGCTGTCAGCATGTGCGCCACCATTTAAAATATTCATCATAGGAACAGGTAATCTGTTTCCTGATACTCCACCAAGGAATCTATAAAGAGGAATATCAAGACTCTTAGCAGCTGCTCTTGCTGTCGCAATTGAAACTGCCAAAATTGCGTTTGCTCCAAGCTTTGATTTATCCTTTGTTCCGTCAGCCTTTATCATTGCTGCATCTACAGCATAAGTATCTGATGCATCCATTCCCTCAATGGCGTCATTAATAATTGTATTGATATTCTCTACAGCCTTTGTAACGCCTTTTCCAAGGTATCTTGACTTATCGCCGTCTCTAAGCTCCAATGCCTCAAACTCACCTGTTGATGCACCGCTGGGTGCTGTACCTGTTGCTACTGTCCCATCAGCAAGAGTAACCTCTGCCTCAACAGTAGGATTTCCTCTTGAATCAAGAATCTCTCTACCAATAACCTGTACAATCTGTAAATAATCTTTCATAAATTGCCTCCTTCTAGTGTTAGCATACGCTTACAATATATCATAACAGGCATCACATTTCTATTTTGTTATCAATAATTTTTCTCAACAATTCTCCACTCCTTGTATCAATGAATATTTCACTGCCATCTCTGATATGCACTTTCTTGACTACATCTGCGTTTCGTTCCTCTGTAAACATCGGGATGTACCTTTCAGTAACGTCCCAATGTCATTGCAGATAAAAACGGTGTCTTTAGAATATATGAAGACCCTCACGGTGCTTTTTGTGGCGCCTTTGAGGGTCTGTATTTGAAGAAATTGACCAGAAATCCTTTGATCTGCATTTTTAAATCTTCATTGCTATATCCCAGGCGCCCCAGATGGCGCTTCTGATATTGCCTACCTTTTTGCAGTCTCCGAGGAGATGAACGTTTTTGGCCTCTTTCATGATAGGTATCGGATGATAACCTACTGACATGATGACTGAATCCGCAGGAAGTTTCTTTACTCTTCCATCATTAAGTCCAATCTCAACTTCATGCGGTGAAATACTCTTAACAGACGCATTTAGATAAACCGGAACTTCATTGGTCTTAAAGCAGTCTCTTAAGTAGCTGGTGTTTGCAAGGCACATGTTCTTGACTGCGATCAGGTCATCCTTCATTTCAACGATCTGAGGGTGCTTTCCCTTGCGGAAAAGATCCAGAGCAATCTCGCAACCTGTAAGACCACCGCCGATGATGACTACATTATCTCCTACTTTCTTTTTATCAAGAAGATAATCTGTAGCATCCATAGCATATTCGGCTGCTCCGGGAATTGGAATTCTGTTAGCCTCAGCGCCTGTTGCGATGATGTACTCATCAGCCTGAGGAAGGCTTCCTGCTCTTACTTCCATGTTATAGTGGATCTCAACGCCAAGCTTTTTTATCTGTCTCTTCTGCCATGCAATGAATTCTTTATCCTTTTCCTTGAATTCAGGTGCAGCTGCGGCGATAAATACTCCGCCAAGGTCACTAGTCTTTTCATAGATCACAGGTTTGTGTCCGCGAAGTGCCAGTATTCTTGCAGCTTCCATTCCACCTACACCGCCACCGATAATGGCAACCTTTTTAGGCTTCCTGGTCTGAATGACTCTGTACTTAACTGACTGCATAGAGCGGGGATTGACCGCACATTTACACATTCCTGCAGACTCTGAAAGATCCTGGTCATTGGCTGTTCCATTGTGCTTTGTAAGGTTAAAGCATGCTGAATGACAACAGATACATGGCCTGATATCAGCTTCTTTTTCTCTCTCAATCTTGGTAACCCACTTAGGATCTGCAAGGAACTGTCTGCCCACAGCCATAGCGTCGATTCCGCCTTCACGGATTGCTTTTGCTCCGGCAAGGGGTTCCATTTTACCTGCACATACAACCGGGATATCTACGAACTTTTTGATGTGTTCTACGTCCTCGAGGTTGCAATTAACAGGCATGTACTGTGGTGGATGTGCCCAGTACCAGGCATCATAGGTTCCGTTGTCGCAGTTAAGCATGTCATAGCCTGCATCCTGAAGGAACTTAACAGCCTTTTCGGACTCTTCCATGTCACGTCCGATCTCCTCAAAGTCTTCTCCCGGCATAGCGCCATACTGGAAAGCCTTTGTCATTGATCTTACGGAATATCTTAGAGAAACAGGGAAGTCGTCTCCGCAGGTCTTCTTTATCTCTTTTACGATCTCAGCAGCAAATCTGTATCTGTTCTCAAAAGAGCCGCCGTATTCGTCAGTTCTGTGGTTGGTGTATTTTAAAGTGAACTGATCCAAAAGATATCCTTCATGGACCGCATGCACTTCAACTCCGTCTACTCCTGCCTCTTTGCAAAGTCTTGCTGTCTCGCCAAAAGCATAGATTATCTGCTCAATCTCTTTCTTGGTGATAGCCCTTGTTGTAACGTCATCTGCCCATCTGTTTGGCAGAACTGAAGGGGCTGCAGTCAGATACTCTGCATCGATAATAGGTTTTGCAAGAGTATTAAGTGCTTTATTTTTTGCAAGCATGGCAAGGGGCGCAGTAAGCGCCATAGATCTTCCAAAGCCTGCTGTCATCTGAATGAACATCTTGGCGCCGGTCTTATGAAATTCATCCATAAACTCTGCCAGTTCTTTGAATTTCTTTTTATTCTGGTAAAGCCACTTTCCCCCAAGCATATCCTTAACAGGTGCTATACCCGGAATCACAAGGCCGCAATCATATTTGGCGATCTTAAGTAAGAGCCTTGCTGCCTCCTTATCAAAATGACTTCCTGTTGGCTCCATCCAGCCAAAGATGCAGGTTCCGCCCATAGGTGCCAAAACAATTCTGTTCTTTATTTCCAGGTTTCCAATTTTCCAAGGTGTAAAAAGCGCCTCATATTCCTGCTTCATTGTCATCCCCCTTTAGTGTCTATAGTGTTTCAGTTTTTCTTTTTAAGATGCAATTCCTTAAGACCATCAACCTCGTCGCACACCGCTTTCATGCTGCAATGTCCGCAATCTGTGGGCATTCCGTCAAGTATGTTCGTAAGCGTCCTTGTGATCTTGTCTACCTTGTCTGCGTTTGGAACAAGGCTCTCGACCAACTCTTTGTCAGTAATAAAAATGACTCTGACCTTTTTTACTTCCGGAAGCTCTTTATACTTGGATATGTACGAACTTCCAACCCTGCTAAAAGAGATACCTCTTTTAAGAGCATCCTTGCTGACCCTTACCTGCTCGAGGTTACTGCTGGCAGATACCCTGACCATATACCCTTCCGGATATACATGGTATCTTACAAAATCAAGATTTCTTATGGTTCCAAAGGCTTTTTCGCTGTCTGTCTCTTCTCCAAGATCGCTTGTTTCCAGAATGATCACCCGGGCAAAAGAAATACTTCCATTTATTTCAGTAATGTCTTTTCCCACAACCAATATCTCATCCTCAGAAATATCGGAATCAGTAGTCACGCAGGTGTAGTTTACTGAGGGCTCACGCATTCCGCCAAGCTCTAAGGCTGCATCTCTTTGCATGATAAACTCCGTGTTATCAAGGAGTTTCCATGCACTATTCCTGTCATAGGAATATTTTTTATAAGTCTTTGCAGAAACCTTCTCCATGGTCTCCGCGATTATGCTGTCATAAAGTTTCATAGAAGGGCTCCGTTAGAATTTAATGTCTGCTTTCTTTCTGTCAAAGATCTTATTGACCTGAACATAAGCCCACGCCATAAGCTTCTGATCCAGATTCCAGAAATAAATTATAAAGAGAACTCCCGTAACAATTGACAGTATTTTAAAGATTGTAAAAAAAGTCTTGAATACCTTACTCATCGAAAGTTTTCCTTTCAAATCTACAAAAGTCTTTTAGCTTGCAAGCCCTTTTTGTCTTGCGTACTCTGCTGCTCCAAGGGCTCCCATAAGTTGAGGATCAACTGAAAGCTCAACAACTTTAAGCTTAAGTACCTGCTCAATCGCAGCCTTAAGTCCATCGTTTTTAGCGCATCCACCAGAAAGTGTGATGGAATCAGTTGCTCCGGCCTTCTTGGACATAACAAAGCATCTCTTTGCTACAGCCATCTCGATTCCGGCTGCAATCTCATCCATAGGCTTTCCTTCACCAACAAGTGTGATAACCTCAGACTCAGCGAAAACAGTGCACTGAGCAGTGATAGGAATAACGTTCTTTGCAGAAAGAGAAAGCTTTGAGAAGTCTTCAAGAGACATTTCAAAGGAACGAGCCATAGCCTCAAAGAATCTTCCTGTTCCGGCAGCACATTTATCGTTCATGGCGAAGTTTTTAACTGTTCCGTCTGTATCAATGGCGATACCCTTAACGTCCTGTCCACCGATATCGATAATGGCTTTAACGTTTGGATTTGTTACATGTACGCCCATAGCGTGGCATGAGATCTCTGAAATATTCTCATCCGCAAATGGAACCTTGTTTCGTCCGTATCCTGTACCGATAAGGTATGAAAGATCTCTTGTATCGTGAAGTTCAGGTACCTGAGATACAACCTCCTTCATGGCCATCTCAGCTGATTCCTGTGCTACAATCTTGCTCTTAAGCGTAGTGTTAGCAACCATCTTACCGTTCTCATCAACAATAACGGCTTTTGTGTAGGTTGATCCTACGTCACATCCTCCAAAGTATTTCATTATAATCTCCCTCCAAAATTATGTTTTTATGTTTTTGGTAATATATGCATGTCTCCACTTCGTTCCCGACATGCTACAGACATTCGGAATCCGCATTATCATGCTACTTCCTCATGTCTGTTTGGTTTTCAAGGTCATGTATTTTTTCTTGCAAGTAAGAAAATACATGACTTTGAAAAACCATATTACCACGTAGTATCATCTTCAAAGTCTACCAATGAAGGATCCACAGGCTCGGCCTTCATCACGGTTCTCATAAATTCATTGACTGTTGCTCGCATGTCTTTTCTTGAAACTGTTCTTGGATCCATCAGGTCATGGCTGCACCACAAAAGCTTGATGCCCCTCTCTCTTGCCTGTTCCTCAAAAAGTCCCTGAACAGTAGCCATGTTCTTGCAGGATACATGCTGATACATAAGAACAAAGTCAACATTCCAGATCTCGCACTGCCTCCAGAGCTCTGTAACAACGTGGTCGTAACCGCCATTGGTATGCCTTCTCATAACCATTCGCTCATAGAGTCTAGCCAGGTCCTTAAGTGCCTCGTCCTTATTTTCCGTTTCAAGAGGCTTTGTAAAGTTAAGTGATTCCATCTCAACAAGGATATCTACGCCCCAGCAATTGGCCATCCAGTTGGAGAAGTTAGCATAATAGTGAGCAGGTATCGACCAAACGATCGCTCTGTATTTCATCTTGCCTCTCCAGGCTTCATCCCTGTGCTCGTAGGCCTTTAGCATGAGCTGGTCGACCTTTTTGAATGTCGAGATGATCCTTGGATCAAGACCGCCGTCCATCTCGTAATTCCACTTTCTAAAGAGTTCATAACACGGTCCTATCAGCTGTGGATGCGGTGTCTGGTTTATCTCCCACTTTTGAAGCTCATACTTTGTTTCTTCGTTAAAGCGCTTCATTGCTGCAAAATATGCATCCCAGCTCCACTTAGCTCCGGTGTTTTCTTCGATGAACTTTATGCATCCTCTTATGTCTTTTACCGCTGCATCCATGATGGACTCGTCCTCATACCTTACAGGGAAAGCCAGGTGATATGTGGGAAGATCCTTAAATCTTCTGCTTGTGTAAGATGATGCCATTACTGAACCGTCACAAGGCATTGAGCTTGAAATGAAGCACGCCCCCATGTGAGGAAGGGCATCAACCACAACCGCTCCGCATTCTGAAGACGGTACAGGACATGTGTCTGATGGAAGTCCATAGGACTCAATCGCATCGATATAAGGCATGCATGCCAGCTGATCAATCTCAGACAAAAGAAATACCGGCATAAGCTGGTAAGGAATTCCGATAAGATCAGGGAATCCTGCCATTATCTGAGACATTGTCATCTCATCAAAAAGAACTATCTTTTTAGAAAGTGCTGTGCTGTTTCCGACCTTTTCATCGGATTTCATAAGGAGCACCAGATTCTCTGCAACATATCTGAATATTGCATAGATGAGTTCGTGGTGCATCTTCAGCGCTCTTCCTCGAAGTCCCATTGTATTTTTATCCATAAAAGAGTGACAACAGAAATATGAGATCATCCATCTGTAATGAACAGCTCCCATCATGGCCGGCACCAGGTCTTTTGAAAATGTGGCAAGAAGCATTGCCCACATTCTTCCCCATTCACAGAAGTCAACCGCTGTGTCTTTTACGCCGCGCCACTCTCTTCTTACTGTGGCCATTTTTCCTGTAGCATAGAGTTTTCCAAGCTGCTTTTCTCCGTTTATCACAAGATCTTTTATCTCATCAGGAGACATGTTTTTCAAAAGATCTGCTTCATGAAGAAGCCTTTTCTTAAAGCCCTTTGCATCTTTCCCGATGGACTTTGCAACATCCTTCCAGTCGGTTTCTTTTGCAATTTCTCCGACAATTCCGGCTATTTCTTTTATATTCTCAGCTTGGGCCTTCCAGTCGATCTCATCCTTTAATCTGAAATTTTTGGGGTCTATATATTTCATAGGACGGCCTCCTTTCTGGCACTGTTTCTTATCCTCTTGATCTCAAGGGCTTCAACAAAAGCCTGGAATCTTGTCCGTAGTTGCCCGGAGTTATGTACATTGTAGGATCTGTCAATTGAAAGCGTAGGCCATCCATACTCTTCAGTGAGGATGTGGCTTGCAAGTGGTCTTTCAAATGCCCAGAAATCGCAGTACTTCATCTGTTCATAGATGATTCCGTCTGCCTTAAATTCTTTTGCCAGTCTGTCAGCTGTCTCACGCCTTTGAGCAATCTTCTCTTCAGCCATATACCTTGGGCATTCGCTAGTCTTCATATAGTGCCTTGCAATCTGCTTGAGGATATCCTCATCATCATTAAGGACTATCTCTTCCCTTCCCGGGAATGATCCGTAGCAGTACCTGTCCGCAACAACCATAGCTCCAGACTCTTCTAGAAGCCTTGTAAAATCAAGGTCATCAACTTCAGAGCCCACAACCACTACTCTTGCCCTGTAGAAAGGCTTAGGATCAGTCTTTCTTGCCTTGATCTCCTCTAATGTTTCCTCAAGCAGCGGCAGTATCTTTTTAGTAGGACAGCAATAACTTACGAGGCATATTACATGAAACTCGTATCCTGTAACCGGAGGATTATCGAGTTTCCTAAGATTACCTATCTCAGTTATGACTCTGCAAAGCCTGTTGTGCTCTTCAACGGCTTTTTTAATGGCACTGTCAGAGACATCTGTCCCGAGCTTTTCGTGCATCACATCCAAAAGTCGAAGCCTCATCTGTGTTGCAACCTGGTCTACATTGTAGTTTTCAACCTTGTACGGAACATCTGTATGGGTAACGAAAAAATGTGGTTTTTTATTACAATCCAATATCTCAAGATGCTCATAGCATCTGTTCATAGCTGAACAGGCATCAACACCGGCAATCCCATCAAGAAATCCGTAACCTCCCTCTATTCCTCTTTCAAGGAGAGATCTGGCAAACTCGCAGGTATAATTTGACATATAGTAAGTTGATATGTCGATAGAACCTGTCCTTGGTGCTCTCATGCGAACTGAAAAGCAATTGTCCACGTTAAGGAGCACTTCAGGCATGTGATAGCAAGTATACCCAATTGCATACTCCCCCTGACTTTGAGCTTCTTTTACCATTTCATTCGCTGCATCGTCCAGCAAATTTTCAAAAGTAATCAGATGCTTTAAATCTTGCACTTTATCCCCCTTCCAACATCAGATGATGTTTAGATTTTTAAGAGCTGCCCTGGTTCCTTCTAAAATCGTGGAGCCTTCCGGAAGCTCAAATATGTTCTTGCCCTCAATATCATTTTCAGTCATGTCATCATCCTGCGGAATGACTGAAATGACTCTTACGCCGCCAATCTCTTTTTCCGTAACCTTTTCAGGAAGCGGCGCCCTGTTAACGATAAGTCCAATCTCATCATACATAACAAGCTCATCAGCTACGTTCTTGATAGTTTCAATGATATCAAGTCCTTTCCTGCTCTGATCTGAAACGCAAATAAGATGCGTAACCTTCTCAAGAACTCTTCTGTTTATCTGCTCAATACCGGCTTCACCGTCAATAACGACATAGTCAAAATCGTTAGCCACCATCTCGATGACTTTTTTCAGATAAGCATTTATCGCACAATAGCAGCCTGCGGCCTCGGGTCTTCCGATCGCCAGAAAAGAAAATCCGTTCTGCTCTTCAATGGCATCCATTATCTTGAACTTGGCCTCAGCCAAAATATCCTGAGTATCCCGTAGTTTCCCTGTTACATCATCTGCTACACTTTTTCTGATCTGATCAAGGGTATAAGAAGATTTTGCCCCAAGTGAGATCAAAAGCCCCACTGCAGGGTCAGCATCAATTGCCAGAATTTTAGAATCTTTTTTCTCTTCAGTAAGAACGCGCACTATTGCAGCACAAAGTGAAGTTTTCCCCACGCCTCCTTTGCCTGTAAGCGCAATTACGACTGTATTAGCCATTTCTCCCCCTTATTAGACTTTTGCACAAAGAATATATTAATATCATAATACAATTTAGTAAATTTTAGTACATAATTATGAAAAAAAAGTAAACTTTGTAAATAAACTATGCTATGATTAGTTTTAGAAAACTTTGGTATTTCGTTTCATTCGGGGAAACTCTGGACGTTCTAAGTCCACAACATAAATAGAGTAGGGGGAAAACATCATATGAAAGATCTCGTTCACATTTTTGAGTTCGAGGACCTTTTACAGGAAGCTGCCAACCCATTAGTGAAAAAAGGTAGAGATGAGGGGCTTAAAGCTTTGGGCTATACCTGTTATTTTATGCCTGAAGTTTTATTAGATCTGCCGGGTTGTTTTTCTGTGCGTCTTCGCGCTCCGCGCTCCACTTCGCCTGAAATGGCAACATACTACATGACAAACAGGACATGTATGTACGGCAGATGCCTTTTAGAAAGGGCCTTAGAAGGTGGCTATAATTTTCTTGATGCTCAGATGGCAACCGAAACTTGTACCGTAACATGCCGTTTTCAAGAGCATTTACAGCTTATGGACGTTATCCATAACCCTGATTTCTTCTGTGAATTCACAGACGTACCATTTAAGAAAAATTCAAACTCAATAACGCACTATGAACAGCAACTTAAGGTTCATGTCCTTGACAAGCTCCACGAAAAATTTGGAATCGATACAAGCGACGAAGCTCTTATAAAGGCAATTGAGCAGCACAATGAAGTATGCAGACTCATCCAGGAGATTGGCAGCTACAGAAAGCTTAAAAATCCAACAATCACAGGTTGGGAATTTTCTATCATAATGCTCACAACTCTTACATGCCCTAAGCACCTTATCATCGATAAACTCCGTGATATTGCAGAGCAGCTAAAGACTAGAGAACCTGATGTCAAAAAGAACTATCGTGTGAAAGTTCTTTTGACCGGATCTGAAGAAGATGACCCTGACTTCATTAAGCTAATCGAGGAGTGCGGCGCCCTTGTTGTTGCTGACAGGCACTGCTATGGCTCTCTTCCGGGCCGTGAAGAAATTGTAGTAAAAGAAGGCGAGACACCACTTCGCGCAATAGCAAGACATTATCTTGAAACCAGTATGTGTCCTCGTTTCATGGAGCAGCATATAATGCGTGAAAGAAAGCAGTATCTGGCTGACCTTGCCAAGGAATATGACGTAGACGGAATCATCATTTCGCAGATGAAATTCTGTGAGTACTGGAGCTATGAACGCACGATCGATACTCTCATAATTCCAAGAGACTTTGGTATTCCTGTATGCTCCATCGAGAAAGAGTACGTCAACAACGCTGTTGGCCAGTTAAGGACCAGGTTCCAGGCCTTTGTAGAAAGTATTGAGCTTAAAAACTTACGTAAAGAGGGGGCCTAAGACATGAAACTATCAGAGATAAAAGATACTTACAGGAAGCTTTTCGTAGTTGAGAAAAGCCCTGAGGAAAAAAATAAACCAAAGGATCTGAAAAAAGATCTCAAGGACTTCTGGTACGGAAAACCTCATGAAGAGAGAAATCTTGGAAAGCTCTATGTTGATGGCACAGGTCTTTATAAGCACCGTGAATGGCGAGGCGTAAAGGACACCATGTACTACTTCAACATGATCTGGCTTTACAACTACGCTCATATGGTAACCGACATCATGAAGTATGGCGGTGAAGGTCCAAAGTCACTTGTTGATTTTGCAAAAGGAACCTTCAGATATAGATGGATGGGCCAGACTTACCTTTCCGTTATGCACTGGTTCGACAGAGGTCTTGAGGGCATGCGCGGAGATGCTCTTGCTGCTTCTGCCTGGCACTACAGAGGCATGGTAAGTGAGACAATCCGTCAGTTCATGTGCATGTTTGCTTCAGACAAAAAGTTGCATGGCGGCAAAACTCCTGAAAGATGGAACAAGAACATTGCTCACAACGAAACAGTAAGCGGAAATATCTTTTACCCATTCAGAAAAGAGCTTGAAGATGTTGCTCTTGAGATGATTCCTTACTTCGTTTCAGTTCATGTAAATAACCACACGGTTCTTAACTATATTGATGCAGCGCAGTCCATCGGTCTTCCTGCTGACCCATGTCCAATGTGTCAGGCGGAATACGGACTCTTTGTCCTTGATGATTATCCGGACTACGCTCCCACTATGGTGACTTCCAATGAAGCCTGCGATGGTTCTGTTGCTACTTCAGTTCTTCAGGACTGGTTCCTCAACAGACCTCTTTATGCAATGCCACAGCCCATGAGATACGATGATCCTCTTGTTCAGGAACACTGCCAGAAAGAGATCGAAGGCTGCTGGAAATTCATCGAGGAACAGTATGGAGTTAAGTTTGACTGGGATGAGTACGTAAAATGGGCTAAGAGCTTTAACAAGCTTACTGAGTTTGAATGGGAAAAATGGGACGTTGCAGCCAACACCAAGTATTATCCTATCAATGGTGTTGCACAGGCTCTTTACAGAATCTACTATTCTCAGGACGGTGACAGGCCAATCTGGCATGAAATGGATGAGCATGTAAAGCGCATCATGAACAAGACTGTAAAGAACAAGATTGAAACCTTCCCAAAGACAAGACACCGCGCGATTGCCTGGAGCTGCGCTCCTTTGTATTATTCAAACTGGTGCACCTGGGCTTACAACTGCTGGGGAATCAACTGCGTTATCAACATGGACTCTCTTATGTTTGATCAGTATCTCAGAACAGATACTTACGAGCACGCTCTTGAGGATCTGTCCTGTTTTAACGAGAAGGCACCTATGAGAGCCATGGCTGTCGGCGGACATGAGCACATTCTGTCCCTCTTTGATTACATGGAACGCTTCAACTGCGATATGGTCATCATGTACGATCAGCTACAGTGCAAAGGAATGCAGGGCATCCACGGCGTATTCGAAGACGAATTCAGAAAGCGTAACATCCATGCAATCTGGGTTCCTCATGCTCTTCCTGATAAGCGCACAGTCTCCAGGAAAGAAATCCGTCGTATCATCAACGATTACATGACAACAGTAATGAGAGAAACTCCTCTGGATCCTTCACTTCTTGATTTTGACGATGACCAGAGCTGGTAATGCTACTTAAACTTATTTGCATAATGGACAGGATAAGCTCAGATAGCATGTTGAACATATTATCATGAAGCTTTATATAAAAAAATTCATAAGGAAAAGCGATATGAATAAACTAACAAAAATTATTTTCAAAATATTAGGAATCTTCGCAGCCATATACGGAATCCTATTTGCTGTATTCTATTTTGACCTCGATGGAAAGTTTCTCTTTTACATTTGGGAACCAATGATGGTAAAGCGCTTCGACAACATGAAACGCAAAGACAACACCCTAACTCCTTATTCAAGTAAAGAGAATGTTTCAGAAGACTTCTAAATACATAGTTTCAAAATCAATATAGGTTTTTGGGGTATTCAAAGTTTTTGAGTGTCAATCATTTTGAGGGTCTAGTTTGAGGGGCTATCGTGAGGGGCTACTTTTCAAGTCAGACCCTCAAAAACTTTGGCAAACCCTCAAAAAGTTTGATTATCCGAATTTTCATAATTCATGGGACTTTATACACTATGTAAACTTATTGCAATAACGATAACACTCCTTGATTGGTTTGATTAGCCTGAGCCAGCATAGACTGACCTGCCTGCTGCAGAATATTCTGATTAGAATAGCGCACCATTTCTTCAGCCATGTCCGTATCACGAATTCTTGATTCTGCCGCCTGAGTATTTTCGACTACATTATCAAGATTCTTGACTGTATGCTCCAAGCGGTTCTGCATAGCTCCATAATAGGAACGCATTGCGCTTATATTCATCAGAGCACCTTTGAAATATCCTATAGCCTCAAGAGCATCTGTACTTGTAAGAGTATTCGCATTTGATACACCTATTGCCGATGCGGACATCGCAAACCGCTTAAGTGCTATCTGATTATCAGAAGATGACTCTGAACCTACCTGAAGAATAAGTGTTGCATCATCGCCGCCTGAAGTTCCACTTGCGCTTGCGCCTTTTACAAACATCGCCTGTTGAGCTGAAACGGACGAACCAAGTACATCTGTTGAACTAAGACCACCTGACGCGATGATGGACCCTGCTCCGTTTAATGAAGATGAACTTCTACTAGCATCAACTAATTTTTTTACAAAAGAAGCTGCATTTCCTTCACCGTTATTGATATTACTTATCACTTGTGAAACAGTTAAACACGAACCAGAAATAACACTATTGATGGTATCCTCGAAAGAATTAACTGTGCCTCCATTTGCATAATTATCATAATTGTTCAATAGTGCATTGAATATTGCATTAGCACCGCTTTGAAGAGAACCTTGACTTACGCCGCTTTGTCCACTAGCAAGCTGGCAAAGATACGCACATGCCAAATAGCCATGCCCATAAACACGATCTTCAACAGTATATTGTCTAAGATAATTTGCTACTGCTGTTTCGTCGCTCATATAAAAGAGCGCATCATTCCATCCTGTTGTAAACCCTCCACCTATAAGCTGTGCTGTTCCTTCAACGAACCATTTAGGAAAATTGAGGCTCGTATCTGCATCGGCTCTCCACATTCCTTCTGGAAGAGTCAGATCCATTAATCCATGCATCAACTCATGAGCTATG
Organism: Butyrivibrio proteoclasticus; assembly: GCF_900115735.1. Taxonomy (GTDB): domain Bacteria; phylum Bacillota; class Clostridia; order Lachnospirales; family Lachnospiraceae; genus Butyrivibrio; species Butyrivibrio proteoclasticus_B. Next base: position 14,424 of record NZ_FOXO01000046.1, read on the forward strand.
GTTGATTCCAGCATCTGCTCTGTGCTTTCATCCAATGTATTTGACGTATAATCTGCTGAATCTACTTTCATTAGAAGTGATTCCGCTGCAAATATATCTACAGCACCATTGCGACCATAGAATCCACCTTGCATATAAGCAAGCGTATTACTTGGTCCATCTATATAAGATATCTGTAGATCCATCGCACCTATATCAGCATTTGATCCAGCCAAAGTATTTAATCTATTACCCAAAGAACCTGATAATGCACTAACCATCTGAGAAACCGCATTTGGTATCATCTTAGTTGCTATTCTTTCAAGTAGCTCCTTTTGTTCAGCTGTTGCCTCCCTTGCTGCTGCCCCATTTGCTGGAAAGATCGGAATTTCATTAAATGTTGTTTTTCCACCAACTGCATCTATTTCTTCTTTTAACTTAGTTATTTCCTGATTGATATAAGATCTGTCTTCTGCTGTAAGTGTATCATTAGCAGCCTTGATTGCCAGTTCATTACCACGCTGTATCATGTCATGAACTTCATGAAGAGCCCCATCTGCAATCTGAACAAAAGATATACCATCCTGTGCATTATAAGAAGCCTGTGAAAGCCCCCTTACCTGCCTTCTCATCTTCTCTGAAATGGCAAGCCCTGCCGCATCATCCGCAGCTCTATTCACCTTGTAACCAGATGACAACTTTTCAGACGACTTCCTCTGAAGGCCAGTCGTTATACCGAGTTGTCTATTAGAATTCATTGCTGTTATGTTATGCTGAATATCCATACAAAGATCCCTCTTACATTCCCTTCTACTTCGTCATTCTATGGGAATTTCCATAAAAAGCATCCTTGCATGTGCTAATACTTCCTTGTTGCTATTATTTTATCGTCATATCATTATTATTTCTAAATATTTTATACTTATATTTTTGGCCATTTTACCACACACAAAAAGAAAGCGTTGCAATAATGCTACGCTTTCTGGGCAACCCCTCAAAAAGTTTGATTATCCGGTTTTTGTTTTTCCTCAGAAAAACAAAAAACTATACTTTTTCAAACTCTATTTTTAATCCTTCTTCTTGCAACCTCTACTGCAGCAAGACTTGAGATGGATGCAAGTATAATCAATAAAAGCAGCGCAAAATCATTCTGCTTTTCATCATATGTCGCATTCCTTGCTACTTCTTCATCCGAAATTACCTGTATTTCATCCATAGAATTCTCTTCTTCGTTTTTCTCTCTTTTAAAATTCTGGTCTCCAACCACATAGCTGTATGTCGCCTGCAGAGTACTTTCCTCTTTATTATCTTCTACTATTTCTTCTGTATCATTCTTATTACTATTATCTGTGCTATCTTTTAATATCTCTTCTATATCGTCCTTATTGCTATCTACTGTACTCTCTATACTGACCGCATTTTCCTTGGCAAAACAATCATACGGATTAACGATCAGACTAAGAGCAATAGCAGTTCCAACTACTTTTATAGCAAACTTATATAGTAAACAGTTCTTTCTCATTATCTCGCTCCTCACAATAAGATAGATTTCCCCTCATAAATAAGGGTACCATTCTAAAATAACAAAATCCATCATATTGCGTCAGCATTTTGACATTTAATCAACCGTTAAGAATATCTTTATATTTTTTTTACTATTTAAAAGATACATCTTCTTAAATTCCAATATTTTCAAAACCTCCTGTCGATGTTATATTTTTACTATTATTTTAGAATGCATGAGGTTAGGTCTAAACTATAAAAATGAAACAAATAATCTATTATCACCTGCCGGGACTATTTGAATTTTATGATTTTTATAAAGTATTTCTTCCTCTTTTTAGGGAACATAAAGAGTACTTTTATGATTGGTGTGAGATAGGCTCCATTTATGGTGCACCGGGAGTTTGTCTGTGGGGAGGAGGACGTGTTGGCTTTGGAGATGAATCCCCGCAAAATGTAGCATCCCTAATGAGGGAGTATAATGTATCCGCACGTTTAACTTTCAGTAATTCTCTTCTTCGCAATGAGCATCTTTCTGATAAGTTCTGTAATAAGTTATGTGCCTTGTTTGAGAAAAATGGAAATACAGAAAATGGGATTATTATCCATTCGGATTTACTGCTTGAATATATAAAAGACAGGTATCCGGGATTCTTTTTTGTATCATCAACTACAAAGGTAATCACAGAATTTGATAATTTTATAGAAGAACTGAAAAGAGATGACTTTCGCTTTGTTGTTCCTGATTTCAGGCTTAATAAGGAATTACAACAACTTGAGAGCCTTCCAGATAAAATGAAGCAAAAAACTGAGTTTTTATGTAATGAATGTTGTTGGTATGGTTGCTATGACAGAAAAAAATGCTACGAAAATGTAAGCAGAAAGAATCTTGGAGAAAACTGTGATGATCACATATGCGTCTCACCATATGCAAGTAAAGGGTACAGGTTTTCTGATGCTATGAAAAATCCCGGATTTATCGGCACTGACGACATTTGTAACATTTATGCTCCTAAAGGTTTTTCACATTATAAGATTGAAGGTAGAAGCCTTGGAAGTGCAATAATACTTGAGTTTTTACTGTATTATATGACTAAACCAGAGTATCAGCTAAAAGTGAGGGAAGAAATCTATCTGGATAGTACATTGGATTTGTTCTGAGATTGTAACCCGCATAGATGGGGAATAGAAAAATATACTTTCTTGCAAGAACAGCAGACGAACTGGAAGTGTAGGCATAGTGATGTGAACGATTTATTTTGAAATGATGATAAATGGATATAAATAAACCCACAAAAGACTTGTGTTATGAATAAGTATGAAACAAGGCTTTTGTGGGTGTTTTATGTCCAATTTATCACATTGAAAAATATCAGAGTGAACAGAGCTATGCCTACACTTTCAGCTCGGCTGCGTCCGTTTACAATAAAGTATGACATCTTGAACTAAATTCCAGAAATCCGCATATACTGCGGATTTCGTGAGAATATGAGTGAAGAGTCAACCAAGCCTCATCGACGA
>NZ_FOXO01000052.1 GCF_900115735.1 Butyrivibrio proteoclasticus
CAGGCTAAAATAGATGCAGAGCGTGAGCTTATGCTTGTTGCCTTTATTGATGGTAAGCATATCGGTAATTGCTCCCTTATGAGCATTGCACCATATAAGAGGTACAGCCACAGGTGTGATGTTGAAATTGCTCTATACAAAGAATTCTGTGGATGCGGTATAGGGAAAGCTATGCTTCAGACTGTACTTGATGTTGCGAAGAACATAGGCTATGAGCAGGCAGAGCTTGAAGTTATGGCAGAGAATAAGGATGCCATTGCTATGTATGAGAAGTTGGGATTTGAGAAGTTTGGTACATTCCCTGATAACATGAAATATGCTGGTGGCTCCTATATGGATGCATATTGGATGATGAAGAAACTGTGAGAAATGGCGGAAGGTGAGTAAGGAGGAGCAAAAAGTATGACTGCAAGGGAGTATTTAGAAATATTACATGTTGCGGAGAGGTTGAAGGATACTCCTCGCCATTGTACTACAACTAATAGACGTACAGAGAGCGTTGCAGAACATAGTTGGCGTATATCACTCATGGCATTTCTCTTAAGACATGAGTTTAAAGATCTTGATATCGATAAGGTGGTTGATATGTGTCTTATTCACGACCTTGGCGAATGCTTCACGGGAGATATTCCTACATTCATTAAGACTGACGCTGACAGGGAAGTTGAAGATTCTCTTCTAGATCAGTGGGTCAAGTCTCTTCCCAAGGAATTATCGGATGATATAGCGGTTCTGTATAAAGAAATGGATGCGCAAGAGACGAAAGAAGCTAAGCTGTACAAGTCGTTGGATAAGCTTGAGGCTTTGATCCAGCATAATGAGTCTCCAATCGATACCTGGTCTGAAAATGAGTATGAGCTTAATAAGACATATGCATTTGACACGGTTTCTTTTTCAGAGTGGCTCACAGATCTTAGAAAAGCAATTCTTGATGATACGTTAGAAAAAATAGAAACTGAAGGGCAGAAAGCATGAAGAGGCCACTATTAAATAAACTACAATAAAGGCAGTACAGCCTTATTAAATCGACTGCTATTTTAACAAGTTCAAGAAAAGTGGCAGAAGCAGAATAAAATGCAATAGTCAGTTATATCGGAAAAATGATGAGTATTTGACGGAGGAAGAAGATAGATGATGCTGGTAGTATTGGAAGGGATCACATTTGTTGCTCTTATGGCACCGCAGTTTCTTCTGGTACCTCTGATGGTCTATTTTGTGAATGGCACATCGGATTTTAAGACAGCTGCTATTCAGATGACAGTAATCTATCTGATCTCCGGACTGTTTGACAGACTGTTTATTGACTGGTACTGGGTAGGAAAAACAAAGGCATGGATCATCCCCGGTACAGAGGATATGATGCCGTACATTTACGGAAAAACACTAATTGGTAAGTGGGTATCTACAGTTATCGGATTTCCGATATTGGCAGTGCTCATTGCCTGGGTGGTTTCAAGATTTTAACTTCTAAGGAGCATTAATATGTTTTGGGACAAGGTTTCACCTTTATATGACATATTTGAAAACATTTATAACGGTAAGGTATATACTGATACCGGGAAAAAGGTTGCAGAGCTTATAGACCCTTCAGATGAAGTGCTGGAATGTGCCTGCGGAACCGGTGCAATCAGTATATATATTGCGCAGAAGTGCAAGAAGCTGATCGCAACAGACTTTGCACCGGGGATGCTTCGGAGGGCTGCCAAGAAATGCCGGAATTATCCGAATGTTGTGTTCAAGAAAGCTGATATTACAAATATCAAATGCAAAAATGATTGCTTTGACAAAGTGGTTGCAGGTAACGTGATCCATCTGTTGCCTAACCCGGAGAAGGCGCTTCGTGAATTGGAAAGGGTAGTTAAGCCGGGAGGTAGGATCATCATTCCGACTTATATCAATATGTCAAAGGGAACGGGAACAGCTGCGGTTAAGTTTATTACTTTGCTTGGAGCAGATTTCAAGAGACAGTTTAACCTAGATTCTTACAAGAAATTTTTTGAAGAGAAGGGATATACCGGAGTTCGGTACCATGTGGTTGACGGGCGTATGCCCTGTGCCATAGCTGTAATAACCAAGGCAAAGTGAATTATCTTTCAGTTAAAATTGATTAAAGGAGTGAATAGGCATCATTAGCCTAAGGAGGGCGGTGCTAATGGAAAGAAAATCAATTCTGATCAAGGATACAACAAGAGAAGAGAGGGAGCAGATTGTGAAAAACTCTCTCGATTGCGGTGGCGGCTGCGAGAATTGTTCATCTTGCTGGCTTGGCGGGGGAAGTCCCTGGGATATTTATCAGGACTATATTGATGGCAAAAAGGAAATCCGCGAGATAAACATGGAATACATGGAAAAATATCGCCAGGACAGGCAGATTCATTGAGAGGATATGTACTTATGTTAAATGCACCTGAGATAAAAGACTCTACAACTGAAGAGCGTAGAGCATATATAAAAGAGAGGTTTCCATGTATTGCAGATTGCGATATGTGCGGACTTTGTAAGGTGTTCCATGGAAAAGACGCTGAGACGGCATATACAGATTACATCAATGGTAACAGGTCTTTTATAGAAGTGTCGGCTGACTATAAGTGAGTTCTTTTAGTATTTCTATATAATTTGTGGTGAGTTGTGATGGGCGGATTGCAGCCGGGGTGATTGAACTCTTTTGGGCGAGAGGATTGTTTTTTCCAATGAACACATGAGGCTTTGCGGTAAATAGTGGTTCAAAGATCAGGCCATTGTCCCGCAGAGCCTTTTTAATTATTGTCTCGTTAAAACGGTTGAGATACAGAATGCCGATTTCGCTGCGCGAGTGAGCTACATCTTCAATTATGTCATAGGTCTGGGTTTCACGCATGTGAAACTCGTACTTGTCTTTTCCGTATTTCTTTAATAATTCCACGAAAGCTTCAATCGGAAGTTAAAACTCCGATGCAAGGAGAATCCGCAGATATAATGACTGCCAGTTGCCCATCCGATATAATGGGTGGCCAACCAAAAATATTATGGAGGTAATAGTCATGAACAAGTATGTTTCGCTGGATAAGCGAAGTAAGAAAGCACAGCGCGAGTATCACGCAAAGCAGAGACGCACCTGGAGTGAACTTAATCCAGTGACAAGGAGCGTACCAAGCGTAAAGACTTACAATCGAAAGAAGGAAAAGCAGAGGATCGGCAAAGAATTCAGAAATGGATTTGATGCCGATCTTTTTTTGCAGAATTATATATTTTTACTTGACTATGACGTTACGTAATAGTTTATGATGTAATCACACGTGAAGGAGATGATAGCCATGAAGACAGTAAATGAAGTGAGTAAGCTGACAGGAGTGAGTATACGCACGTTGCAGTATTACGATAAGATAGGACTCTTAAAACCGGCGGAGTATACCGAGTCCGGATATAGGCTGTATGACGATGCGGCGCTGGAGAGACTTCAGCAGATTTTACTGTTTCGTGAGCTTGAGTTTCCGCTTAAGGATATCAAGGATATCGTAACCAGATCTGATTTTGACAAGAGATTGGCACTTGACCAGCAGATAGAACTTCTAGAATTAAAGAAGGAACACATCGAAAATCTGATCAGTATGTGCCGTGGATTAAAACTGAGAGGAGTGAGACATTTGGATTTTACAGCATTTGATTCAAGCAAATTAGACGAATACGCTAAGCGTGCAAAAGAACGGTGGGGTAATACTCCAGAATATAAGGAATTTGTAGAGAAGGACCAAAAGCGTTCAAAGAGCGAGGAAGAAAGTATGATGGCCAATTTCATGAAAATCTTTGAAGAGTTTGGATGTATGAAGAATCAGGATCCTGCTTCTGCAGAAGTACAGAATCAGGTAAGAAAGCTACAGAGTTTTATTACCGAGCATTTTTATAAGTGTTCTAATGAAATTCTTTCCGGACTTGGTAAGATGTATGCCGGTGGCGGAGAATTCACCGAAAATATTGATAAGATGGGCGGAGAAGGAACTGCTGAATTTACTCACCGTGCGATACAGATCTACTGCGGATGATGCGGTTATGCACTGAAACAGATAAGGATATTTATTGACGAAACTGGCTCATGAACTGAACATTCCTGTATTCTGGAAAGTTATGGATTAATGAATATGCCCATGGAATTGCCACGTAGTTGTTTATAGCGGCTAGGTGGCTTTTTCATATCATAAAATAGTTGACAAATACAACTAATGATTATATCATTTAAATTCATAGGAGGGCATTCGATGGATAAGGTAAAACTATTTCGAGAAAGTACCAGAGAATTAGAACGTAATCTTGAGAAGCTAAACAGTTCTGATTGCTGTCAATGTAACGTCAATACATCTCAATGCTTTCTGGTTGTTGAGATAGGCAGAAAACCCGGAATATGTGTAAAGGAACTTGCTGAACTTCTTAAGATGGATAAAAGTGCTGTAAGCAGATCTGTAGAAGAACTTGTTCAAAAAGGATATGTTTTGCGAGAACCTTCAACAAGGGATCGCAGGTGCGTAGTGCTTAATCTGACTGATGAAGGAATGGCAAGATTCAATACAATAGAAAAAGATATGAATATGAAGTTTAAGAGAGTTTTTTCTATGATTCCAAAGGAAAAACAGAGTCAGGTTTTAGAGGCATTAAATATCTATAATGATGCGATAAAAAAATCGGAGGTGGAATGCTGTGATTAGAGAAATGAGAGATGAAGACTGGGGGACAGTAGCAGAGATTTACAAGCAGGGATTAGAAGAGGGAACATCAACTTTTAATACAGAGTGTCCTAGTTTTACTGAGTGGAATGAAGGCCACATAAAGAATTGCAGGTTTGTTTTTGAGGAAGAAGGAAAGGTTGTAGGCTGGATAGCGCTAAGTCCTTCTTCAAGTAGGTGTGCATATAAAGGCTGCGTTGAAATGAGTGTATATGTTGATAGAAACTATAGAGGTCATGGGATAGGAACAGCTTTGGTAAATACGATTATCCGAGAGGCTGAGCAATGTGGATATTGGAGCATATATTCTGCAATATTCTCAATTAATAAAGCAAGTATAGCTTTACACAAAAAATGTGGTTTCAGGGAAATTGGCTATAGGGAAAGAATAGCTAAGGATCGATTTGGAAAATGGCAGAACACAACTCTTATGGAGTACAGAGCTTCATAATTAGTTTATGGGAGAAACTACTTATGACTATTGAAGAAAAAGCAAACAGAATTATTGAAGATATACGTAATGAAAAAGGCGTAAATCCTATCAAGATGTTTAAGGCAATGGCAAAAAAAGAGTATATAAGCATACATGGGCCAGAGCATCATATATTAGATGGGGCATGTCTTTTAATGGCTTATCATAATGCTGGCGGTAAAATAGATATAGACTATGCCTTGGAGAAGCTTTTGAAAGAAGGACTTCGGATGCCGGGAGCAATGTGCGGACTGTGGGGAATATGCGGAGCGATAACATCTATAGGAGCAGCTCTTTCTATTATTGATGGTACAGGACCACTTTCTGAGGATGGCACATGGGGAGATCACATGGCATTTACATCAAGCGCCATAGGTGAACTTGGACAGATAAATGGCCCAAGATGTTGTAAAAGAGATGCTATGATTGCGTTCAAGCATGGAATAGAGTACGTAAGACAGCACTACGGGGTGCAGATCGAATATGAGAAGCAACACTGTGAGTTCTCATCGCAGAACCAGCAGTGTATTAAAGAAAGATGCCCGTTCTTTGGATAATGGAAAGCTTTTGGTTTCGTACAATTTAGAAATTATGGAACTTTGAATTTCAGGATAATGAAATAAGCAAATCGGGATTAGTGGAGTAGAACATGGATAAAAAAAGGGCTTTGTCTGGCGCCATAATATTTATAACCCTGATGGGAATCGTAAGTCTGTTTTCGGACATGACTCATGAAGGCGCCAGAAGCATATTGGGCGAATATCTGAACCTCGCAGGGGCATCCGCTGCAACCATCGGATTTGTGTCCGGTATAGGAGAATTGTGCGGGTATTCACTAAGGCTCATATCCGGATTTATAGCAGATAAAACGAAGAAATACTGGACATTTGTTATCACAGGCTATGTAATACAGGCTCTGGCGATTCCTGCACTGGCACTCGTACCTGAACATGGCTGGATTTGGGCCTGCGGTCTTGTGATCCTGGAGCGTATCGGAAAAGCGATAAAAAAGCCTGCCAAAAACACATTGGTAAGCTTTGCGGCAAGCGAGATCGGAACCGGAAAAGGCTTTGCCTATCAGGAGTTTCTGGATCAGCTTGGCGCGTTTCTCGGACCGGTACTGCTTTTTGTAACAGCTCTTGTAAAAGGTACAGATGACCTTTTTACAACGTATAGGATCTCTTTTGCGATACTGCTTGTTCCTGCAATGATCACCATAGCTCTTGTTTTGACAGCAAAGATAAGATACCCTGATCCGGAGATCTTTGAAAAGCAGGAAGATAAACCGGCAAGCTTTGAATTCAGGAAGTCATTTGTTCTGTTCATGGCGGCCATCTGCTTTTTTGCTTTTGGCTTTGCAGACTTCACCCTGATCACACTTCATTCGGCTAATACCGGAGCATTTAATGAATCCATGCTCAGCCTGCTATATGCTGGGGCAATGGCTGTGGATGCCTTTGCTGCACTATTCTTTGGCTGGCTTTATGATAAGGTCGGGCTGAAGGCTCTGATCATTTCCACACTATGCAGCACATTCTTCTCATGTTTTGTTTTTATGACTGGAAATGCCTGGTTGATCGGAGCTGGGATAATTCTGTGGGGGATTGGAATGGGTGCGCAGGAAAGTATTATGAAAGCAGCTGTCAGCGGAATCGTCCCGCGTTCCATGCGAAGCACCGGTTTCGGAATATTTGAGACAGGATTTGGTATTGCGTGGTTTCTGGGCAGTTGGCTTCTCGGTGCCCTGTATGATTTGAATCCTGTGTATCTTGTCACTGTGTCTGTGGTATCACAGTTTCTGGCGATTGCATTTTATGCTTTATGCCTCCGGTGCAATAAGACAGAGTGTTAACAATTCCAGTTTGTTGGAATGAGCATTATATCGGAATAAAATAGAATTAAAGATTTTTCTTGAAAACAATTTCTAATTCAATTAGCCTTTTATTAGGACGTCCAATCTATCCTAATAGGAGGCTTTTTTGATGAACAAAGAACAGCTTCACAAGTACATTGAAAACAGTACGGGCAATGAGTCAAATATCTGCCAGATCTATGCCATCAAAGACGGTTCTGCTGTCTATGATGATTGCTGGCATGGATTTAAGACTGAGGATGCGATGAATGTCAATTCCGTGACCAAAGGCGTCATGGGATTACTTGCCGGAATTGCTCTGGATAAGGGCTACATTAGGAATCTGGACCAGAAGGTGATGGATTTTTTCCCTGATTACAACGTTAAGCGCGGAGAGAAGACTATCTATGACGTTACCATCAGGCACCTTCTTACTATGACAGCTCCGTATAAGGGTAAGTCAGAACCCTGGAAAAAGGTGTGTACTTCACAGGACTTTACTCTTGCAATCCTTGATTATCTTGGAGGACGTAATGGAATAACAGGTGAGTTCAGGTATGCTACCCTTGGCATTCAGATTCTTGCAGGAATAATTGAGAGAGCTACGGGCGAAAAATGCATTGATTTTGCTAACAAAAATCTCTTTGAGCCACTGGGACTTCCGAAACGAATACCACACGGTGACAGTTCCAAAGAGGATCAGTTTGATTTCTTTATGAGCAAGAATCCAAGGAAATATGAGTGGTACTCTGACCCTCAGGGCTGTGTTACCGCAGGCTGGGGACTGTGCATGTCGGCAAAAGATATGGCGGTTATCGGCGCGATGGTGCTGGGCGGCGGAATGCACGGCGATAAAAGGCTCATCTCCGAAGAATATCTGAAGGACATGCTGGCGCCTCACATTAAGCTTGGCGAGCGCTTTGGCTTCATGAATTATGGCTACTTATGGTACAAGCCCTACGATGATAAAGAGGTATATGCAGCAATTGGCGACAGCGGAAATATCATCTATGTAAACAAAGAGAAAAACGTATCTGTGGGAATTACTGGTACATTTAAGGTAAGGATCTTTGATCGTGTGGAATTCATAGAGAAAAAAGTCTTGCCAGCTCTTGAATGCACGATATAGTTTTTTATTTCAGAATAATGCGATAAGGATATTTATGAAATTAAGAAAACTTGAAATAGATAATGATTTTGAATCAATGAAAAACTGGGTTACGGACGAGAGAACGCACGCTATGAGGTGTTATGAAAAAGCCGGATTTGTAGTGAGAAAACTTACACCTGACGCATTTGCCTATAAAGATGAAACCTGGGGTAGATGCAATATGGAAGAAATGAAGCTGACTATTTAATTCCGGTATAATGCAAAGGGGGAGAGCGCATTGAATGCATTAAAGACGAAAGGCTTAAATTCAAATCAAATAAAGCTTATAGCCATTCTTGCAATGACAATTGATCATATGACGTGGCTTTTGTATCCTGGATGTCAGAAAATATGGTGGGTAATGTTGCTACACGTAATAGGAAGGCTGACTGCTCCTATAATGTGGTTCTTCATTGCAGAGGGATTTCATTATACCCGAGATGTCAAAAAATATATTGGCAGGCTATTTACTTTTGCGGTGATTTCTCATTTTGCATATAACTTCGCAGGTGGGATACCGTATATTCCAAACGGCTTTTTTAATATGACAAGTGTAATGTGGTCTCTTGCGTGGTCTGTGGTTTTGATGGTTATATTTACAACGGATCAGTTGTCGCAGTGGGGAAAAATCTTTTTTATCCTTATAATCTGCCTTATTACATTTCCATCGGATTGGTCAACCGTGGCGGCTATGTGTCCGGTATGCTTGTACATAAATCGTGGCGATTTCAAGAAACAATCGCTTACGATGCTCATATGGACAACAATTTATGCAGTCGTATATTTTATCTTTATGGACAAAGCGTACGGAATCCTTCAGATGTGTACGCTGTTATCATTACCGATTTTGAAACAGTATAACGGTGAGAGGGGAAAATGGAAAGGCATGAAATGGTTTTTTTATCTCTACTATCCGGCGCATTTGTTTGCAATTGGAATCATCAGAGTGCTCATTGGAAACGGAAGTATTCTCCCTTAGACTGTCGACAAATTCAAGTTTGTTGATTGGATTATGTTCCAGGTTAATGGTCTATGCACAAGTCTGATTTTGAGGAACTAAAATGAAGAAAATTCTTGTTATGGATGAGAAAAACTATCTTCCGGATATGAAAGAGATATTACGAGAGGCAGTAAGGGGCATTATTTTTATTAATGGCAAACTGTTGATGATAGAGAATTGTTTCGGAGAAGTGAAACTCCCCGGTGGAGGAATCGAAAAGGGTGAAAATGAGTATCAAGCCTTGATGCGAGAGGTAAAAGAAGAAACCGGATATGATGTGATCTATGATTCAATCAGACCTTTCGGAGAAATAGAAGAAAAGCGATTGTCTACTCATGAGCCTATGATTTGGCATCAGATCAGTAGGTTGTATTTTTGTGACGTAGCACCGACCAAGAGCCGGTGCAATTACACAGAAAACGAAAAAAAGTATGGATTTCGACAGGTGTTCTATTCTTTAGAAGAAGCTATTTCTAAGAATGAAAAGATGTTGGAGAAAGAAGGAAGACAAGCATGGAATCATAGAGAGTACAGAACACTTTTACTGATACGTGACTTTGAAAAAAGATAATTTCTAAAAAATGCGATTGTTCTTATATATCCGAAGATATTGGAGGACAGTATGTCTGAAAGACCAACACTAACATTGGGATTAAAGAGACAAGATTTTCTTGAATATTATGAATGATAAGAAATTCCTTAAGCAGATTGGGAAGTAAGAGTTATAGAGAGACTTTTCATGATTATAATTCGTGATAGTCTCTTTTTTCTTGTTCCCTAATATAGTATCATCAAAGAAACATAGATGTGATGCGCATTCTTGGAAGATTAATGACTGGAGGACTAAATGACTAGAATATACTTCGTTAGGCACGCAGAACCAGACAAAACTGTGGA